>NZ_VPEN01000001.1:0-380901 GCF_013417135.1 Acinetobacter sp. YH16051 | reverse complement strand
CTGGGCCGTGTCTCAGTCCCAGTGTGGCGGATCATCCTCTCAGACCCGCTACAGATCGTCGCCTTGGTAGGCCTTTACCCCACCAACTAGCTAATCCGACTTAGGCTCATCTATTAGCGCAAGGTCAAATGATCCCCTGCTTTCTCCCGTAGGACGTATGCGGTATTAGCATCCCTTTCGGAATGTTGTCCCCCACTAATAGGCAGATTCCTAAGCATTACTCACCCGTCCGCCGCTAGCTCAGTTACCGAAGCAACCTCGCCCGCTCGACTTGCATGTGTTAAGCCTGCCGCCAGCGTTCAATCTGAGCCATGATCAAACTCTTCAGTTAAAATCATTTTGAAGTTTTAATCTAAACTTCCAAATCTGGCTCATCAATTTTCTGACTTAAATTTCGCTCAAATAAACTTCGAGTAATTTAAACCAATCAATCAATGAAATATTTTCGATCAATCAATCAGTAAAAATCCACACAAGTTGTTCTTCATAATCTCTTAATGATCTTCTCGATGCTTCGTCAGCATCAAGCTAGGTCGGCTATACTACTCTCTATTTCTAGAAAGTCAACATGCAATGTTGATTTTATTTTCAAACCCATCTACTCAAAACAAACTCAATTAATCTTAAATCAATCAACCAAGCTATTGTTTTTCAACAAGTTTTTATCAACATCACCGCCGATGGATGTGCATTATAGGCCAAATATTTTGCCATGCAAGGCTTTTTGTAAAAGAAATATTTCGAGTGTTTATTTTTTGTTCATTCTTACCTTTTCTACACACATTTTGAGCAAATTTGCTTTAATACATCGTTTCAATTAACTGTTACTATACACCCATCAGCGATATAACAGCTTTTGCTTACTCAGATTTAAGCGCTAGGATTCTTTATGTATCAACAAAAATATCTTTGGGTGTGCCTTGTTTCTTTAGGATTCATCACCTCAACACATGCGACAATGCCTTCTACTGAAGAAGTTGCTCAAGAAGAAACTACTGAAGTTATTGCGGCAGATTCATCTTCTGAAACTAAAAGTAGTCGTTTGAATGCGCTTAAAGAATTAAAAAATGTAAAAGCCAAAGATTTAAAAGTGAATGCAAATGCTGCACAACCCGATGAAGTCAAAGACCCACTGCAACCTTTGAACCGTCAGATTTATGCATTCAACGATATGTTAGATCGTAATATCGCGCGTCCACTTGCGGTTCAATATACAAAGAAAGTCCCTGGTGAAGTGCGCGGGTCATATCGTCAATTCCGAAAAAACTTGGGCGAACCTTGGAATGCGGTTAACCAATTGATTCAAGGCCGCCCTTTACGTGCCGCAAAAACTTTAGGTCGTTTTAGTTTAAATACGATTACTACTTTAGGCATGGCTGACCCTGCACGTCGTTTAGGTTTAGACACGGAAGAAGAAAAATTTGGTACAACCTTGGGCTACTACGGTGTCCCTTCAGGGCCTTATGTCATGCTACCAATTTACGGCCCAAGTACTTTCCGTGATGGTTTCGGCACACTTGTAGATGGTCAGGCACGTCCACAAAAATACATTTTAGATGGCAATGACCGTTTATATTGGTCGGAGCAAGTTATGCGCGGCCTAGATACGCGCTCGCAACTCCTAGATGTAGAACAAGTATTACAGGGCGATAAATATGCCGCGATTCGGGATATTTACTTGCAACGTAAAAACTTTGAAATTGCGGAAAAGAAAGGACTCGATGCAGATAGTATTTCTTTTGTAGATGATGAAACCGAAGAACTTTTTGATGATCAAGAAGAAATAAACCCGCCTGAAGAAAGCAAAGAATAATTTGTAAAACATTTTACTCAAGGTGAGTTTTTACTTTCCTTGAGTATTCAGGCATTGTTATAGTAACGCTTTGTTTAGGTTCAGGGTCAACACAAAACTCTATGTATTTCATTCAACCCACACGTGATATTCCATATCTAGAACAGGTGCTCGACACACTTCCTAGTGTGCAAATGATTCACATAGATGACATCAGCTTGTATGACCCAACCATTATTGCAATTGCCGATGTGCAAGATTATTTAACCCATCAATGGAATTTACCCACGATTGTATTGGCCTTTGAAGATGAAGGCACAGCATTGGTGCAAGCATGGGAACAAGGCGCTTTAGCAGGTTGGTTGTGGAGTCGTTTACCAGAAAATCCACCACAAGCCTTACGCAAAATAGACGCACAATATAAACGCAATCAAGACAGCCGCGACTTACCTTCAGCTGCTGAACTACAAAAAAAATTACTGCCCAATCCTATCGAACTGTGCAACTACCGTGTAGATACGTTATTTAAGCCTTCGGCTTATTTGTCGGGCGATTGGTTTGATTACTGGAAAATCAGTGATAAAGAAATCATGTTCTATTTAGCCGATGTCTCTGGGCATGGTGTAACTAGTAGTTTACTAACGTCTTGGATGGCTGCATTTCATGGTCGCTCCAAAACACCACGCGAACTGATTAAGAAGCTGAATGGCATGTTGGTTCAAGAAAATATTGAAAAACATATCACCATGATTAGTGGGATTTTAAATATTGAAACCCACGAACTGCGTTGGTCGAGTGCGGGGCATTATCCACCTGCCATTATTATCGAACCCAATCAAGCACCTAAAATTTTAAATACCAGTAGTTTTCCTTTGGGACTGACTGAAGATTTAGAAGTTGAGGAATTTGAGTGCGTATTAAATAAACAGGCGCGGTTTATTATCTGCTCCGATGGTGCGTTAGAACCTTATAGTGGTGGTTTGAATGAACAGTTTGAACAATTGGTCTTTCACTTGCAAAATCAATCATTCCAAGCCCCCGATCATGTAGCAGATGATATTGCGATCTTGAGTTTGTGTCGAACAAAATAACCAATAAATCAGCCAGTTAACTTCTCAACCCAAGATATACGACTGTAAGCCACTTGAGTCTATATAGTCGCTATGGGATAATTATCTAATCCTTCTCTGCAAATGGCATTTATATGTCAACAGGTCATGTTGAATATGCAAGTTTGAATGGAACGCATATCTTTAAGCTTTTTGGCGAAGTGCGTGCCCAATCTTGTATTAGTCTAGACAAACTACTCAGTAAAATTGAACAGCAATCTAATGTGGTGGGTGCAATTGTAGATTTAACCCAAACTACATTTATTGACAGTACAGTTTTAGGTGTATTGGCTAAGCTAGGCTTAAAACTGAAACAAATCCATAACATTCAAGCAGTTATGCTCTCTACTAATCCAGACATTACTACGCTCGCCAATAGCATGGGCTTAGGACAGGTGTTTGTGATTTTAAATTACTGTGGTGACCCAACTGTCTGCACGCGTGAGCTGGTAGAAGAACACGTCACGCATAGCAATATGCTCACTACGGTATTAGATGCCCATAAAACCCTCATGAAGCTGAATGAAAACAACCAAAATATGTTCGAACCTTTGGTGAAACAGCTACAAAAAGAACAAGATAGTCTCGATCAATGTGCTGAGCAAAATCAGCAGAACGCTTGATCTTCACTCAGGAATGCTTTGATGACTTTACTTTCTGTTGCTCAAATGAACTCACAAAATGATATTGAGGAAAACTTCAAAATCATTGAAACATTGATTCAACAGAGTAAAGCGGATGGTGCTGAACTGATCGTTTTCCCCGAAAACCTTGTCTGCTTTGCAGCAGGCAAACAACGCGAAACCGCGGCACAGTTTGAAAGTATTCAACAGCGGTTGGAACAGCTTGCACATCAATATCAAATTTGGATTGTGGCGGGTACATTGCCCTGCCCATATCGCCCTGATGGTTCAACAATTGCAGATGGTCGTGTGCGTACGGTCAGTTTATGTATTAGCCCAGAAAAAACTGAAGCACGTTATGACAAAATTCATTTGTTTGATGTGCAAGTTGGTGACTCTGTTGGTGGTTATCAGGAATCTAAGTTTTTTGAACCTGGCTCTGAAGTCGTTGTAGCGAAAACACCGTTTGGCAACATTGGCTTAATGGTGTGTTATGACTTGCGCTTTCCTGAATTGGCCTTAACTTTACGTGCGCAAGGCGCCAATATTTTAACTGCGCCATCGGCTTTTACTTACACCACAGGTCAAATGCATTGGCAATTGCTCTTGCAGGCGCGTGGCATGGACAGTCAATGTCAGGTTTTAGGTGCAGCCCAACAAGGTTGGCATGGTGAAAAACGTCAGACTTGGGGACATTCAGGCGCTGCCAATTCACGCGGACAGTTATTGTCAATGGTGCAAGACGAAGGTACGCAACTGATTACAGTGCCCTTTGATTTAGATGAACAAAGCAAAATTCGAGAGTCGATGCCGTTAATGCAGCATCGTCGTTTATTGCAATTTTAAAATTGAATTTCAATAAAAAGGGTTGATCAACAATATAGTGATCAACTCTTTGTATTTCTTATCTTAACCTTACTTTTTAGCTATTCAGCCGCTTCATTGGTCACGCGCAGCACTTCTTCCAAAGTGGTTTTACCTGCCAATACCTTACGCAATCCATCTTCACGAATCGAACCTGATTGCTGTCGTGCATAATCTTCCAGTTCATATTCCGCGGCATTGCCATGAATCAAACGGCGCATTGCTTCATCCACAGGGACAATTTCATAAATTGCAGTCCGCCCAGTAAAACCTGTATGTGAGCAATGTTCACAGCCTTTCGGTTGCGGAAGTTTTAAATCGCTTGCATCGGTCACACTTTTAAAGAGTTCTTGTTCAAAGTCATCTGCAGCATGCCATGTGGCGCAGTGCGAACATAAGGTGCGCACTAAACGCTGTGCGATCACCCCAATTAATGAACTTGACAGCAAGAACGGCTCGATGCCCATATCTTTTAAACGGGTGACTGCACCAATGGCCGTATTGGTATGTAGGGTAGACAGTACCAAGTGACCAGTTAAGGAAGCCTGCACTGCAATTTCGGCGGTTTCTAAGTCACGAATCTCCCCCACCATCACCACATCTGGGTCTTGGCGCAGCATGGCTTTTAAAGCACGAGCGAAGGTCATATCCACTTTGGTATTGACCTGTGTTTGCCCAATCCCTTCAAGTTGATATTCAATCGGGTCTTCTGCAGTCAAAATATTTTTAGAACCGTCATTCAGGTCTGACAAAGCTGCATATAAGGTCGTAGTTTTACCCGAACCTGTCGGCCCTGTAACCAAAATAATCCCGTGTGGTCGATGTACCAGTTGCTTTAAGCGCTCATAATCATTTTGCATCAGCCCCAAGTGCGTCATGTTTAAACGACCTGCTTGCTTATCCAGCAAACGCATTACCACCCGCTCACCATGCGAAGATGGCAGCGTTGACACACGTACATCGACCTCACGACCTGCTAGTCTGAGCGAAATACGACCATCTTGAGGGATACGTTTTTCGGCAATATCCAGTTTTGCCATGACTTTAATACGTGACACCAATAAAGGCGCAAGTTCACGGCGCGGTTGCACGATTTCACGCAACTGACCATCGACCCGCAAACGGACTGACAGTTTTTTCTCAAAAGATTCGATATGAATATCCGATGCGCCAACCCGAATCGCTTCAGACAGTAAAGCATTGATTAAACGTACAATCGGTGCATCATCTTCCTGATCCATCAGGTCTTCTGCTTCAGGAACTGAATCTGCCAAACTAAGCAAGTCAGGGTGATCTTCCAATCCCGCAGCGACTTGCTGCGACTCGCCTGTATCACCTGCAAAACTGCTGCTTAATAATTGGTGAAATTCCTGATCGCTACAAAGTTGATGCTGTGCAGGATGCCCCAAAAAACGACGCGCCTCCTGAATGGCAAGCATCGGCGTATTTTCACGACGTACAATAAAGGCATGATCGCCCTCATAACGAATTAACACCCCATGGCGTTTGGCAAAGCTATACGGTATTTGTAATTGTTTCAGTACTTGCATCAGCGATTATAATAATGATGAAAAAATTTAATTTGAGTGTACTCTAAGCGTATGACAGCGTGAAGTCTGTTTTCGCTGATTTATCAAGAAAAGGATAGGCCATTGTCACATAATCATGAGATTTCAGAAACTGATTCGGCTAAATTAAAATGGTGGGGTGACTATGAGTTTGAGCTCAATCGTCCTAAAACGTGGCAATTTGGCTCACTCTTAGTACGTTTGACCCGTGGTATGCAAGAATGGCGTTTGGAATATTATCGCCCGCAGGTTCAATACGATTATGAACAGCAATGGCATAACATTGATGATCCTGAATTTGCCTTTCCACAACCTGTGAAAATTGAACGCTATATGTTCAAATCTACACAAAGTAAATTACAGCTCATGCCTCGTTTGGCAGACCGTTCAGTGGTGATTAAACCTGTCGATCCAATTTATATTCCTGCGGGGCAACGCGGCACATTGTATATCAGCACACCGTTGTGGATGTCTGCCTTTGTCGATGGTCAACGTGAACCCATTTTTGATTTGCCGATTATTCGCCCGAAAGATACTTGGTTTGGCCCCAATCATCGTACAGGTGAAATTTGCTATGCCACAGCAGTCGATGGCCGTACCGAATTACATCAATTAAAACCACGTGCATTTCGTGCCGTCACGCCGATTGAATTTCACAACACCAGCAATCAACAATTGCGTTTTGACCGAATGAATGTGCCTGTGCCTGCGCTGCCTTTATTTTTCAGCGAAAGTACAGGTCGTTTATGGACTTCACAAATTAAAGTGATGCATGAAGGTTTAGACCGCCCGCCACGAATTCGGATTGAAAATCGCACCCCGCCACATGCAGGTGAAGTGACCTATTTGCAACCACCGCGTGAAACGGCAGGTGCTTTATTTAATATGTTTGATTCATTTTTCTAAGAGGATGTTATGGCAGATTCCAATATTTCCAAAGAAATCACCAACAGCCTCAAAGGAATTTTTACCAATATCAATACAGATCGTCTGACCGAAATTTTGGTCGCAATTGTATTGTCTTTGATTGGTTTCTTAATTGCACGTTTTGTTTCCAATACTTTTGTACGCACTATTGGCGCACGTTTTAATGCGCATCAACGCTTAGTTTGGCGACGCGGGATTTTTTACTTTATTTTCCTGCTGTTTGTGATGGCGAGCCTGAAAGAAGCAGGCTTTAAACTCAGCGTGTTTTTAGGTGCAGCGGGTATTTTAACCGTGGCTTTGGGTTTTGCCTCACAAACCTCGGCATCCAATTTAATTAGTGGTATGTTCCTGATTGGCGAAGGTTCTTTTGAAGTGGGCGATACCATTCAAATCACCCTGATTCGCGGACACACCATTGAAGGTGAAGTGATCTCAATTGACTTACTTTCAGTTAAATTGCTGACCCAAGACAATATTTATGTGCGTTTACCCAATGAACAATTGATTCGTGCACCCGTGCATAACTTGTCCAAGTTTCCAATCCGACGTGTGCCCATTACCCTCGCGATTAATTTTCACGAAGATATTATTAAAGTGCGTGAAGTGTTGCTCAGTGTCGCCAATCAATATCCGCTCGTGCTGTCTGACCCTAAACCCGCGGTGACAGTTACAGCTTTCCGTGAATCTTCAATTGAATTGTTGTTTGCGGTGTGGTGTCAGCAAGAAAACTTTTTAAAGGTACGTGATGAAATGCAGGAACGTATCCGTAATGGTTTCCTAGACAACCAAATCGAAATTCCTGTACCCAAAATGGGTTTTGTTGATCATCCTTTATCGCGCCCTTTAAATAATGAAGAACTTGATCAATATGCCAATGCCCAAGCACTGAAACGAGAACCTGACTTAAAGTAATCGTTTCAGTCTTCGACACTTTGCCTCTAACTAAACTTGAGGATCTGCTCAAGCTTTGGAAGACGGCGAAGTGTTGTTTTTTGCGAGATCTGGCTCAGGAATTGGGGCGATATATGCAATCAGTAGCATACCTAAACCTGCAGCAAAGAATGACAGCACGCGCATTAAAGTTCCAATATTAGATAAATCTAAAAGCACCAATTTTAAGGTCACAATCACCAAAATACTGCTGCCTAAAATCCACAAGGCACGTAATTGTTTCAGACTGGCAATCCACATGGCGATACAAGCCAAACTCACCCAAAGCAAGGTCAAACTGAGCTGCACAGTGGCATCTTGCCAAACAGCAATTTGGTTGATTGGCGTTCCCAAATACAGATGTAAGGCACGAAATAGCACATAACTACTTAGCCACAGTAAACTCAAGACCATAATTACCGCTGCCAAGCCTTGGTCTAAATGGGTTTTGCGTTGCAGATTCAACATCCACAAAATAGCCACCAACATGGCTATACTAACCAAATCAAATGGATTCAAAATAGGCAGTACATAGCCGTAAAATGCGTGTTCAGTCAACAGTTGTGAACATAGCATCCACATCAACATGAAGATTAAATTGCTACGCGCATACCAAAATTTGCGCCAATCTGAATCCGGTTGTTGCCACCAACACCACGCCGCAAAGAGCAATGGTAAAATCACCACGCTGCTATACGGATGCTGTGGTAACAGCGTTAAACTCGCCATCGCCAAAATGGGTAACAGTCCTAAACTCAGCCATTCTTTGTCGCTGCGGACAGTCCATAAAGGACGCAACCACAACACACTGAGCACGCCTGCAAACAAGGCAAATAGCAGACGTTCAGTACCCGAAACCCAATGCACCGCTCCATCATAGCTACGGCTGAATAATAAACCTGCTGCAGTGAGCGAAACTGGCGTTAGACCTAACCATTTGGGCAATAGCCATGACCATGTCGCTTGACGAGAAAGTAGTACTTCGTTGATAAGTAAATAAATGACCACCACCGCCAAAAGCGTCTGTACGGTTGCAAGTTCTCCATCAAAGTAATCTAAACCTAACCATAGCCATAAACTGGTTGCAGACAACATCATTAAACACAGTACGCTCGTGGTTGCTGTGCTCAGTTGTTGTCTGAAAGCTGCACGGCTGTTGGAAAACACCACAACCGTGGCATAACTTAGGCTCAGTACCCAATAAATACTGCGCTCGAAATAAGGCAACTCTACTAAATAATACAGCCCAGATAAGCCCGCTACGGCAAACAAACCTAGTGCCAAATAACGGCTAATTTTAGAATATTGAATAAAGGCAAAAATAAACACAGCCACGCCTTGTAATGCCCAACCAATGACACTCCATTGTTCAGGCAGTAAAATAGGTGGAATCAACACACTAAAAATCAGCATCAAACTGAAATAACTTTGTGCAATAAATTGTGTCTGCCGATGCTGTTTGGTCAGCCAATACAAACCTGCAAAAACCACCGCAAATAACAAACTAAAGGCTGCCTGCTCTGCTGTTTCTTCAAAATACATCAGATATAAACAGGCATAACCGACAATGGGTGCGCCAAAAATCAAGGCAAGGTCTAAAATAGGTTTCAGCTGAAACGTGGCGACATCTTCCTGTGCCAAAAGCTGACTAAAGCGAAAACCCAACCAAATAAAAATAGCCGCATGCGCCAAAACTAAAAGCGTTAGCACCTGCCGTTCAAAGATATAACCATGATAAAAGGCATAGCTGCCACCCACCACAACCGTCATTAAAAACGCAATTTGATTTAAATATTTCCACGGACGTAAACTACTTAAAATGGCAACCGAAATATTAATCAGCAAATAATAGGCAATAAATTCAATGGCTGTTGCATTACGAACAGGTAAAGTAAACGGTGCGAAATACGCAATCAGCATTGCCATGAGGGCAAGTTCGACTGATTGTTGTTTTAAACTCAGCCAGAGCGTGAGCAACATCACCACAATAAAACACAGACTGGCGATAGCTAAATTTGGAATGACCAAATTGTAATAGGCAAAAAATAAGGTCAGACACAGCCCAGCCAACCCCAAACCTTGCACACCCAAAGCAAAGCTGCGATTTTTGTTGCGTAACAGATAACCGAATACTGTCACTGCTGCACTCACGCCAGCAACGAACAAAAGTTTCACTGCCAAACTAAATTGCCAATGTTCAGTAGCAAAACGTAGCAGTAACACCACGCCTATGAGTAACACTACAATTGCTGCTTTTAATACAGGATTACCATGTATCAGCCATGATTGAGCTTGTTGCAATAAACTGTTACTTGATGAGCGCGACTGAGTTGCAAAAGGTGCAACAGACCTTGAGGATTTGGCTAAATCTGGAGCCGAATATTCTTGATGTAGATACTCTTGGTCTTGATATGGATAAGAAACTTGAGCTGCTTGTTCCCGAACAGAATTCGGCTCGCTCGATAATGTGGAATCAGATTGAATAGCGATGGTTTCAGGTTGAGAAGCGGTTGATATAACACCATCATCCACATTTGCCTTAACTGATGAAAGACTTGCATCAACTTCAGATGTATTGGCTAAAATATGCTCTGCGAATTGCGTTTGAACCTTTTTCTCTTGAGCATTGGTCTTTTGAGGATAGCTCTTTTGAGCATGCGCCTGAAGCTTAGCGGCACTTTGTAATTGCTGTAATTGATACAGTCCTTGCTCCAAACGCTGCAACCATCGCAACAACATAAAAATCCATGCACTTAAAGCAATAGATGTCAGTAAATACCAATCCAGCAATATTCCTAAAAAAGCAATAAAAGCGGCGATATATAAAGGAGTTTTAGAGCTTTGGCGTTGTACTTGTGACTGTGCATCCACAACCTGTTCCAGTGAGTTCTGCACTCGTCCCACAAAAAACATCACGCTGACCACCGCAGCAACTGCACAGATATAACTCAGCATCGGCACACCGAGCCACCATGCGCCAATTGAAATTATGATTAATAGCATGAACCAAATGATTCGAATTTCATTCTGCCCTGTCTGCATTGCTCTTCATTTTATTGATATTGTCATGGCTCCGATCATACAACAGACAGCACGATTCTGAATCAGGATTCATCAGCAATTCGGTAACTGTGCGTCTGCAACACTTGCCTTAAAAATCAGTTTCTGCGACAACTGCAAAAATCACGTACAATAAACTGCTTATTTGCAGAAGGAATCAATCCATGCCACCATTTGTCTTGGTCGATGGCTCATATTTTCTATTTCGTGCCTTTCACGCACTACCACCATTAACCACGTCAACTGGTTTACATACCAATGCTATTCGTGGCGCGATCTCTGCGATTCAAAAGTTGATGCGTCGTACTCAGCCTACTCACATGGCGGTAATTTTTGATACGCCTGAGCCGACTTTCCGTCACGAACTATCGCCAATTTATAAAGGTGACCGCCCAAGTATGCCTGAGGAACTTTCTCAGCAAATTCCATACTTACATGCTTTAATTCGTGCTTTGGGTATTCCACTTTACATGCTACCAGGCGCAGAAGCCGATGATATTATTGGAACTTTAGCCAAACGTGCCGAAGCCGAAGGACAGCAAGTACTGATTTCTACGGGCGATAAAGACATGGCGCAGTTGGTGACTGAAAAAGTTACCCTTGAAGACAGCTTCAAAGAAAAGCCAATGGATATTCAGGCTGTGTTCGATAAGTTTGGAGTCTGGCCACATCAAATTATTGATTATCTGACCCTCATGGGTGATGCTTCCGATGGTATTATGGGCGTGCCCGGCATTGGCGCCAAAACTGCTGCAAAACTACTGACCGAATATGGCTCGATTGGTGCGATTTTAGAAAATGTCGATCATATTAAAGGCAAAGTCGGACAAAATATTAAAGACAATGCCGATGGCATCGCGCTAGATCATCAACTCGCCAGCATTGTTTGTGACCTTGATCTGAACTTTGGTTATGCCGATCTAAAACTACAAGACCCTAATGTTGAAGCCTTACGCAATTTATATACCGAGCTAGAATTCCGTAATCAATTACAATCGCTCGATCATCCAAATAATCCAAATAACAGCAATTATAAACAAGCTGCAAAAACAGTCGCCGCACCGACAGCCAATGAAATTGAAACTGAAGATCAAGCCACGCAAAGCAGTGTTGATGATCAACTCGGTGCAGCAACATACCACACCATTTTAGATCAGGCGCATTGGGATGCTTTGCTGCAACGCTTGCAAACTGCACAGCGTTTTGCCTTTGATACAGAAACCACCAGTCTGGATTATCGCGTTGCAGAAATTGTTGGTTTTTCTATCGCGTTCGATGCCAAAGATGCCTATTACGTACCTTTGGCGCATGATTATGAGGGCGCACCACAGCAGCTCAACCGTGATCAGGTTTTGGCACAAATCAAACCTATTTTAGAAAATAATGCGGTGGATAAAATTGGGCATCATTTAAAATATGATGCGCATGTGCTTGAAAATCACGGTATTCATTTACAAGGTTGGTATTTCGATACCATGTTGGCATCTTATGTGCTTAACTCTGTCGCAACCCGTCACGGCATGGATGATGTGGCACGCTTATATTTAAGCCACCTGACCACATCTTATGAGCAAATTGCAGGCAAAGGCGTCAAGCAAAAAACTTTCAATCAAATTGAAATTGAAACGGCTGCGCACTACGCTGCAGAAGATGCGCATGTTACGTATCGTTTATATGAAGTGCTGTCTGCGAAGCTACAAAAGCATCCTGAATTGGTCAATATTTTGCACAACATCGAAATGCCTGTGGCGCGTGTGCTGACCAGTATGGAAGAAAATGGCATTCAGCTTGATCTGAAATTTTTAGATCAATTGGGTGTCGATTTTTCCCAAACCATGCAAGATTTGGAAAACCAAATTGTAGAATTGGCAGGTGAAAACTTTAATGTCAGCTCACCGAAACAAGTGGGCGAAATCCTGTTTGATAAACTCGGACTCAAAGGCGGCAAGAAAACCGCAACAGGTCAATACAGTACCAGTGAAAGTGTTTTGGAAAAAATTGAGCATCCGATCAGTAGTTTAATTTTAGACTACCGTGGTTTATCTAAACTCAAAAGCACCTATACCGATGGCTTACTGAAACAAGCCAACAACGATACGCATCGAGTGCATACCAGTTATCACCAAGCTTTGACTGCAACAGGGCGTTTATCTTCTACTGATCCAAACTTACAAAACATTCCAATTCGTACCGAAATTGGTCGTCAAATTCGTAAAGCCTTTGTCCCACCTGAAGGTCGCGTGTTGTTGGCAGCCGACTACTCGCAAATCGAATTGCGTTTAATGGCACATTTTTCACAAGATGATGCCCTACTCGATGCCTTTAACCATGGACAAGACGTGCACCGCCGTACTGCGGCAGAAGTCTTGGGTATTGCCTTAGAAGACGTAACCTCAGATCAGCGTCGTCAGGCCAAAGCTGTAAACTTCGGTCTGCTCTACGGCATGTCGGAATTTGGCTTAATTCGTCAGCTTGGGTTTACCCGTGAAGAATCACAAAACTACATCAAGCAATACTTCCAGCGTTATCCGGGCATTTATGAATATATGCAACGTACCCGCCAAGTCGCGCTAGAACAAGGTTTTGTAGAAACTATTTTAGGTCGTCGCCTCTATACGCCAGATATTGCTGCACGTAATATGATGGTACGTAAAGCGGCAGAACGTGCGGCAATTAACGCGCCATTACAAGGCTCTGCAGCTGATATTATTAAAATGGCGATGATTGAAGTCGACAAAATGTTACCGCAAGCGCAAGCCAAAATGTTGCTGCAAGTACACGATGAATTGGTATTTGAAGTCGATGCAGATGCGGCAGATGAACTCGCGCCGAAGTTGGCAGAAGTCATGCAATCTGTGGTGGAAATTTCTGTACCATTGGTGGTGGAAGTCGGAAAAGGCAATAACTGGGATGAAGCGCACTAAAGTCGTTGCGCTCTCTTTTTTCAGCACCTTCCTTCGCCTAGAAGGAGGTCAGGATGCAGGTTATTTGTATTTCTGAAGACTCATTAAGGTCGTCAGCCCAAACTTAAACTACAAAAAAAGGACTCGATTTGAGTCCTTTTTAATGTTTTAGGATAATGCGACTTATAAGCCAGTCAGCAATACAATCGCTACCTGATTCATAATAATTTCAGCGATATATAAAGCCAAAAATGCAATAATTGGCGACAAATCAATCATGCCCATGTTCGGCAATAAACGACGAAATGGTGCTAATAACGGCTCTGCCAACTCTTGAATCACCTCAATATAAGGGCCACGAGATTGAGTAAACATCACCACCCAACTCAAAATAATGGTGGCAAAAATCAAATAACGACAGAAACGGATTAAATCCTGAATCATGGTCACAAAAGTCAGAATCAGTAAGTGAATTGGACTATTCGGCATCGCACCATTGAGATACATAACACCAAAAATTTTGAGTAGATACAACACCACCAACAAAGCCAAGGCTGCAGAGTTAACTCGACCTTTGCCAACCGTTGGAAAAATACGTCCAAATACATCTACAATTTTGGTGGCTTTAATGGTTGAAAGCACCACAGGGTTATAAGGACTCACCGCTGCCAATTGCATTAAGAAACGGAAGAATACGAGCAAAATCGCTACGTTAATGATAATGCCAAAAATTAGCGCAGAATTTGCACCCATACTTAAACTTTCCTAAAATTTAAATTCATTGTTTTTCAATAATTAAATACTATCACTCAACTCTTGCGCTAATTCTTGACTACGCGTTTTAGCAGCAGCCAATGCCGCCTGAATATTTTGTGAAATTTGCGCATGATCAAACACTTCAATTGCCGCTTGGGTCGTGCCATTTGGTGAAGTTACATTTTTGCGTAATTCTGCAGGTGTATTCGAGCTGGTAATTGCCATTTGTGCTGCACCCAAAGCAGTTTGTAACGTCAGTGCTGTCGCCACTTTTTCATCTAAACCTAAGTTCTTGCCTGCACGAATCATACTTTCCATCAAATAGAAGAAATATGCTGGCCCTGAACCAGATACTGCAGTCACAGCATCAATTTGCGCCTCAGAGTTTACCCAAATAGTTAAACCTGTCGCTGCCAAAACCTGACTTGCCAATTCACGGTCAGTGCTATTGACCTGTTCGGTTGCATACAAACCATGTGCACCTGTTTGCACCAAAGCAGGCGTATTTGGCATTACCCGCACTACACGTTCTGTACGTAATAACTCAGAAATCGTGGCAATTTCTGCGCCCGCAACAATCGAAATCACCAGCTTATCTTCAAACTGACCGTGCAATGGACGCAATACTTGTGCCAAAACCTGTGGTTTGACTGCAAATACCACAATATCTGCATCTGCAATCGCGGCCAAATTATCCTCAGTGACATGCACATCTTTTTCTTTTAATAATTCACGCACTTGTTCTACAGGGTCTGAAACTGTAATACGGGTTGGCGGCAAACCTCTGGCAATCAAACCACCAATCAAGGCTTGCGCCATGTTGCCACCGCCAATGAAACTAATATTACAATTCAATACTGCACTCATGATTCACGCTCTTCGTTGAGTTCTTTGTCGTTAAGAGACTAAATTCGGTTGCCATCCATCTGCGACACAATAGTCCGACTGTGCAAGCCAAAAGCCTTTGGGGCTAAAAACGCCTAGCATAACATTATCTAGGCTTAATATTTGAATTGTATGACGCGTCCACGGAAAAATTTGTGCTTCCTGAATGGCTTTTTTCAGTGGCCATGTGCCCACCCGACCATACAAATGAATTTTTTCACCACCCAAACGTGGCCGTAAAGTTAACGGACGATCCAGCAAAGTTGCAGATAAACCGACTTTGGCTTGTTGCAGTTGATAACAGCCAGACCACACTTGAAAAGTCTGATCTGCCTGCAAACATAACACTTGTTCTTCTGCCTCAAAATGTTCTGCAGCTAAATACTCCGCTTTCGGCAAACGAAATAATTGTTGCTGATAACGCAGATAATAATAATCCTGACAATGTAATGCCGCTTGTGCATCGGCTTTAGCTTGAATCACCTCACGTTGCAAGCGTTCGACCATATCAAAACTTGGGCGATATTGTGCCTGTCCTTTCATCCATGCCGATAATAGCTGACGTTGCCGTGACAAAGACAATTGTTGTAACTGAATTAAATTCAACTGCGAGTCTGTGCCACATGCAGCTAAATCCTGCGCCAAAACTTCTGCCAAAATGTTTTCAGTATCTTGCATCAAGTTTGCAGTACGCGTCACAGCTTGCTGCATTTTAGGAAAACGCTGTTGCACGACAGGCCACAATATTTCTCTTGCCCAAGCTCGGTCATAATGCACATCCTGATTGCTTGGGTCTTGCACATAATCGAGCTTTAATTCAGCACTCCATTGGCAAATCTGCTCACGCGAAATATCCAATAACGGACGCCAAATACTGATGTCATCACGCACATCGACAGCTTGCATGGCAGCAAGTCCTTGCACACCTGCGCCTGAAAACAAACGCAGCAATACGGTTTCTGCCTGATCTTGCTGATGATGCGCCAATACTAGAACTTCGTTGCTATCTAAGTGCTGCATATAGGCCTGATAACGCGCCTGACGTGCCTGATTTTCTAAATTACCCTCAGACACACTGACTTTTTGCAGCACACACGGCACATTTAAATTTTGGCAGGTGGCTTGCACCAATGTGCCCCACGCTGCGCTTGGACTTTGCAATTGGTGATCAATATAAATCGCGCGTACTTTTTCAGGGCACAAAAACGACAAAAGATGCAGTAGCAGCATGGAATCCATGCCGCCACTACATCCGATTAAAAATTTTGTCTGTGCAGAAAAAGCCTGTAATTGGCTTAAGACGCTAGACCTAAATTGTCGCTGCCAAACTTCATTAAACGCTGGTAACGTTCTTCGCATCGTTGTGTTGCATCCATCGCTTGCAATTCATCCAAAGCTTCTTTTAACACATTTTTCAGACTGTGCATGACTTGTTCAGGGTTTAAATGCGCACCCTCACCTTCATCAACCACGTATTCTACAATACCAATCTTTTGCAGTTTTTCTGCAGTCAATGCCAATGCTTCACTGGCTTGTTCGGCTTTTTCTGCAGTTTTCCACAGAATAGACGCACAACCTTCTGGTGAAATAACAGAGTAAATACTGTGTGACAACATTACCACACGGTCAGCCACGCCAATACCCAACGCACCGCCTGAACCACCTTCGCCCAATACTGTAGCAATTACAGGTACTTTTAAGTTCGACAATTGCGCTAAGCTGGTCGCAATCGCTTCTGCCTGACCACGTTCCTCTGCACCTACACCTGGGTATGCACCCATCGTATCAACAAAAGTGAAAACTGGCAGATTAAAACGCTCTGCCATATCCATAAGACGCTGTGCCTTACGGTAGCCTTCTGGATTACACATCCCGAAGTTGTGTTGTAATTTTTCGCGGGTACTGCGACCACGATGTTGACCTATCACCATGACAGGCTGACCATCAAAGCGTGCCAATCCACCGATCATTGCACCATCATCACCAAATAAACGATCGCCATGTAAGGCATCAAATTCAGTGAAAATTTCACCCACATAGTCTAGAAATTGCGGACGTTCAGGATGACGTGCAATTTGCACGGTTTTCCATGCTTTAGATTGAGCAGCTTTTTTCATAAGTCGACTGTTATCCCTAAATTAACCAAATCTTAATCGACAAATTGTTCCGACTGAATATTCAATTCAATGTCCCAATTCTTGAATTGCACTTGTTCATCGTGCAATTCAGCGACAAGCAATGGCCATTGTTTGGCATCACCCGACACGCTGAGCTGCCATTGTTGCGCATTGCGGATGCTTAATTCAATGGCAGGAAGCATCGCATCGCTACGACTTGCGTTGACCAAAACTGCAAGGCGCAGCAGCAAACTTAAATAGACAATTTTATTGCCGCCGGCTTTCAGCGCTTCTGTTTTCGCGTCTTGGCGCAACTTTCGACGATGGTTGCCGACCAAATGCGAGAGATAGTTTTGGTCAATTTGCGAGAAACCCGGAATGTCCGAATGTTGCAATAAATATGCACCATGACGATGGTAACTGCTATGACTGATGGCTAAACCAATTTCATGCAAGTATGCCGCACGACGCAATAAATCACTATCTTCATTATTTAATTTTAAAGCTTCAGCAACACTATCAAACAAATGCTGTGCAGTTTTTACTACCCGACCCGCTTGTTTAGGGTCTGAATTATAACGCCCCATTAAGGCTTGTACACTACGGTCACGAATGTCTTCATGCTGGAAACGGCCAAGCAAGTCGTACATTACCCCTTCACGCAAAGCCCCATCGGAATACACCAGTTTATCGATATCTAATACATCAAATACCGCATATAAAATTGCCAAACCTGCTGGCAAAACTGCTCGACGGTCTTCTTTTAGACCATCAAATTCCATTTCTGATACGTGTTTAAACTTGAGCAAACGGTCTTTGAGTTTTTCTAAACCTTCACGGGTGAGATTTTCCTGCTCATTGCTCCAACCCATATTCACGGTAATTTGGCGACATGCCTTAATGGTGCCGCTCGAGCCTGCAACGGTATCCCAACCTGCTTCTTTATAGGTATTGGCAATTGAATACAGCTCTTTACGTGCCGCTACCACTGCTTTTTCAAAACTGCTTTTGCTAATTTCACCATCGGCAAAATAGGCTTTGGTATAGGCCACACAGCCCATTTGTAAAGATTCGGTATGAATTGGCTCAAATTCTTCGCCAATAATCAACTCTGTCGAACCACCGCCAATGTCAATTACCAAACGACGACCACTATTTGCCATCGTGTGCGATACGCCTAAATAAATTAAACGGGCTTCTTCACGCCCTGCAATAATTTCAATAGGTTTAGGCAAAATTTCTGCGGCTTTTTGAATAAATTCATGTCCATTTTTGGCCTGACGCAATGCGTTGGTTGCCACAATACGCAAACGATTTGACTGCACCGCAGTTAAACGTCCTACAAAACGCGCCAAACATGCCAAACCACGTTGTTGAGCAGCTTCGGTCAAATTCTTATTTTCATCTAAACCTGCGGCCAACTGTACTTTTTCTGACATTGATGCCATTTTTTTTACTTCACCATGATCCACCCGTGCAATTGCCAAGTGAAAACTATTCGACCCCATATCGATGGCTGCGAGTAACTCTTCATCAATTAAAAAATCAGACATTCTTCAAACAAACCTAGACAGAATTGTGCCTAGAGTAATTCACATACACCTAATTTAAAAGCCATTTATCAGCACAATTTGACGACTATTTAAATTTTCTGCATATATGACAATTGTGTTACAGAATTAGCATTTTCGTTTAGCGTTATCGTCACGATCAATTAGACAAATTTGTATTTTGAGTGGAAAATCCACAGATTCCCCTACTTTGTTCAAGATGGCTATGTAATACTAACTAAAGCTATCTTAAAAATTATTTGGAGCGTAATCCATGTCTGGCAACATCGTAAACACCACTGATGCAAACTTCGAAGCAGATGTTCTTCAATCGGATACTCCTGTATTGGTTGACTTCTGGGCTGGCTGGTGTGCGCCATGTAAAGCAATTGCACCTGTACTTGAAGTACTTGCAGACGAATACCAAGGCAAAGTTAAAATTGTAAAAGTTGATGTAACCTCTTGCGAACAAACTGCAGTGAACTACAACATCCGTAATATTCCAGCATTATTGATGTTCAAAAATGGTGAAGTGGTTGCACAGCAAGTCGGTGCAGCACCTAAATCTAAATTGACTGCGTTTATTGACGAAAATATCTAAGTCGATTGATCCATCGTCTATTTATAGAGATGATGAAAAAAAATACGCCACGCATTGGCGTATTTTTTTTGCCTACAAATTGACAAGTAGACGTTTCTCTCTTATATTGCATGCTCAGGAAACGCAGGATCTTTCATCCTCTTTCTGAAAAGACACAACACAAAAATGCCGCTCGGCAACAGAAATTGTTTTTCACATTTTTCAATCAAACAATGAATCAGTGCTCTGAATCGTTATTGTGCAAATACAATTGCTTTCATTTTATTGTATGAATGCGGCTAAATGTTGCTCCCTCTCTAACCTGTACCCCAGAATTTTAATTCTATCAGAACCTCTATGAATTTAACCGAACTCAAGAAAAAACCGATTGGCGAACTCATCAAGATTGCCGAGTTTATGGGCCTTGAAGGAATGGCGCGTAACCGCAAGCAAGACATTATTTTTGCCATCTTAAAGCGCCATGCCATGAATGGTGAAGAGATTTTTGGTGATGGCGTTCTAGAAATTCTCTCTGATGGTTTTGGTTTCTTACGCTCAGCTGCAGGTTCATACCTTGCTGGCCCAGATGATATTTATGTCAGCCCTTCGCAAATTCGTCGCTTTAACCTGCGCACGGGTGACACCATTACAGGTACGATTCGTCCACCAAAAGAAGGCGAACGTTATTTTGCTTTGCTCAAAGTCAATCAAATTAACTATGACACCCCTGAAAATTCACGTAATAAAATTTTATTTGAAAACTTGACTCCACTTTTCCCAACAGAACAATTGGTCATGGAATTGGGGAACGGAACAACTGAAGACTTAACTGCTCGTGTAGTAGATTTGGTTGCCCCAATTGGTAAAGGTCAGCGTTCAATTATTGTCGCTCCGCCTAAAGCGGGTAAAACCATGTTGCTGCAAAACATCGCCCAGTCGATTGTGCGCAACAATCCTGAGGTTTTCTTAATCGTCCTTCTGATTGACGAACGCCCTGAAGAAGTGACGGAAATGGAACGCACCGTGCGCGGTGAAGTGATTGCATCAACCTTTGATGAATCACCTGCACGTCACGTTCAAGTGGCTGAAATGGTGATCGAAAAAGCCAAGCGTTTGGTTGAACACAAAAAAGATGTCGTGATCTTACTTGATTCCATTACCCGTTTGGCTCGTGCCTATAACACCGTTGTACCATCTTCAGGCAAAGTTTTAACGGGTGGTGTGGATGCACATGCTCTAGAACGTCCAAAACGTTTCTTTGGTGCTGCACGTAATATTGAAGAAGGTGGTTCTCTAACCATTATTTCAACTGCACTGATTGAAACAGGCAGTAAAATGGATGAAGTGATTTACGAAGAGTTTAAAGGTACGGGCAACCAAGAGATTACCTTAGACCGTCGTATTGCAGAAAAACGTGTTTTCCCTGCCATGAACATCAAGAAATCAGGCACGCGTCGTGAAGAGCGTTTAATGAGTGAAGATAATCTACGTAAGGTTTGGATTTTACGTAAATTGTTACATACTCAAGATGAATTGGCAGCAATGGAATTCTTGCTTGATCGCATGAAAGAAACCAAAACCAATGACGATTTCTTTGATCAAATGAAGCGTAAAGCAGCCAATTAAACTGCTATAAATATTAGAACACCTAAAAAAGTCATCTTATAACGATGGCTTTTTTATTTGGTTGACAAAATTTACATAAAGACACAATTGCACCTATTATATGTAAACTTATTTTTAAGTAAATGATTATAAAAAAATATTTAGTAAAAACCTTTTAGTTTTTAGCCAGTTACTGTGCAACTATCCAATCTAAAATGCCAAATTAATTGTTATTTTCTGTTAAAAAAGCACGTATTTTTCGCGTTTTTTTGCTTTTTTTTCAATCAACCTAGTAGCAATTCAAAAAGCGCAGTGATAGCATATTCGCAGACCAGTTAGACTGCGCCTGCGTTGTTAGTGCCTAACAAAATTTAGGAATAATAAAAGCATACAACAGACTAACTTCGGTTTTTTTTAATCTCATATTTTAGAGAGTGATGCCATGTTATTCAAAAAAATCGCTATTGCTGCTGCAGTTGCTACTACTTTAGCTTTCGTTGGTTGTGCTAAAAAAACTGAAGAAGCTGCTGCTGACGCTAACCAAGCTGCAGCTGAAGCTGTTGTAGCTGCATCTGAAGCTGAAGCTGCTGCTGACGCTGCTGCTGTAGAAGTTGCTTCTGACGCTGAAGTTGCTGTAGACGCTGCTGCTGATGCTGCTGACACTGCTGCTGCTGCTGCAACTGATGCTGCTGATGCTGCTGTAGACGCTGCTGCTGCTGCTTCTGAAGCTGCTGCTCAATAATCGATACGATTATGCAGTACAAAAGAGAGCCTTTGGCTCTCTTTTTTATTTACATTTGAACTTATTTAAAATATTTGTTTATTAATCAAACCGTCTAAGTACCACTTTTCCGCACATTATTTTCTTCATCTTTAGCGTGCCACGCTAATACGTATAACCCTACAAGTAGGTTTCATCCATAACCCTATTTAGCCAAATAAGGTAGTTAGTTTCTACTTATTTAAACCTTGCAGTTATTTAGCCTCGCAAGCAATCTAAGCAAATCGACTTTTTATTCAGCTGCGAAGCACATGTTAGCCCTCCATCTTCTACATTTGCTAAACCAAATATCGTGCAAGAACAAGGCAACACCCTATACCCGTTTCATTTATGATGTATACGCAACTTTGAGTAGCAAAGATCATAAGAAAGGCATAAAAAAAGCAGATCAATCGATCTGCTCATTTCCTACACGCTGGCGGAATTTCTGCCCTGCGCGGAATGTGACGACACGGCGTGCTGAAATTGGAATTTCTTCGCCCGTTTTTGGGTTGCGACCAGGTCGTTGACGTTTATCACGTAACTCGAAGTTCCCAAACCCTGAAAGTTTAACTTGTTCGCCAGAGATCAGTGCTTGGCTGATCTCATCAAAAAATAACTCAACCATTTGTTTCGCTTCACGGCGGTTTAAACTCGTGAGCTCACTTAAATGATCAGCCATTTCTGCTTTTGTTAATGCTGTCATGAAGCCCTCAATGTCGCTTGGTAAGTGTTTTCCAACACTTGCAGAATGTTATCCATACCAGATTTAATTTCAGCATCTTCAAGTGTACGTGTTGGGTGTTGCCATAACAAGGCAAAAGCCAAAGAACGTTTGCCTTGTTCAACCCCTTTACCGGTATACACATCGAATAACCAAGTTGAGTCTAACAGCGCTCCACCCGTTTTTTCAATAAGTTGCTGAATTTCACTTATATTTATCTTATCACTAATTAAAAGCGCAATATCACGTCTAACCGATGGAAAACGTGATAATTCTGTAAAATTAGATACATAAGTTTGCAAAACTGCTGTTTGATCGAGTTCTGCCACCCAAGTCGTGCCTAAATCTAGCTCATCTTCTAAAGATGGATGCAAACGACCAAAGTAACCAATAGACTGACCATCTACTAGAATTTCAGCAGATTGCCCAGGATGCAACCAAGTGCGCTCTGAGCGAACATACTCGACTTGTACACGACCTGCAGCTAAAATTTCTTCAATATCGCCTTTAAAATCGAAGAAATCCATAGGCTGAGCTTTAGCATGCCAAGATTCTGCATGTTTAGCACCCACCGCAATCAATGCCAAAGTTGGAATTTGCTTCAAGTCATGAATGCTTGCTGCATGTTGATAATCAAAACGTAAACCCAACTCAAAGAAACGCACACGGTTTTGTTGACGATTCACGTTGTACTGAACGCATGGAATTAAGCTGGATAACAACGTTGAGCGCATTACTGCCAAATCGCTTGAAATGGGATTTGCTAATGCCAACGGATTCACTGCAGGGTTTAATTGTTTTTCCAATTTTGCATCGGCAAAGCTAAAACTAATTGCTTCTTGATAACCTAAAGTCACTGCGGTTTGACGTAATTGCGCAACTTCAAACTGATCTTGGTATTTTGCTAATTGCACATCAATCACAGGCAAACTGATTTGAATGTTGTCATAACCGTGAATACGAGCAACTTCTTCAATTAAGTCTTGGTAAATTGCCATATCAAAACGATGTGATGGTGGTACAACGCTCCACTGACCTTCAGCTTGAACAGTAACTTCGCAGCCTAAACGAGTTAAAGCATCGGCAATAAATGTAGCATCAACGTGATAACCCAAGAGCTGATCGACTTGCGCTTGATTTAACGCAATTGCTTCACGTGTTGGCAATTGTGCTGCTTGTTCTGCCACTGTAATTGGACCAAATTCGCCGCCAGCAAATTCTGCAATCAGTTGTGATGCACGGTTCATCGCCAATAATGGCAATTCAAAATCGACACCACGTTCATAACGCTGTGAGGCATCGGTATGCAAACCATAACGACGTGCACGACCTGCGATATGCAATGGTGCAAAGAAAGCGGATTCAAGGAAAATTTCTGTGGTTTCATCACTTACCGCAGAAGATAAACCACCCATGATGCCCGCCATCGCCAATACTTTTGCGTCATCGGCAATCACCATCACATCATCTTGCAGCTCAACTTCTTGCTCGTTTAACAGCACCAATTTTTCTGCTGCAGTCGCTTGACGAACTTGAATGCCACCTTGAATTTTAGCACCATCAAAAGCGTGCATTGGCTGACCCAATTCAATCAAGACATAGTTGGTAATATCAACCAAAATACTGTGCTGACGGATACCTGAACGTGCCAACGCGCGCTCCATCCACTCAGGTGTAGCGGCTTTGGTATTTACATTTTTAATCACACGACCTAAATAACGTGGGCAGCCTTCCGTCAAACTTTGTACAGTTTTTTCATCCTGAATAGTTGCCGCTACTGCCTGAATGTCAGGTGTATTCACTGGCAATTGGTTAATCACCCCAATTTCACGGGCAATACCACGAATACTGAAACAATCACCACGGTTTGGAGTAATACTGATGTCAATGACATGGTCATCTAGATCAAGATATTCACGTACATTCACACCTACAGGTGCATCTGCAGGCAGTTCCAATAAACCATCAAGTTTATCTTCAAGGTCAATTTCTGATGCGCCGCAGAGCATCCCTTGTGATTCCACACCACGCAGTTTGCCTTTTTTGATTTTAAAGTCGCCTGGCAATACCGCACCAATGGTTGCCACAGGTGCTTTCATACCTACACGCACGTTTGGCGCACCACACACAATCTGCAACGGCTCACCTGAACCAATATTTACCGTAGTCACACGTAAACGATCTGCATCTGGATGCTGTTCAACCGTTAAGACTTCACCCACCACAACGCCTGTAAATGGCTTTGCTGCTGGTGACATATCATCAACTTCTAGACCCAGCATCGTGAGTTGATTCGATAAAGTATCGCTGTCAATGGCTGGGTTAACCCACGTGCGTAGCCAATTTTCGCTAATTTTCATTGATATAAAACCTATAAATCTAAATTTTGAATCCCCTCTACTCCCTCTTTTCAAAGAAGAAGCATCCTGTGTCATATATGGACACCCCTCTCCTTTTAGGAGAGGTCAGGGAGAGGTATAAATTTGTTTTTAAGCAAACTGGCGCAAGAAACGCACATCATTTTGGTAGAACATACGCAAGTCATTGATGCCATAACGCAACATCGCAAAACGCTCTACCCCTAAACCGAAGGCAAAACCTTTATATTTTTCTGGATCAATGCCTGAAGCGCGTAACACATTTGGATGCACCATACCGCAGCCCAAAACTTCCAACCAGCGACCACGTTCATCCATAATATCCACTTCGGCACTTGGCTCTGTGAATGGGAAATAAGATGGGCGGAAACGTACTTTTAAGTCTTTTTCAAAGAATTCATTTAATAAGTTAATCAACAAACCTTTGAGTTCTGCAAAACTGGTATTTTCTGCGACGTATAAGCCTTCAATTTGATGGAACATTGGTGAGTGTGTTTGGTCTGAGTCGCAGCGATACACACGACCTGGACAAACAATACGAATAGGCGGCTGTTGATTTTCCATGGTGCGAATTTGTACGCCCGACGTGTGGGTACGCAATAAATGATTCACATCAAAATAGAAAGTATCGTGCATGGCACGCGCAGGGTGATGTCCTGGAATATTCAACGCTTCAAAGTTGTGATAGTCATCTTCAACTTCTGGGCCCGTTGCCACGGTAAAACCTGCTTTGGTAAAGAATTGGCAAATACGTTCCTGTACCTGCGTAACTGGGTGAATACTGCCGATGCTTTGACCACGACCTGGCAAAGTAATATCAACGGTTTCATTCGCCAGTTTTTGTGCCAAAGCCGCTTGTTGTAATTCAGTTTGACGCGCAGTTAATGCCGCATTGATTGCTTCACGCACAGCATGAATTTGTGCACCAAATTCTTTACGCTGTTCAGGGTCCATTTTACCCAGTGCTTTGGATTGTTCCGCAAGCTGGCTTTTTTTCCCCGTAAATTGCACTCGCACCTGGTCGAGTGTAGCAAGGTCCTCTGCTGCTGCAATTGCAGCGAGCGCTTCATTGGTCAGGGCTTCCAGTGACATAGTAACTCTCAAAAGCAACAATTTAGAAATAATTTAAAAACCCCGTATTCTAACAGTTTTTAGTCGCTTTGATGAAGCTTCGATGTAATGAAAATTAGATTAGCATCTTGAAATACAAAAAGTATAAGATAAAGCCAATCACCACGAGATCTCAACATTATGGCGCTCGATCAGATTTGGAAACAGCAACTTGCCCTTGTGACTTATGGCAATGAATATTTGGCTCAAGATTTAAGTTTTAATCATTGGCTCAAGCATCAAGTGTTTAACCAGCATCAAATTCAGTTTCGTGATTTATTGTCACAACATTTACTGGCACAACACTTTCAAATCTGGTTAGAGCATCTTAAACAACAAGGTGTGCGACGTTTAAGCCTACATCAGGCAAGTATTTTAAATGATGAAAAAAACCCCAATCCAAATGTAGAGTTATTGCCTTTTGCACACTTTATTGTGAGTCACGAGGCACAGCACAAATCTGCTTGGATTTTCGGAAAAGAGCTTGCAGAATGGTATACCGCAGAACAAGATTATATGGCGCCTGTTTCCCAACAGAGCGAGCTACGTCAAGAAGTCATGTGGCGTTATCAATTAAATCACAAACTTGCCAGACAGCTCGATACAGATTTTGCCTCTCCAAACTGGGATGAAATTGATCGCTTTATTCGCTCCGAGTTATTTTTAAATCCTTGTGCTACAGAGTTTGTTGAACCAGAGCAAAGCGCTAAACCTTATTTCGGTGTAGATCTTACTCAAAACGCAACTGAAAGCATGTACCCAACTTTGGCGTTAATTCCCGCAGACTACCCTGCTGCCTATGCACATCAGATGCTGTATCGTTTAGATGCACTGGATCAACACATTCAGAATAAAATCCAGCATCCTTATCATGCCGATGGCACAGAACTTGAACCAAGCGAACAACTCAATTTACGTCATTTTTCTCAGAAACTTGAAGATTTACACACCAAATTTATCACCAAGGTTGCGAACCATTATCAGACCGCACAGCTCACGCCAGTGCAAACACCTGATCCTTTTGAATCAACGCCTAGCCAAGTACAAAACATCGCTTCACCACAAATACCAACACCTGCAGCTACGCATAAAGTGGGTACATCTGCCGTGATTAAACTGATTTTAATGACTGTGGTTATTTGTGCAGCTGCCTATTATTTTGGTTTATAAGCTTAGGGGCTGTTGACAATTCGTCTATGTTTGCGACAACGCATATTTTTTAGCTGATATAAGGCATGGGACAGGAAATTTAGTCATTCTAAATGACCGGCACATAACGCAATAGCAGCAAAAAATATGCTTGTCCTTCGCTGCGCCTTCCGCTGCAAACAAAGCAGTGCTTGTTTTTGCTCAGGCTGTGGCTAAAAATTTCTCAGATTGAGTTATGAAACTTGGCAGAGACCCTAAATTTCAGGCATAAAAAAAGACCGCAAATGCGGTCTTTCTTTTAAGTCATAAAGACTTATGCAGCTAATGCATCTTTAGCTTTTGTAGCTAAAGCAGCAAATGCAACTGCGTCATGCATAGCGATGTCAGCAAGTACGCGACGGTCGATAATCACTTGTGCTTTTTTCAAGCCAGCGATCATACGGCTGTACGATAAACCATTTTGACGAGCGCCCGCATTGATACGCGCAATCCATAAAGCACGGAATTGACGTTTCTTTTGACGACGGTCACGGTAAGCGTATTGACCTGCTTTGATTACCGCTTGGAACGCTACGCGATATACGCGTGAACGAGCACCATAGTAACCTTTAGCACGAGCAAGAATTTTTTTATGACGGCGATGAGCCTGTACACCACGTTTTACACGAGCCATTTATAATCTCCTTAGATGTATGGGCACATAGCACGAACAGCAGCAACGTCACTCACGTGAACCATTACACAGCCGCGCAATTGACGGATACGTTTAGCAGATTTTTTGGTCAAAATGTGGCGTTTGAACGCTTGTTTACGCTTGAAACCGTTAGCAGTCGCTTTGAAACGTTTAGCTGCACCACGGCGAGTTTTTAACTTAGCCATAACAACCTCTTTAAACACCTGTTCGGCACGTCTGCACCATTGCAAAAACGACCTGCAGGTAAGGGAGCGAGTATTCTAAAGCATCTTTGCTTAAAACAAAAGCATATTGGCTAAATAAAAAATGATCATTACCTCACTCATTTGCCGTAATTCAACTCAGGAAAAAATACTGGAATTGTGAACACCCACTACAATTCAAAATAAAGCTAAAGCTCTGTCAAAAATTGTGCAGATCAACACCCTAAAAACTTGCAATAAGTTGCGGATTACCCTTGCGATTATCCACAATTCCATCAATACTTCGCCTCGTCTTGTGTGAGATAAAAAAGACCGTAATATGATGAAAACATCTTTATATATAACTCTATTGCTTGGACTCAGTGCGACGCATCTTTTTGCAAAACCACCGCAGCAGAAATCGACACCAAAAGCCACACTCGAAGTACAAAAAAGTGCTGCCTTGCCTGCTCATCTCACCACACGCTTAGCATGGCGCAAGTTTCCACAACCCAAATATAAAAATGAAGATTTAAATCAACAAAACCGAGCTGCAATTGTGCGTATTTATGCAGATGAAACCGGCAAAATCAGTCAAGCCACTATTCAAGAAAGTACAGGGCTGAAAAAATTAGATGATGCCTTATTACAAGCGGTTCGCACTGCTGAAATTCAACCGACCTATGTAGAAGATACTGCCGTACCGACCATTGGTTTTCAAAGCTTTAATTTAAGATTTCAGGATAACCAGCACGAAGATTGCCAGTTTGATTTTCAATCTAAACAATGGTTAGCACAGCAACAACAGCAAAAAGTTCAATTTAAGTATCGTAGTCAACCACAATTAAACTTAAGTGCGGAAGATTTAAAAAATCACTCACGTAAGTTAAAGTTTCAATTCAAAGTAAATAAGCATGGCGAAGTGAAACGTGTGAAATTGACACAAGGTTCGGGACAATACGCACTTGATCAACAAGTTTTAGCTGCAGTGAAAGCTGCTCAAGTAGATGTACCGCGTCAATTTTGGCTGTATAAAAAGTCAAAATTAAAAGATGAAATTTATTTTGATTTAAACACGTGTGATGCTCAAGAACAGTCATAAGTGTCTATAGATAATAGGGGTTGCTTGCTTAAACCCATGTATAAACAAAATAAATAAACAGATAACGCCCGATTTTGGCTAGACTCACCATCAACACAAAACGGGCAAAATGTTCTTTCATTAAACCTGCAATCAGCGTAATTGGATCACCAATAATCGGCACCCAACTGAGCAGTAAAGACCAAAACCCATATTTGGCGTAGGTGTGCTGTGCTTTTTCTAATTGTGTAGCCGAAACAGGAAACCACTTTTTATCTTTATAATGTTCGATCTTGAGTCCCAAATACCAGTTCACACAAGAACCTAAAATATTGCCTAGACTGGCAATGCTAATCAGCCAAATGGGTGCATAGCTGCCTTCATATAACAGCCCCAACAACACAGCTTCGGACTGTAAAGGCAATAAAGTTGCCGCACCAAATGCAGATAAAAATAAACCAAACAGCGTCCAAAGCATAGACGATTTAAAGCCCTAAAGCCTGCTTGGTTTTACGATATTCCCAGTTCGCCCAAACAATACTAAGCAAAATAAGTGCCGCACGTGCCCATGCATAACGCTGAGTAACAGGCTCAATCGCAGCACGTAAAACCTGTTGATCTGTGCTATTTAAAGCCGCAATCATATTCTGCACATGAAATGCTTCGATCACAAATAAGATCAAGCAAGACACAATGCCCAAAATAATGCTCCAATACACTTTGGCATTTTGCTCAACAATCTTGGTAAAGTTTAAAAAAAATTCTTGCATAGCTCATCCAATAAAAAAGCCACCTGAAAAAGTGAGGTATCAGGTGGCTGGCATCTTAGCATAAAAGTAGATTTAAACTTGAATCGCGAGTGCTTTCTGCACTGCAGGGCGCGCAGTCAGCCGTGTAATATAGTCTTGTACATACGGATAATCTTCCAGCGAAATATTTTGCCAGTCATGACGTAACGCCCACGGCAAAATAGCCATATCAGCAATTGAATATTCGCCCGCCACGTACTTTTGCCCCATCAACTGCTTATTTAACACGCCATACAAACGCTTGGATTCATTGATATAGCGTTCAATCGCATAAGGAATTTTCTCTGGTGCATAACGGCTAAAATGATGATTCTGTCCTAACATTGGACCAAAACCACCCATTTGCCACATGAGCCACTGCTCTACTTCAACACGCTCCTGTTCATCGGTAGGATAAAACATGCCAGTTTTGCGCCCTAGATATTGCAAAATTGCACCCGACTCAAACACAGAGATTGGCTCACCACGCGGACCGTTCTGATCGACAATTGCAGGAATTTTATTATTGGGCGAAATTTTTAAAAAATCTGGCTGAAATTGATCATCTTCTGAAATATTGATGGGGAAAATTTGATATTCCAAACCCATTTCTTCAAGTGCAATACTAATTTTATGACCGTTGGGGGTGCCCCAATAATAAAGATCAATCATGTTTTATCCTTCATTACTTTTTTTGCTTTTTGACCAGCATTCTTCTACTGCGGTTTTAGTTATAGCATGTTTTTAAGCGTTTGTTGCGTGTCGCTGCGTAGAGTTTTTTTATCGAATGGCATATCTCATAAACATGAAACATAGATGCTCACTTTCATCACGCAAAAAAAAGCACCGCCAAGGTGCAGTGCTTCTTTTGTTCAGGATGGGATTACTTTTTCTTTTTAGGACCAAGCAACATACCCATTTGACGACCTTCCATTTTTGGTGCTTGTTCAACTACACCATATTCAATTACATCTGCTTCAACTTTTTGCAATTGAGCCAAACCTAACTGTTGGTGAGCCATTTCACGACCACGGAAGCGTAAAGTGATTTTTACCTTGTTCCCTTCTTCAAGGAATTTGATAATTGCACGTAATTTTACGTTGTAATCACCAACATCAGTCGCAGGGCGGAGCTTGATTTCTTTCACCTGTACTTGATGCTGTTTTTTCTTCGCTTCTTTCTGCTTTTGCTTTAGATCAAACAAATGCTTGTTAAAGTCCATGATTTTGCACACCGGTGGTTCGGCATTTGCCACAATTTCCACCAAGTCAAGGTCAACGCTTTCTGCTGCGCGTAATGCATCAGCCAAGCTTACAATACCTTTTTGCTCACCATTTTCGTCTACAAGACGGACTTCTTTTGCACGAATTTCATCATTCAAAGCAGGACGGTTAGATTTTCCGCCCTGTTGATTACGGTCAGGCTGTTTAATCGCTGTTACTCCACAATATACCGGCCGCGTTCTGCGACGGCTGTTTTCACTAGGTCAATGAAAGCATCAATTGACATAGTACCCAAATTTGTTCCTGAGCGAGTACGGACGTTTACCGTTCCTTCTTCCACTTCACGGTCCCCAAGTACCAGTAAGTATGGAATACGCTCTAATGTACGCTCACGAATCTTAAAGCCGATTTTCTCATTTCTCAAGTCAGAAATAGCACGAATACCGTTTTCTTTAAGTTTTGCGACGACCTGTTCACTTGCAGCAGCTTGTGAATCGGTAATATTCATGACACAAGCTTGCACTGGCGCTAACCATGGTGGCATAAAGCCTGCATAGTGCTCAATAAGTATACCAATAAATCGTTCAAAGCTGCCAAGAATTGCGCGGTGCAACATTACAGGCTGATCACGATCATTGTCTTCAGTGACATAAGATGCCTCTAAACGCTCAGGCAAGTTAAAGTCACACTGAATTGTACCACATTGCCACACACGACCTAAGCAGTCTTTCAGTGAGAATTCAATTTTCGGGCCGTAGAACGCACCTTCACCCGGTTGTAACTCCCATTCCAGACCTGCAGCATCCAAGGCATCAGCCAAAGATTTTTCTGCCATATCCCAAAGTGCATCATCTCCCACACGTTTTTCAGGACGTGTAGACAGTTTCATTTGCACCTCTTCAAAACCGAAATCTTTATAAACATCTAAAGTCAGTTTGATGAAGTCTGCAACTTCTGGCCCAATTTGTTCTTTGGTACAGAAAATGTGGGCATCGTCTTGAGTAAAGCCACGTACGCGCATAATGCCGTGCAGTGAACCTGATGGCTCGTTACGGTGACATGAACCAAATTCTGCCAGACGAATTGGCAAATCACGATATGACTTTAGCCCTTGGTTAAAGACTTGTACGTGACATGGGCAGTTCATTGGTTTTACTGCATAGTTACGGTTTTCAGAATGGGTGGTAAACATATTGTCTGCGTAGTTGGCAGCATGTCCTGATTTTTCCCATAGCGTGAAATCGACCACTTGCGGGGTACGAATTTCTAGGTAACCGTTGTCTTGTTGTACTTTACGCATGTATTGCTCAAGTACTTGGTAAATCGTCCAACCATTTGGATGCCAAAACACCATGCCTGGTGCTTCTTCTTGCATATGGAACAAGTCCAAAGCTTTACCAATTTTACGGTGGTCACGCTTTTCTGCTTCTTCAATACGTTTGATATACGCCGCGAGCTGTTTTTTGTCCGCCCAAGCCGTACCATAAATACGTTGTAACTGTTCGTTTTTCGCATCACCGCGCCAATAAGCGCCTGAAATTTTGGTGAGTTTGAACGACTTTAAGAATTTAGTGTTTGGAACGTGTGGACCACGACACATATCCAAATAGTCTTGATGATAGTACAAGCCCATTTGGGTTTCGTTTGGCATGTCTGCAATCAAACGTAATTTATATTCTTCGCCACGCGCTGTAAATTCTGCAATCACTTCATCACGCGGGGTCATTTTTTTTACAACATCATAATCTTGGTCGATGAGCTTTTTCATGCGCTCTTCGATTGCTGCCAAGTCATCTAACGTAAATGGACGTGGCATCCAAATGTCATAGTAGAAACCTTCTTCAATGACAGGACCAATCACCATTTTCGCTTCAGGAAAAAGCTGTTTTACCGCATGCCCCACCAAGTGCGCACATGAGTGACGGATAATCTCTACGCCTTCTTCATCTTTAGGCGTAATAATTTGTAGGGTTGCGTCTTCGGTAATTAAATCGCAGGCATCGACCAAACGATCATTCACACGTCCAGCAACTGTATTTTTGGCAAGACCCGGACCGATGCTTTGAGCAACTTCCATCACAGATACGGCTTGATCAAACTGTTTTTGATCGCCATTTGGCAAAGTGATAATAGGCATAGATAAAAATCCTTAAGGAGTGATGCCCCGTACCATGGAGCATATCACCGCGAGATTATGATTAAGGGAGACCCTCAAAAGATAAAAACGGTGTATAAATAAAAAGCGCCTTAAATTTTACACGGCTTGCGTACAGGTTTAAACCTTTGTGTACTAAAAAAGCCAAAGAATCGGCATTTCAGCTGTTTTTATTCCCTAAAGGTTGCCCACGGCGTGAATTGTCCATGTTGATAGGCATACACCGCTTCAAACTGTGGCAACACCGCCTCACTCTGTTGCGGGCGTAAAAATACATAATCATCTATTTGGATGCGATGCTGTTTGGGTACTTGAATCAACTCTTGATTGCTACTGCGTCCGTATAAAGCATGTGGATGACTGCTCTCAGGATAAACATAATCTGCCATCCAATAGCCACCATAAACAAAAACGGCTTGATTGGATTGTGGCAAATAGGACTGCAAACGATCTAAGCCAGGCACTAGTACCGCAGCCAATACCTTTAAAACAGGTGTTGCAATCCACAAAGCCGATTGCAAATCTGACAAGATTTTTAAATCAAAATCACTGGGTTTAAGCAACATCGAACCAAAAGCCAGATCATTACATTCACTGTGCTGACAATGCTGCATAAATGTCAGGCTACCACCACCGTTAAAACACAAGTCATCCTGCCACAACTTTGGAAAATGATGCTGAATCAGTTGTTTATAATTTCTATATTGCTGCTGTGAGTGTTGATAGGCTTTGGCTTGTGCATGAAATACATTTGGTAATTTCACCACATGCGCATCGTACCCCATCAAACCTGACAGTTTTAAATGTTGTGGATGCTGCTGAATCAATTCCAGCATTTGCATAAATCCAGCATGATCTTGCGCCCCACCACGATGCAAACCGATATCAATTTCAAGATTAATATTCAAACAAAGCTGGCGTTGTTGTGCCAAATGTAAATACTGTTGTAAACGTGCAGGTTGATCAACCAACCATTGTAAATGCAATTGGATATTCTCAGCAGACGCCATCACCTGCTGATAAAAAGCATCTACCGCACGTATTGGCATTGGCTTGCCAAACAGTACATCTGCTTGTGGAAAGTGCTGCATCACTTCATACAAATGTGGCAGATGAAACAACATAAAACGCTGCGTATTCAGACTTTGGCTTGCGTGTTGCAATATCTCCAAACACGCTAGCGATTTCACCACCAGTCGTGGTTGCAACCGTGCAGGCAAATGGGCTGCAACATAATCCAAGTTATGCTGAAAACGTGCCATATCCACAATCAGTTGCGGTGTTCCTGTACCCTGTTGCTGCAAACTGTGGGTGAGTTGCTGAAAATAATCACTTTGCATGTCACGCTCCCTAATTGAATGCTCTTATTTTGCGATTGCTTGAATTGTTTATTGAACATCACGCTGCACTCAAACTTGGAATCGTGAAAATTTGTCTTAAATATGGATTAATCCATTTTTGCTGTGGATCAAGCTGCTCACGAAGTTGCATAAAATCATCCCATTTTGGATATAACTCACGTAATTGATCCGCTTGCATACTGTGCAATTTGCCCCAATGTGGACGTCCCTGATATTTTTGTAAAATCGGTTCGACCCATTTAAAAATATGTTGGCAATCTTGTTTATAAAATTGGTGGATTGAAATAGACACCGAATCCCGTCCATAAAAAGGACTCAGCCAAATATCATCGCCTTTGACATAGCGAAACTCGATTGGGAAAAACATGGCGACACGCTGTTGTTTCAAAACCGCCAATAATTCTTCTAAACACGCCAAACCTTGCTCGGCAGGCAATTGGTATTCCATTTCGTTAAATTTGGTATTGCGTGGCGTTGGGAAAATTTGACTCGACCAATCGACATGAGTACTCGGTTTGATAAACACGCCCAACAAAGATTGTAAATACGGATTTAACTGTGGAAAAACACGGGTTATTTCCGAACAAAAATTTAATAAACGGTCTTCTGATAACCAATGTTGCGGACGAGGATCCGTCAATCCTCGGCTCTCATCTAAGGTTTTTAAAATCACCTGATCACTGTGTAAAAATGCCCAAAACTCAATATGGCGATGTTGATGCTTCCAACGGTCTATATATTGATAAATATCACTCAAGGCACATAAACGTAGCTGCTCTTTGAGTTTATAGCGCGAACGGTTTTGTAAAGTGATTTTGGTCATCACCCCAAAACTGCCCAGCGCGACCCGACCTGCCTGAAAAATTTCAGCATTGTGTTCAGGTGAACATTGCAACACCTCACCCTCTGCTGTGAGCAGTTCAAAATCAGTCACCAAAGCCGATAGACAAGGTAAATCCACACCTGTGCCATGTGTTCCTGTTGCAACCACACCTGCCAAACTCTGATGATCAATATCGCCCTGATTTTGCAGCGCCTGATGAATCGGAGCTAGACATTCACCCAGTTTGTACAGCCGAGTCCCTGCATGTAAGGTGCATTGCTGCTTTTGTGCATTAAATTGATGCACCCCCTGAATATGATCTAAATTCACCATCACATCATCGGTTGTGGCTAAGGGGCTAAAGGAATGCCCTGTTCCGACCATTCTAATTTTGTCGTGCTTTCGCACAATTTTTTTCAGTTCATCTACATTTTTCGGCTGTAAAAAGTCTGGATAGGCTGTTTGCTTTCCAGACCAGTTACTCCAACGCTGTTTCATAATCCTTCCTTTTTCTGCGTGGCATTTATTTTTATTGCAGTTTGTTTTGCGTTACTTTTTAAAGTACCGCATTAAAAAAATAGAGACACATGGATGAGATAAATGACCTCTCTATCCATATTGATTTAGATTAACCTCCTGACTAGTACATGATTTAGAATATGTTTCACATGGAACAATGTATAAAAAAACCACAATTCATTTAGCGCATTAGCTTTCAAACTGTCACGATATGTTCTTTTTTCTAATTCATCCAAAGGTACAGCGGGCGGTAATAACGATGCTGTATCGCGTTGTGGAATAGGCAAATTCAATTGCTCTGCGAAATATTGAAATTTAGTTTGCAACGCTGCCAAAGTCCACTGTCCATATAAAGTGTGACCACCTTCATAGGCTTGTTGTTGATATTCCTCGAAGGTGGTCACATAGCCCATATAATCATTGCAATATGAAGCCAACCATACTTTTTGAGTCGATTCCAATTCTTGTTGTACGGTTACTTTGAGCCGCTTAGCTGCAACAGTAGTAATTTCCCCAGGACAGCACAGCAAGGTTAAGTCGCCAATTTTAATTAATTGTAATGGCACTACATTCGGTACCAACAAGCTATGATCAATTGCGCCTACACTGGCCTGCTTGTTCATTTCTGCAATCAGTTTGTCTAAAAATTTAGGATAATGATTCAGTGGCTTGCCAAAAATGGTTTTAGAACCACATTCCAGCACAATATCTTTGGGGCCTTGTGAGGCATATAGCTGTTGATAATAGGTATAATCTGCGGCTTGAGGATTACTCAACTTTTTCTTTTTCACTCGCTGCGCTAACCATTGCATACCTTTAAAAATCGGTTGTGCCACACCTGCACCATCTACAGGTGTTCCTGCAAAAAATGCTGCACCATGACAGGCTGCACTGGTTTTTGCATCTGTTTGCCCCATCGCAAATTCAACTGGAATTTCAATATTGCTTAAATCGACATAATGGCACACAGCATCTAAAGCTCCCATTAACGGCGTACCTCTATGTGCCAAAGCTTTCAGTGCCAATTCACTTTGATAGCGACCATTTTGCTGTGTATATTCGTATTCTTTTTCATCGCGCATTGCAGCACGTACCTGTGACTGCTCAGGGCCATGATAATGTGGAGAAACATCACCCGCTGCGGCTTGGGCAAAAATTGCCACAGGATTTTTGACCCCACGTTGTTGCAGTGCACGCTCGGTACAAAGTGCGGCATAACCTTTGTTATCACCATCATGAGCGCTTAAACGACTGCTTAAACAGGTAGCATGCACCCCAAATAAAGAAAAAACTGCCTGTAAATTACCTTCGCGATAAAAACCAAGCAATTGCATATCACGATCTAAGGCCAAATGTGCCTGTTCCAGCGTTCTACGAGATACATCAGGATTACGGTTATACGCTGTTAAAGAGCGATTCCATGCCACTGGCGTTTCTTCTGCAAAACGACCATTGCTCATATAAATATCGGTTTTTGCTGGGTCGCCAAAGCTTTGAGCACACTGCCCACAATCGCATCGACCACTGCATTTAAATGTTCAGGCACAAAACCAGGTGTGGGCATATTGTACAACGCTTCATGTGCACAACCGCCAGGTGCAGAATGAGTATGCGTTGCCATCAATACCAAACGCTGCGGCTGAAAACGCTCCCCCAGTTTACGCTGTAAACGCTGTATCGCTAAATGACGCATGGCATAGGTCACACACCCCATATCCAGACAGCAAAAAATTAATAAGTCATTGTCTAAGGTTTGAATACAAATACTGCGGGCAAATAAAGCTGTTCGTTGTTCATAGGCACGATGTTTCCAGTTGCCATAACCAAACATGGCAAGCCCTTTTGGCTGAATATGAATTTCCTGTTTATCCCAACCCACCAAATACATTGCAATCGTATTCCTTTTCATCTATACAATCAGTCATGACGCTGATCAACGCCATTAAACAAAATTGCATCACGGCAAATAAGGGTCAAAGCGACAATGGCATGGGGGGATAATCGGACTTATGTCAGCAACTTCAAACTACTTGCTGCAGCACGTGCCGCCTGCCTTATTGTCAGGTCTGATTCATTACGCCAAAGAACAACAGATCCCCTATCAACCATGGTTTCAGGGAATTTCTCAAGATCTTGATCAAATCGTCCAAGGCAATGGTTTTGTTTCATTTCAAGATATTTGCAAAGTGGTGACACGCGCCCTGCAAGACACTCAATGTGCACATTTAGGCTTAGAAATTGGACGTGACAAGGGGCTGATTTCCATGGGCATGCTCGGTTTTGCCATGGTGTCCAGTCAAAATGTTGTAGAAGCCTTACAGACAGGACTGCAGTACCATCCCATTTCAGGCAGTGTGATGGATTTGGAGTACGATTTTTCCTCGACCTCTCCTACACTGGTGATGAAAGAGCGTTATCCCACGGGGAACTTACTGCGCTTTTTTTGCGATGAAGTCCTCTCCAGTATTGTTAGCTGCTTAGACGTCATGCTTGGCAATCATCAAGATTTGGTCGAAGTGCATTTTAGTTTTGCCCAACCCGACTATTTAGAGGCTTATCAGGTGCATTATCAATGTCCTCTGCACTTTTCATCATACATGAATGCTTTGGTGTTCCGACCAGAGATTTTAGGACGCCAAATTAAAACCTCTAGTGCCGCCAATTACAGCACCGCCCTGCGTGTCTGCCAACAAGCGTATCAGGATATGCAGGCGATTAATCAACAGCAATATGCACACGTGTTGAGTTATCTAATCGAACAGCATTTACCTCAGCACTTTGATATGCACCAAGCGGCACAACATTTTCAAATGAGCGAAAGACATTTACGCAGACAATTACTTACCGAAGGCTGCAACTTCCAAAACCTGCGCCAACACGTTTTTGAAAATAAAGCCAAACAACTGCTACAACAGCCTTTGAGCATGACTGAAATTAGCCAACAACTTGGCTTTAGTGAATTACGCGAATTTCGACGTGCATTTAAGCGTTGGACAGGTCTCAGCCCATCACTCTATAAAAGCCAAATGACAGAATAAGTTAATATTTTCCAATAAGCTACTATTTTTATTGAATAAAAAATAGCTGCTAAATTTTACTTAAACTATTTTTTAAATTTACTTACAAGCGATTCAAAACAAAAACAACAGATTTTCGACTAAAGCATAACTGCAAAGCTGCCATAAAATCCCTATCTTTTTAAGTTGGATAAAATAACGACACATATTATGGAGAATAACAATGGTCAGCGCATACGATGAATTACCGCGTACCCCTGCGAACTTTGTCGCCTTGTCCCCGTTACGTTACTTAGAACGGGCAGCTTATATTTACCCGCACCAAAACGCGATTATTCACGGTTCACGTCAAATTACCTGGCGCGAAACTTATTTGCGCTGCTGCCAATTTGCACATCAACTTCAAAATTTAGGCATCAGCAAAAATGACACTGTTTCGGTGCTGCTTCCGAATGTTCCTGCCATGCTAGAAGCACACTTTGCTGTGCCAATGGCGGGTGCAGTGCTGAACACACTAAACACTCGTTTAGATGCCAAAACACTGGCGTTTATGCTCGATCATGCAGAATCCAAAGTGCTTTTGGTTGACCCTGAATTTGCGGCTTTGGCACAAGAAGCCTTAGCGATGGTCAATCATGAAATTTACGTGATTGATGTCAACGATGCAGAATATGAGCATGCTGCCAATGCCCTTAGCATCGGACAGATTGAATACGAAACTTGGCTGGCTGCAGGTGACCCAAATTTTGAATGGCATTTGCCACAAGATGAATGGGATGCAATTAGCCTGAACTATACGTCTGGCACGACAGGCAACCCGAAAGGCGTGGTCTATCATCATCGCGGTGCCTACATTAATGCAGCCAGTAATATTATTGCCTGCGGGATGACCCCACGTGCAACCTACCTATGGACACTGCCCCTATTCCACTGTAATGGCTGGTGCTTTGCATGGACGATGGCAGCCAACGGTGGCACCAATATCTGCTTACGTAAAGTCGACCCTGAACTGATTTTTAAATTAATTGCAGAGCACAAAGTCGATTATTTCTGCGGTGCGCCAATTGTCTTGTCGATGCTCATCAACACCCCTGAGGAGAAAAAGACTCAGTTTGATCACCGTGTTGAAGTGATGGTTGCGGGTGCTGCACCGCCAGCAGCAATTATTGAAGGTATGCGCAATATTGGCATTAACGTAACTCACGTTTATGGCTTAACTGAAACCTATGGCCCATCTGCGCTGTGTGCTTCTCAAGCAGGCTGGAGCGACCTATCCATTCAAGAACAAGCACAATTACATTCGCGTCAAGGCGTGCCTTATCCGCTGCAAGATGGCATGAAAGTTTTAGACCCAGAAACCATGCAACCTGTACCAAAAGACGGCAAAACCATGGGCGAAATTATGTTCCGTGGCAATATCGTGATGAAAGGTTATTTGAAAAACCCAGAAGCCACCGCAGAAGCATTTGCAGGTGGCTGGTTCCATACGGGCGATTTAGCTGTCTGCCAACCCGATGGCTACGCCAAAATTACTGACCGCTCTAAAGATGTGATTATTTCAGGGGGTGAAAATATTTCTTCACTCGAAGTGGAAGAGGTGTTGTATCAACATCCTGCAATTTTGACTGCTGCAGTGGTGGCAAAACCAGATCCACGTTGGCAGGAAGTCCCGTGTGCCTTTATTGAACTGAAAGAAGGCAAGCAGGTCAGCCCTGAAGAAATTATTGCCTATTGCAGTCAACATTTGGCGCGTTTTAAAGTACCAAAGGATGTGGTGATTACTGAAATTCCAAAAACATCGACAGGTAAATTACAAAAATTTGTACTGCGTGAATGGGCCAAAGAGCGTTCAGTCGGTGAGTTCGGCTAAAATTTAAAAATCCTTACACATAAAAGACAATAAAAAACGACTCGTTATGAGTCGTTTTTTATTGCAATCAGACAAGCTCGCGTTTGATCACTTGGTTCTCTGATAGCTTAGTTTTCTGACAGCAAAGCCACTTGCTGCACATAGTTAAACAACTTGAGCTTAGATGCTTCAAGTTCTTCCGCAGACACTTCCTGTTTCATATCACGGTGGATACGCAACACATGCTGACGCAGCGTATGACGCTCAGCTGCTTTATAGGTTTTACTAAAATCATTAATCACAGGGTCGCCGTCTTTAATAATTCGCTCTACCCAACGCTGTAACTGTGCGGTTTTTTTCGCACCTTGCTGCGGCGTCAAATAAGACAAAATTACGCTTTCATCTTCATTACGCAACAATTTACCAATACGCTGACACTGACGACGACGTGCTTCATGTGAAGTAATACTTTGCAATTCCAGTAAAGCATCAATTAAACGCTCTTCTACTGGAAGTTTTTGAATTTGTTTAGTACTTAACTGCGCCAATTGTTCGCCAAGCGCGGCCATACGTTGTACGGCTTTTTTCTGTTCGGTTTTACTTGCACGCCCTTCTAAAGATTCAAAGTCATCTTCGGTAAAACGTTGCGGTCGACGTGCCACGATTAATCTGCCTCGTAAAATTTTGCTGCAAACAGTGCTTGAATATCAGATAAAGCTTTTTCTTCATCTGCACCATCAATCACCAAGCGTAAAGTAGTTCCCTTGCCTGCACCTAACATGAGCAAGGACATAATATTTTTGGCATCAACCAATTTGTCGCCTTTACCAATTTGGATTGACGAACGGAATTTGGTGGTCACTTCAATCAGTTTCCCAGATGCCCGTGCATGTAAACCTAGTTTATTAATTACGTCAACAGTTGTGTCAATCATGACCAGTGCTTCATTTCTCGGTGTAAGACTTGAATAGACCATTTTGCCTCAAGTGCTTTTTTTAGTCTATCTACGATATAAACGGAACGGTGTTGCCCACCCGTACAGCCAATTGAAATGGTGATGTAGTGTCGATGTCCTTCGGCAAAGGCTGGCAACCATTTTTCTAAAAACTGCTGAATGTCGTGAAACATTTCATGCGTTTGTGAACTTTGTTGCAAAAATTCCTGCACAGGGGCATCTAAGCCTGAATATTTCCTGAGCTCCAAATCCCAATGGGGATTGGGCAAATGGCGCACATCAAACACATAATCGGCATCTAAGGGGATTCCGTGCTTATAGCCAAAGGATTGTAAAATTACAATCAATTTGTCAGTTTGCCCAAGCTTAGACAACAATACGTGTTTTAAATCATGCACGCTTTTGTCAGTGGTATCAATATGAACCGTAGAGCGGAACTGAATCGGCATCAACAAGTTTTTTTCTTCTTGAATACATTCATTCAAGCTTTTAAAACGGCTAGAGAGTGGATGCGGACGGCGTGATGCGCTAAAACGGGCAATCAATTCCTGATCTTGCGTGGTCAGATAAATAATATCGACTGAACCATGCTTTTGCAGTTGCTCAAATACCAAATCAAACTCTTGCAAGTCGGCACGGGTGCTGCGTACATCTACCCCCAATGCCAACTGCTCCAAGTTATTTTCCTGATCCAGTTTATCCACAATTTCGGGGAGCAATGCCAAAGGTAAATTATCAATACAGTAATAACCCAAATCTTCCAACACTTGTAATGCCGAAGATTTTCCTGAACCCGATTGACCTGTCACGATCAAAATACGTTTCATGGCATGCAACCCTTCTATTGCCAGCTATGCAGAATGTTTGACCTGCAAATTATCAATTAAACGTGTATTGCCCAATTTTGCTGCAACGAACAACACCAGATCTTCACTAAATGCTTCAATTTTCTGCAATTCTGTTGTACGCGCCTCTACATAGTCCACAACAAAGCCTGCTGCTGTCAATGTTGCTTTAATATTCGCTAACACTTGTGACAAAGTTTCACCTTGCTGTAATGCTTGTGCAGCAGCCTTTAAACTTTGATAGATTGTCGGTGCAATTTGACGCTGTTCAGCGCTCAAATACCCATTGCGTGAACTAAGTGCCAAACCATCTGCTGCACGTACAATTGGCACACCAATCACTTCTAGCGGAATATTCAAGTCACGTACAAACTGACGAATGACTGCCAGTTGTTGATAGTCTTTTTCACCAAAGAAAGCATAGTTTGGCTGTACCATATTGAATAACTTGGTCACGACCACCGCAACACCATCAAAGTGTCCAAGACGCTGCAAGCCACACAAGTCTGCCGTAATCTCACTCACTGAAATATTGGTCAAACGTGGTTTGTTACCATACATTTGCTCAACTGAAGGCGCAAAAATAATGTCGCAACCGACCTCTGCCAACAATTGGCTGTCTTGGTCTAAAGTTCGCGGATAACTGTCAAAGTCTTCATTAGGGCCAAATTGAATTGGATTGACAAAAATACTGACCACCACCACATCACATATTTTTTTCGCTTCGCGCACCAAGGTCAAATGCCCTTCGTGCAAATTGCCCATGGTCGGAACAAAACCAATGGTTTTACGCGCAGCGCGTGCAGGCTGTAATGAAGCCGCTAAGCCTTGAATTGTGGTTTCAGTTTTCATATTACAACTCGACTTGGAAAGTTTGTTCACGTGCTGGGAAAGAACCATCTTGAACTGCAGCATGATAGGCTTTAAACGCATCCAAAATGGCAGTTTCACCCGCTTGTTCTTTCATAAAGTTACGTACAAATTTTGCGATACGACCAAAAGTCAGCCCCAGCATGTCTTGCACCACTAGTACCTGACCGTCAGTGTCTGCACCTGCACCAATCCCAATCACTGGAATTTCAGGGAACAAGGCAGAAATTTCTTGACCTAGCTGTGCTGGCACACATTCTAGTAACAGAATCGCCGCGCCTGCTTCTACCACAGCTTTACAGTCAGCAATCAGTTTATCTGCAGCTTCGCGGGTACGTGCCTGTAATTTATAACCGCCAAATACATGCACCGATTGTGGCGTTAAACCTAAATGTACACAGACAGGAATACCATTACGGGTCAGTGTTGCAACGGTTTCGCTGAGCCATGCACCACCTTCCATTTTGACCATTTGTGCACCCGCTTGCATCACCTCTTTCGAGCTTTGCAATGCATCATTTAAGGTGGCATAACTCATAAATGGCAAGTCAGTCAAAATAAAAGCATGTTGATTACCACGACGCACCGCCGCAGTATGATAAGCCATATCCGCCACGCTGACAGGCAAGGTTGAGTCACGCCCCTGAATGGACATCCCCAAAGAATCGCCAATTAAAATCGTATCAATTTCAGCAATTTCCATTGCTTTCGCCATGCTTGCATCATAGCAAGTCAGGCAGGAGAATTTTCGACCTTCCGCTTTAAATTTTCTTAGGTCACTTAAACTAATCATGAAAATATTCCTCTATGGAAAAAGCATCACGCATGCTTAATTTAAAACTTTATAGCCCTGCCCAATTGCTGGCATCTACAACAGTTAAGCTCGGATGTTCAAGCAATGGCGAGTGTTTTAATAATTGTCCCTTAACGCTTAAGTTAGCATCCAAATCTAACAACGGGATGACGACAAAATCACGTTCTAACACCCCCACATGCGGTACAGTCAGACGTTCATTTTGAATGTTGGCATCAGCATAAATCAACAAGTCTAAATCTAGCGTACGCTCACCCCAATGACGTAAACGCACCCGACCCGACTCTTGTTCAAAACGCTGTAATTCATCTAACAATGCCAAGGCTTCAAGTTCGGTATCTAAACGTACCACAGCATTCAAATAATTAGGCTGATCTTGTGGCCCCATTGGTGGGCTTTGATACAGTTTAGAAGTCTGCACTTGCCCCAAAGTTGCCAGTTTTTGCACCGCTTCAGTCAAAATTTGACGCGAATCGCCCAAATTACTGCCTAAACCAATATAGGTGATGTTGCTCATTGTGTTGGCCCAAAAATCACTTGGCTTAAATCACGTTGCACACGTTTACGTTTTAAAATCGGATGATCTGCACCAATACCTGAACCGTTTGCTGTAGCAGTCAATTGCGCCCGATTTTCTTCATACTGTTTGGCTTTACGCGCACGTCGACTACGAGGCTCAGGCTCATTCACCAAGGGTTCAATCTGCATATCGGCAGCATGTGTTGCTGGTGCCACATCAACAGGTTCTTGCGCTGTTTTACGGCGGCTCTTGGCACGTAATCGGTTATATTGGGCAATCGCACGTTCTTTTTCATCGGTGCTCATAAGCTGGTAGGCATCCCACCACTGACCCATTCCTAAAGTCGAGCTATCGCCTGCTTTTTCACGCAGTAATAAAAAGTCAAAACCTGCACGGAAACGCGCATGCCCAGACAATGCTTCAATTTGCTGTGGTTTCGGTTGCAATAAACGGGTTTGCATTTCCCAAACTTCACGAATAAAAGTTTCAGCAAAACGAGGAATAATGGTACGTGTCGCCTGACGTTTCAGTACATCTAAACCTGCTTGGGCTCGCGCTTCGGCTGCCACCACACCTTTAGAAAGATAAAAGTCACAACGCTCTAAAAACGGTTGCCACAACAGCACCGCATAGAAAAATGCAGGGTTGATGGTTTTACCAATCGTAATCCGTTGATCGGTATTTTTTGCTGCACGTTCAATAAATGAGTTGATGTCTGGCTTGATGTCGGCAAATAACTGACGCCAAATACCAAACTCAATCAACATCGGCAGGACTTTATTTAAATGTCCCATCGTAAAGAGTTTTTGCGACTCATCATATAAACGGTGTGGCGATACATCACGCAATAACTGCGTCATTTCAGGCGTAAAAATTTTAAGAATTTTTGGATCAATATTGAAATTTAATTTGGCAGCAAAACGCAAAGTACGCAGCATACGCACTGGGTCTTCTTCAAAACGTAAAGTTGGATCGCCCAATAAACGCAAGTTTCTGTGCTTTATATCATCTACGGCATTGCAAAAATCTAACACGATGCCTTTGCGTGGCTGGTAATACAACGCATTGATTGAAAAGTCACGACGGGCAAAATCTTGCTCGATTGTGCCCCAGTTATTATCGCGCAGAATCATCCCCGCCGCAGAAGTCACAGCTTTTTTCGGTGGCGCACGGAAAGTGGCCACTTCAATTAGTTCACGCCCTGCATAGACATGCGCCAGCTCAAAACGTCGTCCAATAATTCGGCAACGTCGTCCGAAAACTTCTTTCACTTGTGAGGGTGTGGCATTGGTTACGGCATCAAAATCCTTCGGATTTAGCCCTAACATTAAGTCACGAACTCCACCACCGACGATATAAGCTTCATAGCCTGCTTTGGTTAAAGCATCTAGAACATCTAAAATGGAAGAAGGTAATTGAGCGGTAGATAAACCACATTTTGACGCGCGCAAAGTTTGCAAAAGACGCTGTCTCCTACGTCTGAACGTAAAACAGATAAGATGTCGCTAATCATATCTCTAACACAATCAAAGGGCAATTTGATTCACATGCTAATTTTGCAATGTGCAGTGCTAAAATTCTGCTTGCAGCTACAATGCCAACTTGTGTTTATTCTTGGCAAATAAGGCAGACCCAATCCCTTTGACTTGCTGAAGTTCTTCAATACTTTGGAATTTTCCATTTTGTTTTCGATATTCCACAATCGCTTGTGCTTTTTTCATGCCCACCCCAGACAATTGCTGCAATTGTTCTAGTGAAGCGCTATTTAAACGCACTTGATTTGTATGCGCACTTTGCTGAGTAGGACGTGCTAAATAATGTTCTGCGCTTGATGATGTGGTTTGAGCCGCACTTAAACGCTGATCTTGCGCGGCTTGCTGCGCTTTCCATTTTAAATAGTTTTGATCATAGCTGTGCCCACCCAGCTGCGCAGGCTTAGATTGCACATTTTGTGCTGTAGTCCATACACTGATACTGCATAACAGCAATGCAAGCCAGTACTGCCATCCGAAAGAAAAAAAGCGAAAAGAAACTTTTAATTGCTGCGATATATTCATGTTGCCGCAAAACCTGTCATTTTAATTGTTGTTTTGCCTGCTCCCAAAGTTGATCCATTTCTTCTAAAGTCATATCTTCTATTGTTTTTTGTTGTAATTCGGCCTGATCTTCAATGTAAGCAAAGCGTGTTCTAAATTTATGAATTGTGCCCAATAATGCCAACTCACTGGACACGCCAAGTTTACGCCCAACATTGATTAAAGAAAACAAACAATCCCCTAACTCATCCTGTATTTCATCGGATTGTTGCTGTTGAATCGCCTGTTGTAATTCTTGCAATTCTTCTTCTAACTTGCCATACGCATCTTGCACGGTATGAAAGTCAAAGCCCAATTGTGCCGCATGCTGCTGAATTTGCTGTGCCTGCACCAAAGCGGGTGCATGTTTCACCTCATCTAAACGTGACTTTGCTTTACCCTGTTTTTCTTGTTGTTTGATGGTTTTCCATAAGGCAGCGACATCTTCTGCGCTAAGCTGCGCAAACTGTTCTGCCTGAAACACATGTGGATGCCGACGAATTAATTTATCGCAAATGGCTTGTACCACATCTTGAAAATCAAATGCACCTTGCTCGCTATACATTTGTGCCTGAAACACCACTTGCAACAACAAATCACCCAGCTCATCACGTACATCATCTACCTTGCCTGAACGCACTGCCGCTTCAACTTCATAAGCTTCTTCAATTGCGTATTGAGTCAAACTTTCTGGGGTTTGTTTTTGATCCCACGGGCATTGTTGACGTAACTGTTGCATGATTGAAAGCAATTGCTGCATGGGTTGTTCCTTATTTCAATTTATTGCACGAATGCACCATTTTTTTGTTATGCTCAGATGGCAAGGACGATATGCACAACAAAAATAACATCAGGGAGCAAGTTCAAATGCACAGTATCTTGATTAGTGGCGCTGCACAAGGCATTGGTGCCGCAATCGCACAATTGTTTTATCAACAAGGTTACCGTGTCGGTATTTATGATATTCATCTCGCACAAGCACAGCAATTAGCAGAACAATTGGGTGAGCGTGCACATGCAGGTTTGCTTGATGTAGCAGACTATGCCAGTTGGCAAGCTGCGTTATCCGATTTTTGCCAATGGGCAGGTGAATTGAATATTTTGGTGAATAATGCAGGAATTCTCTACTCAGGCGCATTTGAAGACACACCCATAGAAGCGCATCATCGGACTATGGCAGTGAATGTGAATGGTGTATTAAACGGTTGTCATGCGGCTTTGCCTTATTTAAAACAAGCAAGTTTTGCACGGGTGATTAACCTGTCTTCGGCATCTGCGATTTATGGACAAGCCGATTTAATTTCTTATTCTGCTTCCAAATTTGCAGTACGTGGCATTACGGAAGGTTTAGATATAGAGTGGCAAAAATACGGCACTCGGGTCTTAGATGTCATGCCGCTATTTGTACAAACTGCAATGGTGAAAGATATGGATGCAGCCACCATTCAAAACATGGGCGTGCATTTATCGACAGAAGATGTCGCCCAGGTGGTGTATCAACAAGCGACGGTTAAAGATTCGATTCTGACCAATACGCATCGTGCGGTCGGTTTAAAAGCCAAAACCCTAATGCAACTTTCGAGTATTAGCCCACAATGGTTAAATCGTCTGTCGAATAGCTTGTTGGCGAAGCGTCATTAATTCTACATCTATCTATATTTAAATTAAGTTGCTCAAAAAAAATCCCGAATTCACATTCGGGATTTTTTAATCAAACGCGTCAAAATTTAAGCCTTAGCCTCGCTTAAACTTCTTCTCGGCTTTCTTAAACTTCTGCACATAACGACGACGACGTGCCGCAGTACGCTCATCCACTTGTGACTTACGCCCTTCAAATGGGTTTTCAGAGGTTTTAAATTCAATTTTTACAGGTGTACCTTCTAGCTTATAGACTTTACGGAACACGTTTTCTAAATAACGACGGTAATCTGCAGGAGTTTTATCGACCTTATTACCATGAATCACGATGGTTGGCGGGTTCTGTCCACCCATGTGTGCATAACGCATTTTAATAGCGCGACCTTGCACTTTAGGTGGATGGTGTGCATCTGTTGCGTCATTCAAAATTTGCGTCAATTTGGCAGGTGACACTTTTAAGTGCGATGACTCATACGCACGGTGGATAGATGGATATAAGTCACCCACGCCTGTACCATGCAAGGCAGAAATCAGGTGGATTTTTGCCCATGGAATAAAGTCAAAACGACGCTCAACATCTAACTTACATTGTTTGCGATCATATTCGGACATATTGTCCCATTTGTTAATCGCAATCACCATGGCACGCCCTGCTTCAAGTGCGTAACCAATTAAGTGCAAATCTTGCTCGACAATACCATCACGTGCATCAACCACAATCACCACCACGTGTGCATCTTTCATGGCTTGCAAGGTTTTCACAATCGAGAATTTCTCGATCATTTCATCGACCTTACCTTTACGACGCACACCTGCAGTATCAATCAAGGTGTATTTACGTTCGTTGCGCTCAAACGGAATATAGACTGAGTCACGTGTCGTACCTGGCTGATCGTATGCCACTACACGTTCTTCGCCCAATAAACGATTGACCAGTGTCGATTTACCCACGTTTGGACGTCCAATAATGGCTAAACGCAAACCTGTGTCTTGATCGTGTGCATCTGGGTTTTCATCTTCAGGAACATCTGCCAAAACGTCTTCCAGCATTTGCTGAACGCCTCGACCATGGCTGGCAGCCACTTGCAATGGCTCGCCCATACCCAATTTAAAGAACTCAACCAAAGCGGCTTCGGCATGTACGCCATCTACTTTGTTCGCCACCAAGAATACTTTTTTGCCCAAAGTACGCAATTCACGCGCAATTTGCTCATCCGATGCCAACAAGCCTGCACGTGCATCGACCACAAAAATGATCATATCGGCTTCATGGATGGCTGTTTTAGATTGTTCAGCCATGTAAGAGTCGATGCCACCTTCACTTTCGCCAATACCGCCAGTATCGACCACAATGAAAGATTTATTTTGATAGGTTGCATCACCATATTTGCGGTCACGTGTCAGACCTGCAAAGTCGGCAACAAGTGCATCACGGCTCTTGGTAATCTGGTTAAACAGCGTTGATTTTCCGACGTTCGGACGACCAATGAGCGCAATTACGGGTTTCATAGATTAACCTTTATTCAAGATCAGTCAGTTTCAATGGTCTGTACATCCGAAACTGTGGAAGAAAGAACAGAGTATGGATGTTGGGTTCAGCGTTGCGACCACGCAAACGACAGAGAGAACATCGACCACTCTATTAAATAAAAACACGGGGCATTGATGATTCAATTACCCCGCGTAAAAATACGGACAACTATTTTAGCATAAAAGTCAGAACAAAATTAGCGGTTCTGCCAAACGCTTAATGCGCCCTTTTGCGTTGCGACATAGAGTTGATTGTCAATTACACGCAATGAACGGACTTCGCCATTGGTTTTTGAACGTCCAACCAGTTGCCCTGAACTTGGATCAATGAGGTGTAAGACACCATCTAAATCACCTACCACTAAATATTGTCCAAACAATACAGGATTAGATAAACGACGGTTGAGTAAACTGTCATTTTCCCAAAGTGCTTGTCCTGATGTGATTTCGTAAGCTGCAATTTTACCATCTGCAGTGCTGACAAATACACCATTCCCCGCAACTTCTGGACGTTTGGTACTGCTTGCATCTTCACTCCAAATCACTTGTTGTGAAGCCAAGTCCAATACGGTGACCTGACCTTGGTAGCTTGTGGTCACCAAGAATTGACCAGCAACCACTGGGTCGCCATCAATGTCATTTAAGCGTTGAATGTCTGAACGGCCTTCACTAATGGCAACGCGGCGCTGCATACGTGGTACGCCTGTAACAATATCCAGTGCATAGACATAGGCATTTGCAGAAGCAATCAGTACAGTACGTGAATCGAGCGCCACAGGTGCAGCCATACCACGCAAACTAAATTGCACGTTTGGCAAGTTGTAAGTCCACACCAACTGACCTGTTTCGGCATTGTGTGCATATACCGTGCCGTCATTACTTACAGTCACCACACGACCCGCCTGAATTAACGATGGCGCAAGAATTGCACCTGTTAACTGTGCAACCCACTTTTGCTCACCTGTTTGCTGATCTAAAGCAAACAATTGACCTTTGGCATTTCCTGCAACCACAATGCCTTCAGCAGCATTGACACCTGCCGTTAAGCCTTGCTTAGACACTTGTTTTTGCCAAAGACGTTGTTTGCCTTGATAGGCAGCCATCTCACCTTTAGGATCAACAGTATAAATTACCCCGTTTTCGGCATCTAATTGCAGGCGCAATGGATCGGCTGATGTAGTCGATGCAACGCTTTGTGAAAATACAGGAACTAGACTTTGTGCTTGCTCAAGTTTTGGCAGTGGATTTGGCTTAACTTCTGCAACTTTAATTTTATTGGTGGAACACCCCGCCAAAGCAAGGGTTAAAACGGTCAGTGCAAACGGTATTTTATACTTTCTATTCATTAGCTCTCATCCACTTGTGTTTCTAATACTGGGCGTTCAATTTCAGGATCATCCACCAAAACACCAACACTTTCGAGTTTTATTTGTAAAATTTGACGTTCTTGTTTACGTTCCACCAAAGTATCCCATGCACTTTGATAGGCTTTTTTGGCATTTTCACGGTCATTTTTCGCGACATAAACATCGCCACGCGCTTCATCTGCAGTCGCTTTAAATGCAGGATCAGTCACCGCGGCCAAACTTTGAATAGCTTCATCGTATTTCTTTTGCGCCAACTGTGCATAAGCCAAACGCAACTTAACCAATTGCCCTAAGCCTTGGTCTTTTACTTTAGAGTTTTCAACTTTCTTTAAGGCTTTTTCTGCGGCAGCAAAATCTTGCTGATCGTAAGCGAGTTTAGCCATTAAGAATTGAGTTTGAATAGCTTGCGCAGAATCAGGGGCTTCTTTCACAATTTTATCGGCAGTTGCAGACAATTGACTGAAGGCATCTGGATTGCCTTCTGCTGTACGTGCATCATCCATCAGTTGTTGCACTTTAGCAGTATTCATTTGCTGCTCTGCCAAGGTTTTTTTCTGCCAATATTGCCATCCGAAAAAGGCAATCAACGCAATTAAAATCCCGCTAATCATGGCTGAACCATATTTTTTCGCAAACGATTTTAAACTATCAAGTTGTTCGTCATCACTCAATGCGCTCATTGGATTACCCTTTTCCTTATGTTATTTGGCTTATTGTGAAGAAAATTTTTCAATGATGAAAGGCACAATTTTGGTCACTGCAACAGTCGTTTGCTCAGCAGTTGCCAAGGTTTTCACTGCCAATTGCTGTGCTTCCGCTTCGCGCTCACCAAAAATCAAGGCATAGATTGCACCTGATTGATCGGCTTTTTTCATTTGGCTTTTCATTGAGCCTTGTGAACCAACTTTTAAGCGAATCTGACTGCCCGCTTGTTCGAATTGGTCACGAATTTGCTCAGCTAAAACCAACGCCTTTCCTTGAGTTGTTGGATCTGCCAACAAGAACACTTCACAATCACGTACAGGCGTATTGTCTTCGACTTGTTCAAGCAACAACAATAAACGCTCAATGCCCATGGCAAAGCCCACAGCAGGTACAGACTGATCTGCTTTACCTTTCAACTGCCCAACCAAACCATCATAGCGCCCGCCTGCACAAACTGTGCCTTGCGAACCTAAATGCGTGGTTGTCCATTCAAAAACGGTTTTATTGTAATAATCTAAACCGCGTACCAGTTTTTGATTAATCACAAACTCAATGCCTGCATCGGTTAAATACTGCTGTAATTGAGCAAAGTGATTCAGCGTATCTTCACCCATAAAATCATGCAATTTTGGAGCATTTTCTAGGATGCTTTGCGTTTTAGCATCTTTCGAGTCCAAAATACGCAGTGGGTTAGTACTTAAACGACGCTGTGAATCTTCATCTAAATCGGCTTTGTGCGCTTCCAAAAACTCAACCAAAGCGGCACGATACGCTGCGCGCTCATCCGACTCACCCAGCGTATTCAACTCTAAGCGAACTTTATCGGCAACGCCCATACGTTTCCATAAACGCGCAGTCATTAAAATAAGTTCGGCATCCATATCTGGTGTTGCAACGCCAAAAGTTTCTACACCAAATTGGTGGAATTGACGATAACGACCTTTTTGCGGTTTTTCATAACGAAACATTGGGCCGATATACCACACGCGCGGTGTCGCACCACGTAGCAAATTGTGCTCTAACATGGCACGTACACAACCCGCAGTTCCTTCAGGACGCAAAGTCAAAGACTCAGGCGGATTACCCTTGTCTAAGAATGTGTACATTTCTTTTTCAACAATATCGGTCGCATCACCAATTGAACGCTTAAACAAATTGGTTTGCTCAACCATTGGCAAACGAATTTGTTGATAACCATAAGCATCCATTAAAGATGCTAAATGTTGCTCTAGACGTCTCCACGCAGGTGTTTGCGTTGGAAGAATGTCATTAAAACCTTTAATTGCAACAATTGAACTCATGACTTACTCAGAAAAATTTGTACGAATAATCTCTTTAGATTTAGCTTGTTCAAGCTCTGTAACACGCTGACGAACCATGCTTTCGATTTCATCAACGAGTTGATTGGTATCAATTAAATGGCTCTTTTCACCATTACGATAAACCAATGAACGCGGACTTGCGCCCACCACACCAATATCAGCTTCTTTAGCTTCGCCTGGGCCATTCACTTTACAACCAATGACCGATACATCCATTGGAGTACGAATATCTTCCAAACGCTCCTCCAATGCCTGCATTACAGAAATGACGTTAAATTCCTGACGTGAACAGCTTGGGCAGGCAATAAAGTTAATCCCGTTAGAGCGTAAACCTAAAGATTTTAGAATATCAAAACCGATTTTAACTTCATCTTCAGGTTCTGCCGCAAGTGAAATACGCATGGTATCGCCAATGCCTTCCATGAGCAGACCGCCCAAAGCAATTGCAGATTTTACGGTACCTGTACGGTAAATACCTGCTTCAGTTACGCCCAAATGTAATGGATTATCAATTTGTTGTGATAACAAACGATAAGCATCCATGGTTAAAAACACATTCGATGCTTTGACTGAAACTTTAAATTCCTGAAAATCTAGACGGTCTAAAATATCAATATGACGCATAGCAGATTCCAGCAATGCTGCACCTGTCGGCTCGCCATATTTTTTCTGAATATCTTTTTCCAGCGATCCTGCATTCACACCAATTCGCATAGAAATATCATGATGTTTGGAAGCAGCCACCACTTCACGAATCTTGGCTTCCGAACCAATATTACCCGGGTTAATCCGCAAACAGTCTGCACCCGCATCGGCAACTGCCAATGCAATTTTATAGTCAAAATGAATGTCTGCCACCAACGGCACAGATACTTGCTTACGAATTTCGCCAAATGCAGCTGCGGCTTCCATGGTTGGTACAGAAACACGCATGATGTCTACGCCCGCATCTACACAACGCTGAATTTGCGCCACAGTTGCAGCAACATCACAGGTTTCCGTATTGGTCATACTTTGGATGCTGATGGGCGCATCACCACCCACATAGACAGAACCCACACGAATTTTACGGGTCGGACGGCGTTGAATTGGATTCACAATCATGATATCGCTCTACCTTGCTGCATTATCGAGATAAACGGAATTCTGCTTTTCCGTTCACAGTATATGGCGATAATGAAATCGACTCATTGTTCAAACTTAATGACACAGCAGTCGCATCATCTAAGCGAATTTGAAATGGGGCTTCGCCTTGTAAATTTAAAGTAGAGGCTTGACGTCCTGTCGCTAAAACATTGCCAGCAGAGTCAACAATATGCACTGAAGTTGGACGAGCAAATTGCAAATTCAGCTGATCGCCCGAAGCAAGTGCAGGCGTGCTGCCTGTCGCATTGTCAGAAATGATTTGCACATCGGATTGCAGTACTGCAATTTCAGGTTCTGCACCCTCTTGACCAGACGACATCCAGTTTTGAATTAGCGCGACCAATGCCCACAACAACAGCAATACCGCCACAATCACAGCGATACGTGTGAGCCACTTTTTATTGCGATCGCGGTTAGAGCCTGGCAGTTTTCCCATAATTTTGATGGGTGAATTGTTCAAGGCGTGATTTGGCAACAACCCTGTATCGTTGGCATAAATTTCATCAAAACGCTGAATAATGGCTGAAGCATCGACCTGTAAATATTTGGCATAGGTACGATAATAGCCTTTAATAAAGGTCGCTTCAGGCAAAGCGGTATATTCGTCTTGCTCTAGCGCTATCAGCGTTTTTAATGGAATTTTCAAATCTTTTGAAACATCATCCAGTTCGCGTTTTTGATTGACGCGAATTTGACGAAGGTACTCACCTGGACGTTGAACATTTCCTAATGCATGGGGTACAGGCGTTGTCCCCTGTGTGGGTTGCGGTGAATTAGGATTTACTTCCATACGGCCTCAGTACTGTACTGTAATTGCAAATAACGTTGGTATTCTTGGCTATTGGGAAATAATGCACGCAGCTGGTTCACTAAAACCTGAGTTCCCAATTGATCGCCATTGGCACGTGCTAAACGAATCCCAATCCATAAGGCACGCGCACCCTGATTTTTTTGCCCCACAGCACGTACAAATTGTTCATACAATTGTCGCGCGGGTGCAAATTGTTGTCTTAAATATAAAATTTCCGACAACTCTAACATTGAAACATAAGAATCGCGATTGGCTTGCAAGGCTTGTTTGAATGACTTTTCGGCATTCTCTATATCGCCTAATTTCAAGTAAATACGACCTACATTTTCCAATGCTCTAAAGCGTTGATCATAACCCAGTGTTGCACCTGCAATACTGAGCTGCTCAATCGCATCATTATAGCGTTCTACTTGATATAAATACGTACCATAGTTGTTACGCGCTTGTGCATTTTTTGGGTCAGCGGCAATGGCACGCTTAAAATACGCATCGGCTTTTTCTAAATTCAGCTTGCTGCCTTCTTGTTGCAGCAACACGCCCATCATCATATTAGCGGTGGAATCACGTGAATCGCTTTCCAAAGCTTGATCAAGTGCGCGTTTGGCTGAGTCTAAATCGCCATTTTTTAAGTATTCTGCTGCCAACTGCGTACGTACTTGCACCGCTTTTTCAGGGTCTTTTTGCCCTAAGGTTGGAGCTGTGGTTTGACAAGCTGCAGCAAAAATTGCCGAAATACAAACAGTTGTAATTTGTGCGATTTTAAATACAGGCTTATTCAATGGACATCCCCTTTGCGTCTTCGTTCGATGCAAGTTAGTTATCTATACAAGTCATTATCCTTGCGAGCGTATGATTTCATTTTGCGCTGCAACTTTCTTTTTCCACTGTTCAGCACGGCGGGTGCGGTCTGCCACTTGTCCGACCAATTGCCCACACGCAGCATCAATATCATCACCACGTGTCTGACGAATCGTACACACAAAACCTGCATCAGACAAAGTTTTTTGGAAAGAAATAATTCGATTTCGGCTTGAACGTCCATACGGCGCGTGCGGAAATGGGTTAAATGGAATCAAATTAATCTTGCTTGGCAGGTTCTTGAGTAGCTTAATCATTTGCTGCGCATGTTCAGGATGGTCATTTACACCATCTAACATGACATATTCAATGGTCACGTGTTTACGCGCACTTTCGTTGCCATCTTTGCCAATATAACGCTGACAAGCTGCGATTAATTGTTCCAATGGATATTTTTTATTGATTGGAACAAGTTCATCACGCAGTTCGTTATTGGTGGCGTGCAAAGAAATTGCCAAAGCCACATCAATATCTTGTGCCAATTGGTCAATTTTAGGTACAACACCCGAAGTCGATAAAGTCACACGACGCTTAGACATGCCATAAGCAAAGTCATCTAGCATAATGCGCATGGCGTTCAAGACGGCATCGTAATTCAACAACGGTTCGCCCATACCCATCATCACCACGTTGGTCACAGAACGCTCACGTTCAATCACAGGCACATCTTCCATATAGGAATAGTTTGCCATCCACAACTGACCAATAATTTCGGCTTGGGTTAGGTCACGCTGAAAACCTTGTTTACCCGTAGAACAAAATGAACAGTCCAGTGCACAACCTACTTGCGATGAAATACACAGGGTTTTACGTGAGCCAGTTTTGTCTTCGGCAGGAATCAGAACGGTTTCGACCAATGAGCCTTCACCATCACCGACACGGAATACCCACTTACGAGTACCGTCTTTAGAATAATTTTTATGCACCACTTCAGGCGCTTTAATTTCACAAATCTTTTCCAGTTTTTCACGTAACTTGCCTGAAATATTGGTCATTTCAGCAAAATCTGTAACAAAAAACTGGTGAATCCATTTCATCACCTGCCCTGCACGGAATTTCTTCTCGCCTAAATCTTCAAAGAATTTTTCCATTTGTGGACGTGACATGCCAAGGAGATTCACTTTCTCTGCAGTCGCAGACTGTGCAGGAGCGGACGCAGATGCTTGCTGAACATCTGTTGCAGATGCAGCGAGGACTTCTGTACTCATGTGTGTATACCTAAACCATGTCTAAAGATGAAAGGAGAAGCTCAAGAGGTGAGCAAAGGTTTATTCAGAAAATAAAAATCGGAGAATAAAAAACCAGATAAGCATAATAACACTTATCTGGTTTGAATACTGCGTATTAACGAGTACGTGGGCAAACTTCAGTTTGAGCAAAGAAGTAGTTTACTTCACGCTCTGCAGATGCAACTGAGTCTGAACCGTGAGCAGCGTTTTCATCGATGCTTACAGCGAAATCTGCACGGATTGTACCAGGTGCAGCTTCTTTAGGGTTTGTTGCACCTAAAATTTCACGGTGAGCAAGAACTGCGTTTTCACCTTCAAGAACTGAAACAACGACTGGACCAGAAGTCATGAACGCAACTAGGTCACCAAAGAAACCACGTTCTTTGTGCTCAGCGTAGAAGCCTTCAGCTTCAGCTTGAGAAAGGTGTTTCATTTTAGTCGCAACGATTTTAAGACCAGCTTTTTCGAAACGAGCAAAGATGTCACCGATGTGGTTTTTAGCAACTGCATCTGGTTTTACGATAGATAAAGTACGTTCAATAGCCATGATTGGCTCCTTAAGTCAATGTTGACGCGAAAATTTTGCCGCATTATACCGAATAATGGGCTATTTTCTGCTTTTGATGTGTAAAAAAATTGCTTTTTTCGATATGAAGCGCATTGTGCAGGACCTTGATCGGCAAATCAATCTTGCTTCACACCGCTAGATTAACGTGCTTCGTCAATCCACGCCATTTGAATGGCTTCTAAGATGCCTTCAGTCGATTTTTCGGGATCATCTTGAAACTCTGGCAAAGCACAGACCCAAGCGTGCAAATCGGTAAAACGAATCCATTGCGGATCGACATCGGGATGCGCCTCATATAACTCAATGGCAATGTCGATGCTGTCCGTCCAACGTAAACCCATGTGTATTCCCTATTCTAGTCAAGACAGCGACTACTTTAACAAATTTCGCATGGGCTGCCTGCCATTACTGCACTGAATTTTCGATTTGGTTTTATCCAGACTTATAAAACAATATTTACATAAGGTGCAGCCAAAATAATCGCACTCGCCACTGAACCGCCAATCATCGCCCCGACTGCCACATCACTCGGATAGTGCAAGCCTAAAATCATACGGGAAACGGCCACCAAAATCGTAAAGGGCAACATCAACATCAACAATACTGGCTGGATATAACCCAAAACCGTTGTGGTCATGACTGCATGCAAAGTGTGACCTGATGGGAAGCTAAAATGATCTAAGGGACGTTCACCCAAACGGATCACTTGGTGTACCTGATACGGACGTGGACGGACGGTTTTTTGTTTTAAATATTTATAAATACCTGTGCCGACAGATCCGCCTAACAACAGATAAATAATTTGTAAACTATAACCAATGCCCTGCATCATCCATGCACTTGCGAGCATGACATACCAGAACACACCATCGCCCAAACGGCTAATAACTTTAAAAAATTGTGCCACCCGCTGAGAGTGGGAAAAATGGTTAAGATACAAACAGCCTTTTAAGTCGAGATCCAGCATTCTTATTTTTGCATTTTTAAACTTCATCGGTTCTCTCCTCTTTGGCGTATAGCTAAGATGGCATGTGTAGCTCCTTCGCCACCAGATATAACGCCTGCTCAAATTGTTGGACTGGATACTGCCAGCCAATATTTAAAGTCGCTTTGCGGGCGTGTTCGCCCATCTGTCTAAGGGTTGTAAGATCGGGAAGTCGGTGGATATGACCGACCAAATCTTCTGGCTGACCGAGTGGACTCAACCAGCCTGTTTCATTCGGTTTTAGATGTAAACGTGCGCAAGCATAGTCATAAGCAATGACAGACAAGCCACTGGCCATAGCTTCTAACACGACATTGCCAAAGGTTTCGACCTGACTGGCAAAAGCAAACACATCGGCACTGGCATAGGCTTGTGCAAGTGCTGTGCCACTTAAACTACCTGTAAAAATGATATCTCCCTGAGCGTTCATGGCTTCTAAACTTTCACGGTCTGGCCCATCTCCAACAATCACCAATTTCACAGGCTGTTCGGTATTTTTTGGCATACGCTGATAGGCATTAATAATAAGATTGACTTCTTTTTCAGGTGATAAACGCCCTACATACAACATCACCCGCGTATTTTCACTCGCACCCCAGCTTGCTCGCAGTTGGGTAGAACGAAAATCTGGTGAAAAATATTCAACATTGACACCACGCCCAACCACCACCAAAGGCCCTTGCACACCAAACTGACGCAATGATTTTTCAGTATGGCTACTTGGCACACACGTCAGCGAGGTATTGTTATGAAACCATTTTAGATAGTGCTGAATTGGCTTGAGTAAAAATGCCAAATCGAAAAAACGGCTAAAATCTTGAAATGCGGAGTGAAAACCACTTGATACTGGAATATTTTTTGATTTTGCAATATGTAAACTGGCAAGCCCTAAAGGGCCTTCAGTGACGATATGCACCACATCAGGTTGAAACTCATCTAAAGCCTGCGAAAGTTTAGACCACTGCGGCCAGCCAAATTGTAAATTATGATATTTAGGAATGGCTTGTGCTTTTACCAGACATTCTTGATACGGTTGGAATTGAGTGCAGGCTTGTTTTTGTTCAGGGCGAATCAATAAAATTTTGTGTCCAAGTTCCTGCAATCCTTTGCAAAGCTGCAACAGTGAACGTGCCACACCATTAATTTCAGGTGGCCAAGTTTCTGTTACAAGGGCAATTTTTAAACGTGGGCGGACAAGGTCTGAGAGTTCAGAGGTAGGCTGGCTGCTTTTTTGTTTTTGATCTTGTTTGAAATGAAATTTAAATGCATCGCTGTAACGCTCTAATTTACTGCTCTGCTTTGCCAATACATTGCTCATCGCCTTTTTGCTCAATTCTTATTTTATGCTTGCTAGCATAGAGCAGCTGCATTGCAGTAATATGATGCTTTGGTGACACATTTGTCATTTTTTTAACAACTCGATGATCGCCTATACCTAGTTTTGCACACATAGTTTTATGTATAAATTTAATGTAAATCGTTTGCTGTCATTCACCCTAAATAGATAAAAAAAGCAGATATTGGATACCTGCCTGCTGAATATCTTGTTTGCTGAATACCTGATCTGCTGCACATCGAAGCCCTCTAAAAAAGTAAATTAATATACAACTCATCGGTATAACGACCTGCTGGCGTTGTCAAACTCGGTTGTTCATCCAAGCGTACCGCGACACTGTATTTATGTCCTGTCGTAGAAACATGCCCTGCGATGGGCGTGTTCCACAGATTTGTTTTTGCTCCCATAATACTCATACTGGTGCGTAAACGGTGTGTGCCATTATTCACAAAACTGCTGCCATGTTTGTCACGTAAATTACGACTACTGAACTGAATGCTATAACCTCGATCACAGCGCACATTAAAACTGGTTGCAGTCTGGCTACGGTATTGTGAGCTCATTTGCAATAAAGATTCACTGACCGAACCAATGGTGCAAGCCTGTGCAGGAAAACAAATCCAGCATCCACACAGCACTAGACTTAATTTTTTTACCATCCCTAATTTTTTCATGTTCTCATCCTCAATCATCCTGCTGATATACTTACTGACAAATCAAATCTAACTGTCTGGTTTGTGGAACAGTGCCTGCTTTAATTTGAGGGACTTCAAGTGAACTATGGCAAACTTTTCCACCTTTGGTTTTAACCTTCAGCGTATAACTGCCTGCTTTCACACCATATAAATGTACTTTTCCATCGCTGCCCACAGGTACAAATTCGGTTGCATCATCACTTAAATACACTTCACTGCCCTGCACAAAGGTCTGCTGATCGGGCGTGAGTAAACGCAATATGATCAATCCTGTACGCTGAACAGGGAAATTCACTTTATAGCCGCGTTGATTCATACCAATCACTTTTTGGCTTGAATATTCAAAGCTGTCATACAAATCTAACTGGTCTTGATCAAAAGACACGTCGTAATTGACGTAAGGCACAATGTCGTGCACAAACACATAACCGTGTTGATTGGTTTTACCAACAGGTGTTAAGGCACGTTGTACTTCCACATTTGGAATATCACCAACATTCACCAAAGCAAAAGCATTGTCTACATATTTGGTCATGGCCCATTTACGGTCTAACCACACTACTGCACCCTGATAATTGGCTTGACTGTAGCTAAAGCGTTCACTTTCATCGTGGCTTAAATATAAATTACCCATCGGCATTTTCAGGGCGGTATAGGCATTTACCCCAATATCCCCTTCTGTTTGTTGGTGACGCACAGCAAGAGTGTAATCCACACCATTTTGCGTCAGGCTGCTCTGTGCATAACGCAACTGGGTTTGCTCATCAAAATTATGCGAAAGCTGCGCACTGCGGCGTTGGTCAAATTGATAATTCAGTGTTAAATATGCCCCGTCACTATCCTGCACTTTCAAATCTTTATAATAAGAAAACGACAGTGAAGTTTGACGCCCAAACATACGAGAAAAACCAACTGTAAGCATTTGGCTATCTGCAAAGCTATTATTTGCATTGGGATGATAACGGCGCTCTAGATAGTTCACATTTAAGGTATTAATGAAAGGAATATTGAAAATACTGACATAAGCTAAGTTGTCGTATTCCACTGTTTGTGTCATATCGCTATAACCCAAACCACGATATTCAGGACTGTAGTATTTATGACTTGCACCAAGTGCAACCCGACTTCCATTACGGCTTAACGAAGCGCCAAAGGTATAACCATCGCCCCAATCACTGTGGCTAGACGCAGCATGCGTATCTAACAAGGCATATTTGCTGAGAGATTGCGTCCATAGCAACCCGACATTCTGCACATCTTTGCTATAACTTAAATTGGTTCCTAAAGTCGTGCTGTCTGTAATTCCACGTCTGAAATAAAGGTTGCCAAAAAACTCCCGATAATCATCCGACACGTAGTCGTAGTCATAACGCAGCTTTCCTGCAGAAAAGTTGTATTCGTTCAGTCCTGGTTTGAGTAGTTGCGTGGTGACATAAACTGGAAAAGATTGCACGGTACGATTTCCCAATACATCTTCCACCACCACTTGCGCCTCGCCCGACTGCTGAATATTTGCACCCGTATTTAAGGTATAGTGCCCAGGCGTCACTTGTTGCTGATATAGATTGATGCCATTAATGTATAAATCGACGGTGGATGGCAGTACAGCACTGCCTCTTAAGGTGGGTACATTCCAATAAATAAAGTCTGGATAACTACTAAAATTTGAACCAAAAGACACACCACCAAATCTGAATGTATCTAATAAAGGATTGTAAACGCTGGTGTTATCACCCAAAGTTAAACGCTGATAACGTGATGGAAATTCAATTTCAAAACTGGTATTCAAACGCAGTAGCTTATCTTGATCCTGTTCTGCCTCTTTGCGATACATCATGCCATTTTTAAAAATCCAGTAATCTTTAAAAATACCAAGCTCCGCCAAACCATTTAATTCATTGTAATTATCATAACGTGCATACAGCACATTATAATTTAAAAAACCGCCCAACTCTGCTTTAGACGGAATCGCATGGGTTTGGCTCAGTTGTGCATCTATAAAATAGCTGGCAGGTACGGTCAATTTAATCGCTTGCAGCGCAAAGTCTTGTTCAGACTGAATTTCATTGGTGGTTACAGAACAGAACTGAGTTTGTGCACTGTGTTTTTGTAAACGGTCTTGCTGTAAACCAAGTTGCTGCAAGACCTCGCATTCCATATAGCGTTGCCCATCCTGCTGCAACACCAAACTTTCAATGACACGATCTACGCCATTCAGCCAAACACTATTCAACGCCATTTCAGCATTGGCAGCATTGGCAGCATTGGCAGCATTGGCAGGTAATGGTATCCCCCACAGGACACATTGCAGCGCAAAAAACAGTCGAGTTCTATGCATGATTTAGCCCTTCATTTTTAACTCAATGGCTTGCTCACTTTTATCTGTTTCAAGTTTGAGTATGTAATTTTTCAAATCACTAAGTTTGATTTGCCCCATATCAAAGCTGTGTTTTTGTTGATTTAACAAATATTTCATTTCACGTGTGGTTGCAATGGGTTGTTTTTGTTGATTTAAAATGCTGATTGAAGAAATTTGCACATGCGATGCAGCATGATTTTCTATCTCTAAAAATAAGTGGTCGTTCTGGTAACGCGGGGTTGCAGTCACCTGAATGGCATCTTGCTTACCAACAAACAACGGTACAGAAATCGTAAATAAAAATTGTAAGGCGTCTTCTTCCACCACAGGGGCAATTTCTTTAAAAACAATACGCCAAGTTTTTTCTTGCGCCATTTCTTCCTTAGAAAGTGGTCGGCTAAAACCTACGCGTATCACTTGTTGTGCATTCGGTTGTAAAACAAAGTTTTTAGGATTAATTAAGATGTCTTGTTCTGGTTCTAGCACATCTTCACCCTGTGCATTTTGCGACCATTTGTAGGCAGACATTTCAAAGCTTTTCGGTTCAGTAAGATCGGTGGCTTCCATGACTACTGTTGCACTGCGCTGTCGTGCTTTATCGCCCAAATACATTTGAGTCGGTGAAATCACCAAATTTGCATAAACTGCCTCTGCACATAAACAACTTGCGACCAGCACATATTTCAATAATTTTTTCATGCATCCCCCAACAATGTCTGATTACGCTTGTCTTTAGACTAAAAAGTTGACTCCACCCTGTCGGTAAAGCCAACTGATTCAGATTGCGTTCAAGTGAATTAGAATGACACTCGAATGTTGTATTTATCGGTATAGGTACCCGCTGGTTTAGAAATACCTACACCGTCACTTTTAACCAAGACATTGTAAGTACTCCAGCCATTGTTGCCTGGCGCAATATTGGTTTGCTGATCGTTTAACTGAATCAAAGATGGTGAACCCGCACGTTTGGTTTCAACCGTTAAGCCCACTGCATGATTACCTGATTTGGCTGCAGATTTGGTTGTTTTGCCTCCACCAACACGGTTGTCGGTATCGACCAATAAGTTGTAGTTTGCATTCGCCCCAACCATAAATTGACCAGAAGCTTGTGCACCATCTTTTAATGAGATACTTGGTGTTTTCACTTTCAGCTCACAGCGCTTAGGCACAATCACTTGAATTGGAATACTTCCTGTACATGGCCCTTCGTTACATACTGGGGTTGGCTTAGGGTCTGGTTTAGGATGATGATTACTACCCGCCATTGTTACCGTTGAAAAAGCTCCGAAAACAATCAAAGCAGCAGCAGTTTTAATAAATTTAGACATGTCACTTCTCCATAACTCTTATAAAAAACCATTTTTTAATCATTCACTTGCTTGAGATATCGTTAGAATTATTGAAACTCAATCCTTAGCAAGTTTCTTCATTTTAGGTATTTCTCACAAAAATCCATCTATACGCCCCATTTCACACAATTTTTAATAAACTTTGAATTTCAGCAAATTACGAGATTAAAGTACTGTTTTAAATGACATCGCAAAAAACTAGGGAGCAGCTCACTCCCCAAAATTTGTGATCCAAATTTTAGGGATAATGAAAAATATATATTTATTTACATTTAAACCAACACATTGTTTTTATTTAACTTTAATAACATTTTTATTTTAACTTTTGTTACATTTTAAGTGGATTTATTTTTGAAAGAATGGTCAAAATTTGGTTTCTAGTCTAATTTTTACTACACTTTTCACGTATTTGATTCACTATCTCCTATCACATTCGACAGATTGAGCGTTTTTTAACATCAAATCTCACCAATTACAGGGATTGCCTCTCGCTATAAAAAACTATGTTTCAATCGACAGAGTTTATCCAAAAGATCAAATTTGTACATCATGAACTCAACGAAGAAACAGTTGATCATTCATCTATGTCTGTAACGTGAGAAATAAACCTCGCAAGAAGTTTAGCCGTTCAATAACGCAATAGCAGACAAAATAAAACCCCATTCAAGCCACTGCCTGAATGGGGTCATCACACCTGAGTCAGTAATATAGACTCAGGTACACACGCGTGACTTATTTAACGTAAGTCAACCAATGTGCATATTTGTCATTCTTGCCTTGAACTGCGTCAAAGAAAGTTTTTTGAATTTCAGTGGTAATTGGGCCACGTGAACCACAGCCAATTACACGGTCATCGTATTCACGAATTGGGGTAACTTCTGCTGCTGTACCTGTAAAGAAGGCTTCATCGGCAATGTAGAATTCATCACGCGTAATACGGCGTTCAACTACCTCATAACCCAAGTCTTTAGCAATGGTGATCACCGTTTGACGCGTAATACCATCTAAAGCACCGCCTGCAATGTCTGGTGTATGTAAAACGCCATCTTTAATTAAGAATACGTTTTCGCCAGAACCTTGGCATACATAACCTTGTGGGTCCATTAACATCGCTTCATCATAGCCTGCTTGCGCTACTTCTTGGTGAGCAAGAATAGACAAGGTGTAGTTACCAGAAGCTTTGGCTTTACACATAGTCACGTTTGGATGATGGTGCGTAAACGATGAAGTTTTAACGCGAATACCTTTAGCCATCGCTTCTTCACCCAAGTATGCACCCCAACCCCAAGCCGCAACTGCAGCATGAATGGTGTTATTGGTTGCAGCAATACCCAGTTTTTCAGAACCAATCCAAATTAATGGACGTAAATAGCACGATGAAAGTTTGTTTTCACGTACCACATCAATTTGCGCCTGTTCTAAAGCTGCTTGATCAAATGGTACTTTCATTTGATAGATTTTTGCAGAGTTTAACAAACGCTTAGTATGGTCCTGAAGACGGAAAATCGCAGTTCCGTTTGGCGTTTCATAAGCGCGGACACCCTCAAACACACCCATACTGTAGTGTAAGGTATGCGTTAAGACGTGAATTTTTGCATCACGCCAGTCAACCAATTGTCCATCTTGCCAAATAAAACCATCACGATCAGCCAAATTCATGGCACACACTCCAAATGTTTATACAATAGTCATTTTAATCCAACGCAGACGTTGCAGTCGGATCAATTAATCTTTGCCATAACTTGCAAACGACCTCACGGGTAGCGTACCAGTCCGCAGCATTGACTTGCATGGATTGATTTGCAAGGGCTAAGCGGTGGCTTTCGGCTCGTTCACGGAGATAAGCTTGAATCAATGCTGTAGCATCGTCGCTGGATAAGCAACCTGTTTTTGCGGCATCTTCAAGGATTCTTACGTTGTCGGAATAATGGGCGAGATCAGGATTCGACCCACTCCAGGCTAATACCGCATACTGTGCCATAAATTCGATATCAACGATACCACCTGCATCCTGTTTTAAATGAAAAATTCCATCTTTTTTTTGCTCTTTAGATGAACCCAAATGATCTTTCATTTTTTGACGCATTTTCAGCACTTCGCTGCGGACATACGCTTCGTCACGCGGCTGGGTTAAAATCTTACAACGCAACACTTCAAACTTGTCACGTAAACATTGCTCGCCTGCAATACTGCGTGCACGAACCAAAGCCTGATGCTCCCACAGCCATGCACTTTTCAGTTGATAGTGCTCAAAGGCCCGCAAACTGGTCACCAATAAACCCGCATCTCCCGAAGGACGTAAACGGGTATCGACCTCATAGACACGGCCATCTAGGGTTTGTGTGGTCATAAGCGAAACAAACTTTTGCGCAACCCGCATGGCAAATTCAAAACCACTGATAGGTTTCATCCCATCGGTATCGGCCTGCTCATCCATGGCATGCACAAAGACCAAATCCAAATCTGAACCATAGCCCAACTCGATCCCACCGACCTTACCATAGCCAATAATCGCAAAGGCATTATGTTCTAAACCACAGCGCTGCCCTTCACTGTCGAGTGGATAACCATGCTTTTTGGCCGTAATTTGATACGCCAATTGTAAAGCTGCATTTACTGTTACTTCGGCAATATCCGTCAGCGCATCGGACACTTTCATCAAGTGGCTTTCTGCCAATACATCACTGGCTGCAACCGTGAGTACATTGGATTTTTTGAATAAACGCAGCACCCGCATTAAATCTTCAACTTCATCCAGCTCAATACGCAGCAATTGCTGGCGTAGAGAATCTTCCAAATCACTACGCTTCGGCAATTCAAAATCCATAGATAGAAATTCATCTAACAACACAGGATATTGGGTCAGCTCCTCACAAATCCACGGACTAACCGTGGCCATTTTCACCAAGCGCTGTAAAGCCCCCTTGCTTTCAATCAGCATCACCAAATACACGGTACGGCGCAGCACTGACTCCACCAATGGCATTAAACGCATCAATGCCATTTGTGGATGTTCCGATTGCAACACCGCTTCAATCAAGTGCGGCCAAAAGGTTTTTAAACGCTGTAAAGCTTTGGCTGTAAGTTTTTTAATACCGTGCCCATACCAAAACTCATGTACTAGGTTTTTCGCTTGATCATCCAATACCGCATTCAGTTGTTTTTCCAGCTGACTGTAATTTTCTAGCAAGGAATCGGGTTCATTCTCTTTAATTAAATGTTCAAACTGATAAATCACTTTGACACGCTTTTCATTCAGGGTCTGCATAAAGCTGTCCCAGTCGGCAAAGCCCAAGGTATCGCTAATTCGTGTACGTAGTTCAGGTTCGGTAGGTAAAGCTTGGGTTTGCTGATCATTCAAGGCTTGAATAGCATGTTCAACCCGACGCAGGAACAAATAGGCATCTTCTAAATCCAGTACGGCTTGCGGCTCTAATAACTCTGCCTCACCCAAATGGCGTAAATTGACCAGACATTGACGGTCTTGCAATTCCAGCTTTGAGCCACCGTAAATCAGCTGAAATACCTGTACGATAAACTCAACTTCACGAATCCCCCCCGCACCCAGTTTAATATTGTCTTCAATATTACGGCGCTGCACTTCGCGCTCAATCATGGCTTTCATTTCGCGCATGGCTTCAAAGGCGGTGTAATCGACATATTTACGAAATACGAAAGGTCGGGTCATCTCCAACAGTTCATCGCCTTCTTGCCCGCCCGTGATAATACGTGCCTTAATCCATGCATAGCGCTCCCATTCACGTCCATGCTGACTTAAGTATTTTTCCAATGCCACATGACTAATGGCCAAAGCTGAACCATCGCCCCACGGACGTAAACGCATATCAACACGAAATACAAAACCATCGGCGGTGATATGATCTAATAGATAGATCAGTTTTTGTCCCCATAAAATGCAGAATTGCTGCACTTCAATACACTTGCGTCCATTGGTTTCGCCTTGTTCATCAAAGGCAAAAATCAGGTCGATGTCGCTGGATAAATTCAGTTCCTGCGCACCATGTTTACCCATGGCGACCACAATCAGGTCTTGGACTTTGCCGTTATATCCCATCGGTTCGCCATGCTTGGCAACCAACGGAATCCGCGCAAAATCTTTGGCAACTTGCACACAAATATCGGCAAAGTCTGAAAGTTCCTGTGTCAACGTCACCACATCGGTGAGTTGGTTGGCATCTTGCCAAATCCAGCGGAACATTAAACGCGCGCGTAAAATTCGCAGGGTTTTCATCCACAAGGTTTCATCTTGAATGTCTTGTAAAGTCGAAATCACCAGTTGATGAATGTAGTCTGCGCTCAGCGGTTTTAGGAATTGGTCAATTGCATAATCCTGCTGTAACAGGCTTTCGTGATTTGCCAAGACTTGTTCTGCATATTGACTGGCATGTAACGTTTTTTGCAATTGTTCCGCATTCATTTTTAAGACCTAAAACCCAGTTTTATTTTGAAATATTGTCAACTCATCTATTTATAGCAGCAGATGCGCCAAAGAAGAAAATAAAATTACAGCAATCTGCAAAATACCTCTTGCTTAAAATGCAGCGATAAAAAAACCGAAGCCTAAACTTCGGTTTTATCTGCTTGATGCAATGCTTATTCAGCATCTAGCATTAATTCTGCGCTCATACCAACCGTGTTAAAACCTGCATCGACATACAGAATTTCACCAGTAATACCATTCGCCCATGGTGAGCAAAGGAATAATGCCGCATTACCAACATCTTCAATGGTCACGTTGCGTTTTAAAGGTGCAACTTTTTCATTGAGGTCTAACATTTTACGGAATGATTTAATGCCTGATGCGGCAAGCGTACGAATTGGGCCTGCAGAAATTGCATTCACGCGAATACCGTCAGCACCCAAGCTTGAAGCCAAGTAGCGTACACCTGCTTCTAAAGATGCTTTCGCCATACCCATGACGTTGTAGTTTGGCATCACACGCTCAGAACCTTGATAAGTCAAAGTCAATAAGCAACCTTGGCGTGCTTGTAATAATGGTTTTGCAGCACGTGCCATCGCAATAAAGCTATAAGCACTAATGTCATGCGCAACTTTGAAACCATCACGATCTGTAACATCGGTAAAGTCACCATCTAAAGTATGCGCAGGCGCAAAACCAATCGAGTGAACCAAACCATCCAAACCATCCCAGTGCTTTGCCAAGTCAGCAAAAGCTTGCTCAATTTCTGCATCTACGCCTACATCGCAAGGCAATACAATGCTTGAGCCAAATTGTGCAGCGAAGTCATCAACACGTTTTTTGAGTTTTTCATTCGGATAAGTAAATGCTAATTCTGCACCTTCACGATGCAATGCTTCTGCAATACCAAATGCGATAGATAATTTACTTGCAATACCAGCAATTAAAAAACGCTTACCCGCCAAAAGACCTTGTGCCATGTGAAACTCACCTTGATATATTTCGCAATATCATGCCAATTCTGAACGCATAGTGAAATTGCATAATGCGCCTTTTTTTGCCGTTTATGTAAAAACTCAATGGCGATTCAAGTGAGTGATAGATGACGTCACATGATAATCTGCAAGTGGTGACGTACAATCTTGGTTAAAAACTTGCCCTACCACTTGGCATAATGCTGTTCAAGCAAGCCGTATTCGTTTAACAAAATAATTTCGGTATCGTCTTGTTGAATAGTACCACTAATTTTAGCTTGCCATTGGCTGAACTGACTGCCGACTAGACGCAAATTCAGGTTTTCATAACGGCGCCAACCTGTGCTGACAGTTAAATTCAAACGATGATCCAGTGAGCGAATGCTCCACGAGCCATCATCCTCAGGTTGGAACAACACATCTGTTAAGGGATACAGCACGCCATTAATCCACAAACAGTTTTCGTTGCCAAAACTTTCATTCACACCAGAAGCCAGATTCAAGCCTACACGACGGTCTTCGGTATCCCAAAAGTTGCACGACAACCAAAACCATGCTGTTTCAGGGCGTAAAAAACCGCAGGTATCATCTAAAGAAGCAAAGGTGCGTTCATGGAATTGAATGGTTTGTCCTGTTTTATTAACAAAATAGCCTTCACAGCCGAGTGTGGTCAGTTTTTGGGTGTAAGTCCAACCATTAATACCTGTTGGGCTACACATACTTAGCGGGTCTGTGCCTGCACAAAATATCCGCGCACTGAGTTTAATTTCACCATATTTGGTCACGCAGATATAACGCACACCATTGGCATGTTGAATTTCAATTTGAAATGGCGATTTTTCAAAAAAACTTTGATTAAATAACGGTTGCTCATCTAAAACCGTATTACGCGATAAAAAATTAATCGCATTCCATTCCTGCACTTCGCCCGTCATGTGATTATAAATATAGACAAAACCGTGCCCTGCCCAAGCAATATCGGCAATCGCAAGCCCAATGGTATAGTGTTCGTGCTGAATACTACAAAATTTAAACTTTTTATATTTTAAGCGTTTACGCCAACCCGACAATACTTCACCATACGGTGATTTATATTGATAAGCCTGATAATCAATTTTTTTGGGAAGTTCACTAAAACGTCCATAATGCGGTTGTCCATTCGCCTGAATTAAATCCATTGAAGACATTCCCTATTGTCTAAAAACAATTCATCTTTGGTCGTATTATGCCTACAAATGCATGTACAAAAAACCCGCAGCTTATGATTTTGTTCAAAAAACTATAAAAGCATAGATTGTTTTACTATTTTAAGGCTTGAGCGTTCACTAAATATACAAAATATAAATTAATAGATATCTTCCCCTCAATATTCTGAAGGTATTTAAGCATCAGCATTCAAAGTCAGATAGGTATTTTCCCAACGATTGCCTGAAAATGAGCCTTCAACCAATTGCACATAGCGACCATGCACCTGATCTATCGCAATACAATCATCTACCTCTAAGACCCGATCGGTATGTTGTTTTTGCCAGTGCTGGGCAAAATAGGCTTTACCACGCTGTTTTGCCACCATTGGATTTTGCGCCACCACCAGTACATAACGATGTAACTCGCCAAACTCACGCGGATCATATCCACCTAAATTAATTAAATACAGTCGGTTTTCTGCCTGATTCGGCTGCGCATCGGTAAATTTTAAATAGTAGGATTTACCTTCAAACTCAACACCATTAATTTGCGCCCATGCGTCAATATGCAAACCTTTCGGTTCTGCAAACCAAGCCTGCTTGAGTTGCGGATAGGTCTGTTCTAAAGAATCGCCTACCGCAAGTACCACATCATGCACTTCGGTATTGGCTCGCGCATGACGTCCGCCTAACATCACGATAAATAAACTGGGCATATCCGACTCCTGCGCAAATATCCTAAGCTTGATGGCTTTTATAGTTGATGATTTTTAAGCATGATTGTTTAAAGTAGCGAGAATTTTTCAATCCTCCAAATAAAAAATCGTGCCGAATTGCTTCAGCACGATTGAATTGAAATGTAGCATACTTTATTTCAAGCAGTTTACGATTTACATATCCACCATTTCCACGCCATCAATGCGGGCAACAGTCATTAAGTCTTTATCGCCACGACCTGAAACAGTCGCAATAATGATTTGGTCTTTATCCATCGTTGGTGCAAGCTTGCTCACATAAGCCATAGCATGCGAGCTTTCTAAAGCAGGAATAATCCCTTCGATACGGGTTAAATCACGGAAACCTTGCAAGGCTTCTTGGTCATTGATTGGCACGTAATCGACACGGTGCATATCTTTCAGGAAGCTGTGCTCTGGCCCTACACCTGGATAATCCAGACCTGCAGAAATAGAGTGGGTTTCAATGATCTGACCTTGTGCATCCGACATTAAATAAGTACGGTTACCGTGTAATACGCCCACGTGTCCTGCATTCAATGGTGCAGAGTGTTTGCCTGTTTCAATGCCTAAACCTGCAGCTTCGACACCGTACATTTTCACTTCGGCATCGTTCAAGAATGGATAGAACAAGCCCATGGCATTAGAACCACCGCCTACACAAGCTACTAATGCATCAGGTAAACGACCTGCCTGCTCTTGAATTTGGCGACGCGCTTCACGACCAATAATCGACTGGAAATCACGTACCAATTGTGGATATGGGTGTGGGCCAGCGACCGTACCAATCACGTAATATGTAGAATCAACATTGGTGACCCAGTCACGCATGGCTTCGTTCATGGCATCTTTTAAGGTTTTTGAGCCACTTTCTACAGGTACAACAGTTGCACCAAGCAAACGCATACGGTAAACATTCATAGCCTGACGTTTCACGTCTTCTGCACCCATGAACACCACACATTCTAAGCCTAAACGAGCGGCAATGGTCGCGGTTGCTACACCGTGCTGACCCGCACCTGTTTCGGCAATAATGCGTTTTTTGCCAGACAGTTTTGCCAACAGTGCCTGACCAATGGTGTTATTCACTTTATGTGAGCCAGTATGGTTCAAATCTTCACGTTTTAAGTAAATTTGCGCCCCCCCCAACTCTTTTGACCATCGCTCAGCATAATACAAAGGACTAGGACGACCTACATAGTAGGCGAGATCGCGGTCGAATTCTGCCAAAAACTGCGGATCATCTTTCATGCGGAAATACAATTTCTCTAAATCTTGTAAAGCCGCCATCAGCGTTTCTGACACAAAACGTCCGCCATGGATACCAAAATGCCCTTTTGCATCTGGGAATTGGGTATAGTCAATCACTGAGTTATTGTGATTTGTACTTTGCTGATCCACGTTGGACTCCTTGCATGAAGTTTTCTATGAGTTGTTGGTCTTTAATACCTTTTGCAGACTCAACTCCGCCACTGACATCAACGGCATAGGCTTGAGTCGTCTGAATTGCATCTTCAATATTTTCAGGGTTTAAACCACCCGCCAAAATTAAAGGAATATCGAGTTTGGGGAATTTTGACCAGTCAAAACTGTGTCCTGTTCCACCTTTGAGTTCAGGATGCCACGCGTCTAATAATACTGCGCTTGCACCTGCTTGTTGATAGCTTTTTATCGCATCTAACACATTTAAATCAGGTTTGACCTGAATGGCTTTGTACCATCGACGTCCAACTTGCTGTGCTATTTGCTGACATTGCAAGGGTGTTTCATCACCATGAAATTGCAGAATATCTAAAGGTACTTGTTTCAGTACAGCGGCTATTTCTTCTGCCGTTGCATTGACAAATAAACCAACCACTTGCACATAAGCGGGAATGTGTTGCAGCAAGCCTTGTGCTTGCTCAATGCTCACATTGCGTGGACTTGGAGGATAAAACACCAAGCCAATTGCATCTGCACCCGCATGCACAACACTGTTTATATCTTGAATTCGCGTGATTCCGCAAATTTTGGCACGGGTACGCATCGTTTTGGACTCTAATCCTGATTTTCAATCTTCATTTTGCTGATCTTGCTGTGCGTGACTTTAAAATTGTCTGTTCACACTCACAGAATCAGATATTGGGGCGAATCATTGTAATGCAATTTTAAGGGGTTGAGTGAAGTTCAGGCGGATTATTCTGCATTTCCGTTGTTTAAATGGCATACAGACTTTATACTTCGCGCAAATGCAACGAGTCCTAGCTTTGAGCTTTAGGGAAGTTGGTGAAAGTCCAACACTGCCCCCGCAACGGTAACCATGAAACGTATATCAATTTAAATCTTATGATTTACACCACTGTATGAACAATATGGGAAGGTGGATATATAGCGAAGCAATCATAAATTAGAAGATGCTTGGCACATTGAAGTCCGGAGACCTGCTTGTTGTGCCCTTAACTCAATCATTCACGTGGGGTGAATGTATGGAGCAAAGTCATGTCTACTCTTTTTCAGCCTACTGCTTTAGTGGGCGCAATTGCGCTTGCAATGGGTTTTTCAACTTCAGTTTTTGCTGCAGAATCGCAAGATCAGCGTGTGGTGAATGCTGCTTTAGATACGCTTGTTGTTACGGCAACTCGTTCTGAAGAAAAAATTGGTAATGTGCCTGCGCGGATTAATATTATTGAGCCAAAGATTTTGGAACAGTCGCCAATTGCTTCTTTACCACATTTATTACAAACAGATGCATCCATCAATATCGTACAATCTGGTGGTTATGGACAGTACACAGAAATGTATCTCCGTGGAACAAAATCATCACAAACACTATTTTTACGAGACGGTATCCGTTTAAATTCTAATACTTCTGGGCAATCTAGTTTACCATTTATTGATACGACTGATATCAAACAAATTGAAGTACTCAAAGGCCCTGCATCTGTTCTCTATGGTACAGATGCTATTGGTGGTGTGGTTCAACTAATTTCCAAAAAACCTGAAAAAACAGGTGCCTTTATTACCGGAGAAGTTGGCGAAAACAAAACCTATAAATCTGTCCTCGGTGCTGATTTAGCAGAAAATGGGTTCTATGCACAAATTCGTGGTCAACGTCTAGAAACTGATGGCACACCTGTTACAAACACCCCAAATAATAAAAAAGCGAGTTTTGATCAAAAAGGTTATAGTGCCAAAATAGGTGTTGAAAAAGACAACTACGCAGCTTCTATAGATTACAATGAAAACCAAGGCTACAGTGATTATGACTCTTACGGTAGTTTAGTTTCACAAGATTTTAAAAATGAAGTTATCAATCTAAAAAGCCAGTTAAATCTTTTAGATAATGTAGCAATACATGCACGTTTATCTCAATTCAAAGATGATGTTAAACAAAATAATAAGCCAGACTTTGCATACAGTACGACTCAAGAAGCAGAGCTTTATACAAAATGGCAAATCACACCTGAACATAATGTTTTAACTGGTATTTCTCATAAAAAAACTGATGCAGATATTTTCTCCAAGGGAGAAGGCTATGTGTGGGAAGGTTTTTTTTATCCAGGACAAGATGTTTTTTATAATAAAGACATCAAAACAACGGGATATTTTGCTCAACACCAATACCAATCAGACAAACTGAGTACCCAACTTGGAGTTCGTCTCGAAGACCATGAGAAATTCGGTACGCACACTATTGGTCAAGTAGCAGCTAGATATTTTATCACTCCTGCTACAAGCATCTACAGCAATATCGGAACTGCATTTCGTGCGCCAACGAACAATGATTTATATGCTATTGGATGGGGAGCAAATCCTGATTTAGCCCCTGAAGAAAGCTTGTCTTATGAAGTTGGTTTTGATCATCAAATTAACAAACAACTTTCTACTAGCCTTTCAGTATATCGCACCGAAATAGACAACCTTATTACGAGTATAAACTCCCAATTAATCAATATTAATGAAACAACCTTCACAGGTGGGGAGATTAGTTTTAACTGGCAGCAAGATCAACTTTTTTTAAATACAACTTATGCTTATGTACAAGCAAAAGATGATCAAACTAAAAAAGATTTAAACCGCCGCCCACGTCAAAACTTCACTCTTACCGCAGGGTGGGATGATGGCGAATATGGTATCTCAGCTTCTTTATCAGCTAAATCGAATTCAAAGGACTTTGCTGACTCAAAAAATACTCCACCATCAATCATTCCAGGCTACGTCACAACAAATGTGAATGCGTATTGGCAAGTTACTCCTATGATTAAATTCTTTACAAATATAGAAAACATAGGTGATGTAAAATATAAAACCGCATATAACGGTTCTAATGTTTACTACATTAACGGCGGTCGCCTCGCTTCAGCAGGTGTAACTTTCCGCTACTAAAACCCGCATAACAACAAAAACTTTAAAACAGCGCAGTTTATGGATAATGTAATGACCGACATTATCCTTTTTTATTGCGCCAACTTTTATTTCTTACGACCAAGTAAACGCAACTTTCACTTTCAAACAAGGAACGATCATGGGCCACCGTTTAAGCAAAATCTACACCCGCACAGGCGATTCAGGCACAACAGGACTGGGCGATGGCTCACGTGTCGCCAAAGACGACTTACGCATTCATGCACTGGGCGATGTCGATGAACTCAATGCCTGCATAGGCGTATTGCGCTCACAAATTACACATAGCAACATTCAAGACAAAAACACTTGGGACAAATCGCTTAGCCTGATTCAGCACTGGCTATTCGATTTAGGCGGTGAAGTCTGTATCCCCAATTACCATCTCGTACAACCACTTGCGATTGAGTTCCTAGAACAAGACATTGACCGCATGAATGAAAGCCTGCCAATGCTCAAAGAATTTATTCTGCCTGCAGGTACATTGGCATGCAGTTATGCACATCAAGCCCGTGCCGTATGTCGTCGTGCAGAACGTAGTTTAATGACCGTACACAACCGTGATCAAAATATTCAGGCACCATCTTTGCAATTACTGAACCGACTGTCTGACTGGCTATTTGTGGCATCTCGCAGCTTGCAACGTGCCGAAAGAGGCAGCGAAGTGTTATGGCAAAAGAACATCAACGACAGTATTGGTAACTGACATCACACTCTAGAATCGGAAACTAAAATAAAGCCCTGATTTTGCATCTAAAAAATCACGTCGGATGCTGCTTGAAATTTCACACCATCCGACCAAAATAAGAAATGTCATCTCTTTGTCACGTCGTACTTGCAAAATGAAAGCAAACTTTCAATTCATGGGCACATTATGCGCATAATTGGTCATCGCGGTGCGCGTGGCGAAGCACCTGAAAACACGCTTGGTGGTTTTGAATATATTCAAAATATTGGTATTCGTGCCGTCGAATTTGATGTGCGTCAACTCAAAGATAACGCCTTAGTGGTCATGCATGATGATCAATTCATCCGCACGACAGGACAAGACAAAGCGCTGTATGAATGTAGTCTGGAAGATTTAAACCATTATAACCACGCAGTGATGTGGTCGGACTGGAATAAAGTTGAAACCACGCCCCTACTTAATCAAACCATGACCATTATTCAAAATTTTGATCATATTGAGGTTGAGGTTAAAGCAGTTAACTCACATGCCGATGCCGAAAAAATTACCCAAAGTTTAGAGCAACATTTACAGGGTTTTGAACACAACGCCATCATCACCAGTTTTGATCCGAAAATTCATTGGGCTTTGCAACAACAAAAATCACGCTTTAAACGCGGTTTATTGGTTGAAGATGATCTGCAATATCAAGCCATTGATCAGGCTTTAGAATTAGGTTGTTGCCAAATTGGTTGGATGAACGAACTCGCAACCGGTGCGCTCATTCAGGCCACACAACAAGCCAAACTGAATATCAGCGTTTGGACAGTCAACCAAATTGAACGCGCCAAACAGCTCAAAGATTTAGGGATTCAGGGTTTAATTACCGATTATCCTAAACTGATGATGCAACACTTGTAAGCGGCAACCTTAAGTATTTTGATGAATAAATAAATGATTTATCGTGCTTGTTTGGCTACCGTATATCATATTTCCGTAAAATCTCGCAGATACCATTATATTCTGTTACCACCCAGTACAATACAACTGTACAATAATGCTGTGATCGTGAATACGCTCATGCTAATATGCGAAAAAATTAATCCCTAAAAAATTTAATACTATGATTTCAATCTATAGATCGGTCATAGCGTTATAACGGATTAAGCGTCCATTTATACCTCCCAAGGTTCTAGGAGTGCTGTTGGAGATGAATGCTCCCTTACCCAAAGCCCCAATCAACTGGATTGCCATCTTTGCACTAGTTTTCTTACCTATTGTTGCAGTGATCGCGATTCCTTGGTATGCCTATCACCATGATTTTAGCTTAGCCGCTTGGATCAGCATGTTTGTATTACTTGGCGTAAGTAGCTTGGGTATTACAGCAGGTTATCACCGTTTATGGGCACACCGTGCTTATGAAGCTACCCTTCCCTTGAAAATCATTTTAATGATTATGGGAACATTTGCCGTTCAGAACAGTATTTTGTTCTGGGGTTCAGGTCACCGTACCCATCACCGCCATGTCGATGATGTCGAAAAAGACCCGTATTCAATTAATAATGGTTTCTGGTTTGCGCACATGGGCTGGATGTTACGCGACTATCCTGCCGCAGAGCCAAACTTTAAAAATGCGCCAGACTTGTTAAATGACAAACTGGTGATGTTCCAACACAAATACTATATTCCGCTCGTAATTGCAGTTCACGTTGGCATTTTGGTGCCAATTGGTTGGGCTGTGGGCGATATGTGGGGCGTGTTGTTATTGGGCGGTTTAATGCGTCTGATTTTAAGCCACCATGTTACCTTCTTTATTAACTCGCTGTGCCACATGTGGGGTTCGCGTCCGTATACTGACGAAAACACCGCGCGTGATAACTTCTGGTTAGCAATTGCCACTTGGGGCGAGGGCTATCATAACTATCACCATATTTTCCAGTACGATTATCGTAATGGCGTAAAATGGTGGCAATATGACCCAACCAAATGGTTAATTTGGACATGCTCAAAGTTGGGCTTAGCGAAAAACTTGCGTCGTATTCCAAGCTTTAATATTAAAAAAGCAGAATTGGCGATGCGTTTTAAATATGCAGAGCAAGACTTGGCAGTTTATGGTCACAATGTAAATGATGACATTGGTCAAGTTAAAAGCCGTCTTGCGCAAGAATATGATGCCTTTACCCAAACCCTGAACGATTGGGCAAAGTTAAAAGAGCAAGAAATTCAGGCGAAAAAAGCGTCTGTAGCTGAAAAAATTCACCAAATGGATGACAAATTAAAAGTTGAATTCCAGTTGGTTGAACAGCGTCTTTCACACCATCGTGAAACATTGAACTTGCTGATGCGTAACCTAAAAAAGAACCCTGTATCTGAATAAACCTCTGTTCTGATGCACTGCGAAAGCCCTGACCTGTTCAGGGCTTTCTGCATTGTTAGGCTACAGTTTTTAAAGTCCAAGTTTGCTATAGTGAAACTCACTTTGTGCCAAGCGCTTCATCATCATGCAATTTAATCCACGTTATCCGACCCTGCCCGCCCGTCTTTATCACATGCAGCAGCCTTTACCTTTAAAAGGTGCAAAAGCAGGACACTTTAATGCTGCATTGGCAAAAGAACTGCAATGGACAGCAGAGGAACAACAACAATGGGTTGAAATTTGCAGCGGACAAACCACGTTTAAAGAATTTCCTGCTTTGGCAATGGTCTATGCGGGACATCAATTTGGTCAGTGGGCAGGTCAATTGGGCGATGGACGCGGTTTACTTATTGCGCAAGTTTTGGACACACAACAACGTACAATTGATCTTCATTTAAAAGGTGCAGGTGCAACGCTTTATTCACGTATGGGGGATGGACGTGCCGTGTTACGTTCAGTGATTCGTGAATATTTGGCAGGTCATGCTTTAAATGCGCTGGGTGTGCCATCAAGCAATGCAGTTGGATTTACCTCATCTACTCAAGGCGTACAACGTGAAAAATTAGAACTTGGCGCAATGCTATTACGCACATCAGACTGTCATATTCGTTTGGGACATTTTGAATGGATCAATCAGTATCAACCTGAATTACTGCCTGAATTTGTGCAAAAGTGTATCGAATGGCACTATCATGAATGCTTGGCAACCGAACAGCCGATACTCGCTTTTGCTACGAAAGTCATTCAACGTACCGCTGTCATGATTGCAAAGTGGCAACTGGTCGGTTTTGCGCATGGCGTGATGAACACCGACAATTTAAATATCACAGGTTCAACACTCGATTTCGGTCCTTATGGCTTTATGGAGCGTTTTCGTCCCAATTGGATCAACAATCATTCGGACTATCAAGGACGTTATACCTACCAACAACAACCCAGCGTAGCACACTGGAATTTATGGGTCTGGTTAAATAATTTAATTCCACTTGAGCAAAACCCAGATCAGAAAGAACACTGGAAACAAGCACTGGCAGCATGCTTAGAACATTTTGAACCCACTTTTTTGGAGCATTATAAACTCGGTTTATGTGAAAAAATGGGACTGCCAAGCTTCCATAAAGACAGTTTTGACTGCGCAACCAACTTCTTACGTATTTTGCAAAGTGAGCAACTGGATTACACCCAAAGTTTTATCCGTCTACAAAATAAACAATACACAGAAATATTGGATGATTGTTTGGATCGTCGTCAGTGGGAAAGCTTTTTGGCGCAGTATTTACAGATTCGTGAATATCAAGACACCGATGATTTAGATGCTGCAATGCAACAGGTAAACCCTCACTATATTTTGCGCAATCACATGGCACAAAAGGCGATTGAGCAAGCAGAGCGTGATGATTTTTCAGAAGTTGAGCGTTTATTTAACTTGCTCAGCCAACCCTATATTCAGCAAACAGCATTGGAAAAACCTGAAGATTTAGCGCCTTTGCCAAGTGATGTGCCAGAAGTGATGGTGAGTTGTTCATCTTAATATCAATGCACTCGCCAAAGGACGTTTAGAATTCCAACAAAGTTATACACATTTTCTGTGGAAAAAGCTGTGGTTATCCACAGGATAAACTTTTCGGGGAAAATAAGTGGCACAAACACCGTCATCTATGCATCAAATCGCAGCAAGGGTTGCAACACAATTGCCTGCGGTTAGCCTGAGCGAACCTTTTGGTGATGGCTGCTTGGTGCATAAAATTTTCGATAAAGTATTTATGCTGAGTCTGTATTTAAATGGTCATGCCATCATCAATCTAAAAGTTAAACCTGAGCATGGTGCGATGTTACGTGATTTTTATCCTTATATTCGTGCGGGCTGGCACATGAATAAACAACATTGGATTTCAATTTTTGCAGATGACAATTTAGATGAGCAATTGGTGCAAGATTTGGTCTTAAACTCCTATGAACTGGTAGTCGCAAAATTAAGGAAAGCGGAAAGACAAAGGGTTGAGCTTTTAAGAAGTGCAATGCCCTTCAACCAATAAAATCTGTGATTTTTTTTAAGGATATTCACCGATTCATTTTTAACCTTCCAAAATGGAAAGGAAACAGCCAAAGCGAACCCTCCCTGATTCGCTTTTTTCTACAGCTAAGGCTTAATCTTCAGGATACTCAAAACGATAGCCCACACCATACACCGCCTGAATCCATTCATGACGATTTCCCGTTTCGGCAGCGTCAGAAATTTTACGGCGCAAGTTTTTAATGTGGCTATCAATTACACGATCTGCCACTTCAAAACTGTCTGGGTTAATATGGTCTAGCAACTGCGCGCGTGAATACACCTGCCCGACATGCTCTAAAAACAATTCCAATAAACGGAATTCGGTTGGGGTCAAATTCAAGGTTTTTTGTTGATACCAAATGCGCTGCTGTGCTTTATCCATACGGAATAAATCATTACTTTCTGGCTCATTTTTACGTTCCAGACGGCGCAATACTGCCTGCACACGAGCCACCAACTCTTTCGGGCTAAAAGGCTTACACACATAGTCATCTGCGCCCATGTTTAGACCTAGTACCCGATCAATTTCTTCAGTACGTGCCGTGACCATAATAATAGGCACATCGGACTGTTCACGCACTTTGCGGCAAATGGTCAAACCATCCATACGCGGAATCATCAAGTCTAAAATCATCAGGCTCGGTTTACGCTGCAAAAAGCTGTCATAGGCCTCTTGTCCATCATGAAACATACTGACTTCAAATCCAGCAGCTTCTAAATAATCTCGCACCAACTGGGCAAGTTCAATTTCATCTTCAACCAGCAAGATATGTTTCATGCACGATTCCTTAAAGTCCTTCAAGATTTGATTGTTTTAGGAAAGCTTAATTTGCAACGTAAACCACCCAATGGTGAATGTGCAAAACTTAACTCTCCGCCCAATGCTTTGGCAATTTTGACCGATAAAGCCAGACCTAAACCTGTCCCACCTGTGGCGCGTGTACGTGAATCATCGGCACGATAAAAACGCTCACCCAAACGTGCCAATTGTTCATCACTTAAACCAAACGGACTGTCATCTACATACACTGTCCATTCTGTTGCGCTTTGACCGGTGTGAATATGCACCTGCCCACCCGCTTCGGTATAACGAATACTATTACTGAGCAAGTTGAGCATAATTTGTTTAAAACGGTCTATATCCAATTGTAATTGCGTGCCTTCACCCGACACGATCAAGTCCAACTGAGCCTGCTCAAATTTCGGCTTAAAGCTTTCGATTTCCTGCTCAATCACTTGCCATGGATCAATGCTCGAGAAATAGCATTTCAGCTGCATGGCTTCGGCTTGCGCCAATTCCGATAAATCCTGTGTGAGTTTTTTCAGACTATTGACCTGATGCATCATCGCAGCCAAATGCTCTGGTGTGGCTTTGCGGATACCATCTTGCATGGCTTCAATTTGCGCCTGCAATACCGCCAATGGCGTTTTTAATTCATGCGAAGTATCAGCCACCCACTGACGACGTGAAGTTTCATGTTGATCTAAAATCACCGCCAAATGATTCAACTCGGTAGATAAATCACCCAATTCATCATTACGATTGACCGTGACCTGATGCTGATAATGCCCTTTGGTCAATTCACGTGTACCATTCAACAAACGCTGAATCGGTTTTTTAAAATAGGTCGCCAATAACAATGCAGCAATCAAGCTCGCCAAAATACTTAAAGCATAAACCAATAATAAATAACGGGTTTGCTTACTAAAAAAGTTAATACTTAAAGCATCTTCCTGATCTAACACAGGTTTTAAGCCTAAATAGCCCACGACTTTTTCATTGACCATAATTGGACGATAAGAAATTTGAGTTTCAGCAGGCTCTCCTACCACAAATTGCCGCTGGGCATCATATAAAGATAAGCGCGAACTCAAACCCAAGCGGTCAGGCATCGAAATAAATTGTTTTTTCCCTGAAGATTCTGTCGTGTTGTTTTGCCCTTCATTTTTACGATCTGAACGGAAAGCATTTTGATTGGCACTTAAAGGAAAGACCAAACCTTCAAATGGCTGAAACTGTGAAGGTAAATTCAGTTCTAACCAGCGAAGTTCTTCCGCATTGGCTTGTCGTTTGCCTGGCTCAGGCTCGACCACACTTGGGTTTACATTGGCTAAGGTAGGTTCCTGAAAATAACGCTGCTGCAAGGCAATGTCATATTGACGGCGCAACCACCACCGCGATAAACGGTCATAATCATCGGGTGCAGCCTCACCTTCAATTTGGAGAATTTGCGCCTGAATGGCGTTGCCCCAATCGTGATATACCGCATAGACTTCTGCCAAGTTTTGAGTGAGCAAGTCCAGCTTTTGCATTTCGACATCGGCCACATATTTGCTGAAGTTTCGCTGCATATTGACATGCAATACCCCCAAGCTGACCGTGGTAATCAGCAAGGTCGTCAGCAGCACTGTTAAGAACAGGCGTAATGCGATGGGTATACGGCGAATTTTCAAAAGCGCAATCTCAGCTTTTCTTATTGATTTTGAGCATTGTAACCAACAGTGCTAGAAAAAACTCTCCATTGTTTCTTCATCTTTATTATTTAATCTTAACTGAGTGAAGTTAAAAGCAGGTTGGGGAGTTTGAAGATGAAACAGATGACGAAAATCGCATTACTTGGGGCAAGTGTTTTGGGCATGGGGATTTTAACTGCATGCCAAACCAGTAATGATCTGACCGAACGACAACAAACACGTATGTTTAAACAACATTATGCTCAAGATGGACAACGCTTCAGTCCTGAACAACGCGAGCAATATCGTGCCATGCGTGCAGAACACCGCGCATTTCGTGGGCAGATGCAACAGGCTTGTGACAACAAAGCAGTAGGTACAAATCTACAATTAAAAGTAGGTGATCAAACACTCGCAGGTACCTGTACGATGCGTTTCCAGCCTGATCGCCAGTCATTTAAACAACATCGCCAATATGCGATGCAACAACACCAAGCCATGCGTGCAAAAATGCCGCGTATGCAACAACGTGGTGAAATGCTGACCGATGCGCAACGTGCTGAAATGACCAAACGGTACGATCAACGATTAGCACAACATCAAGCGCATCAAAAGGCCATGCGTGCTGCCTGTGAAGGAAAAATGCATGGACAACACGTTCAAGTGAAACTGGGCGAACTACAACTCAAGGGACAATGCTTGGTTCGTTTTCAGCCGAATCAACCTATGCAACAAATGAGAATATCACCTACTTCGCGCTAATGCATTCAGGTGAGCACACACTTACACGACTCTAAGGCACTCGATTGAGTGCCTTTTTATTTACCTTTTTATCCACTTCACTTAGACATATCTCTTTACGCTTTTTGACTATTTGTATCATTTCAAATTCAGCAAAACTGTTTACACTCAAGTAACTTAGCCATTTCAAGATAAAAATCTTTGACTTTGCAGTCACCAAGAAATGCTATGCAGATGCTTGTACCGAATTAGAAGATGTTGCACGATTACAACCATTCCAACATGGCATGTCTGAGAAGGCATGTGCTGAAATCCATTTAAAATATAACGCTGGTCAAACCAGTATTGAGGAAACCGATATGCCACAATACAAAGCGCCTTTACGTGATATGCAATTCGTTTTGCATGAATTATTAAATGCCGAAGATCACTATGCAAAATTACCTGCATTCCAAGAAAACGTAAGCCGTGAATTGGTTGACCAATATTTGGAAGCTGCAGCAGATTTCTGTGAAAATGAACTTTCTCCAATCAACCAAAGCGGTGACCGTGAAGGTTGTACTTGGAATGATGGCGTGGTGACTACACCAACGGGCTTTAAAGAAGCGTATCAAAAATATATCGAACTTGGCTTCCCGTCTCTTTCTGCTGAAGAACAATACGGCGGTCAAGGTCTACCTGTTTCTCTAGGAAACGTGATTTCAGAAATGGTCGGTACAGCAAACTGGGCATGGGGCATGTACCCAGGTCTTTCTCATGGTGCTGTACGTACTTTAGAACACCACGGTTCAGATGAACAAAAAGCAACCTATCTGCCAAAGCTTGTTTCAGGTGAGTGGACAGGTACCATGTGTTTAACCGAATCTCATGCAGGTTCTGACTTGGGTATTATCCGTACTAAAGCTGAACCTCAGGCCGACGGAAGCTATGCAATCTCGGGCGAGAAAATCTTTATCTCTGCTGGTGAACATGACATGGCAGAGAATATCGTGCACATCGTATTGGCACGTTTACCTGGTGCACCTAAAGGAACTAAAGGTATTTCTCTGTTCATCGTTCCTAAGTTCAACCTGAATGCAGATGGTTCTTTAGGGGAGCGTAATGGTGTACGTTGTGGTTCAATCGAACACAAAATGGGTATTCATGGTAACGCGACTTGCGTCATCAACTTTGATAATGCGAAAGGTTTCTTGATTGGCCCTGAAAACCGTGGTCTAAACTGCATGTTCACGTTCATGAACACTGCACGTATCGGTACAGCGGTACAAGGTCTTGCAGCATCTGAAGGTTCTTTCCAAGGTGCGTTGACTTATGCCAAAGACCGTTTAGCAATGCGCTCACTTTCTGGTCCGAAAGCTCCTGAAAAAGAAGCAGATCCAATTATTGTGCATCCTGCTGTACGCAATATGCTATTGACTCAAAAAGCGTTTGCTGAAGGTGGTCGCGCACTAGTGTATCTGTTGTCTCTACACGCAGATATCGTTGAACAAGGTGCAACTGAAGAAGAACGTAAGTTCTCTGACAACATCTTGTCTTTATTGACGCCTATTGCAAAAGCATTCTTAACTGAAACAGGTTCTGAATCTGCAAAACATGGTGTGCAAGTCTTCGGCGGTCATGGCTTCATTTCTGAGCATGGCATGGAACAAATTGTGCGTGATACACGTATTTCATGCTTGTACGAAGGTACAACTGAAATTCAAGCAATCGATTTGTTAGGTCGTAAAGTTTTGGGTACACAAGGTGCAATGTTGAAAGACTTCACCAAAATCATCCATAAATTTGCAGAAGCCAACAAAGACAACGCAGCAATGCAAGAATTTGTTGAACCGCTCGCAGCGCTCAATAAAGAATGGGGCGATTTGACCATGCAAATTGGTATGCGTGCAATGCAAAACCCTGAGGAAGTAGGTGCTGCAGCAGTAGACTACATGTACTTCTCTGGTTATGTAACACTAGCTTACCTATGGGCACGTATGGCATTGGTCGCTCAAGAAGCACTTGCAGCAGGCACAACCGATGTAGACTTCTATAATGCTAAAGTGACGACTGCACGTTTCTACTTCAAGAAAATCTTGCCACGTGTTCGCTCACACGTAGACGTGATTGCAACAGGTGTAGAGCCACTATTTGCATTAGATGCTGAACACTTTGCTTTCTAAGCGAAAATTGAAACTCGCTAAATATTGAACATATTTAGCGGGATATTCAAAATGTTGTACTCTTGAGTACAGAAATTGAGAAAGGACGGTCATAGCATTGACAGTCCTTTTTCTTTATAAATAAAGCATTCTTTCGCTTTAGTGGTCTACAACATTCACAATTGTAGATTACACTGAACTCAACGAATCAAGATTCAGACAATAAACAGGTGAACTCACATGCCAATTTATAATGCCCCACTTGCCGATATGAAATTCATCTTAAATGATGTATTCAATGCAGAACAATTCTGGCAAAACAATGAAAATCTCGCTCACCTTGATGCTGCAACGGCTGAAGCAATTTTGGAAGAAATGGCAAAATTTGCCCAAAACGTGACGCTGCCGATTAACCGTAGCGGTGATGAAGAAGGCGCGACCTATAACAATGGCGAGGTCACTACACCTGCAGGTTTTAAAGAAGCATTTAAACAATATGCCGAAGGCGGCTGGATTGGTTTAGGTGCAGATGAAGAATGGGGCGGTCAAGGCATGCCAAAAATGCTGACGGTATTGTCAGATGAAATGCTCTTTGCCACTAACCCATCATTCATGTTGTATCCACTGCTGTCTGTCGGTGCAGGTATGGCATTAAGCAGCTATGCATCACAAGAACAGAAAGAAACCTATTTACCTAAAATTTACTCAGGTGAATGGTCAGGTACCATGTGCTTGACTGAACCGCATGCAGGAACAGACTTAGGGATTATTAAAACCAAAGCAGAACCAAATGCAGATGGTACGTACAACATCACAGGGACTAAAATCTTTATTACAGGTGGTGATCACGACCTTGCGGAAAACATCATTCACTTGGTTTTAGCAAAAACACCAGACGCTCCTGCAGGTTCACGCGGTATTTCTTTATTCATCGTGCCAAAATTCTTGGTGAATGAAGATGGTTCGTTGGGTGAGCGCAACCCAGTAGGTCCAGGCTCAATCGAACACAAAATGGGCATTAAAGCCTCTGCAACATGTGTGATGAACTTTGATGGTGCCAAAGGTTACTTGGTCGGCAAAGAAAACGAAGGCTTGGCTGCCATGTTCGTAATGATGAACTACGAACGTCTGTCTATGGGAATTCAAGGTTTAGGTGCATCTGAATTTGCCTATCAAAATGCTGCGCAATATGCGACTGACCGTATTCAAGGCCGTAGTGCATCGGGCGTAAAATCACCAAACAAAGCAGCGGATAGCATTTTGGTGCATGGCGATGTGCGTCGTATGCTGCTCAATGCACGTGCCAATAACGAAGCTTCACGTGCATTTGCGGTATATGTGGGTCAACAATTGGATATCACTAAATTCTCTACCGATACAGAAGCTGTGAAAAAAGCCAATGACCGTGTTGCACTGTTAACCCCAATTGCCAAAGCCTACTTAACCGATACTGCTTTCAATGCGACACTTGATGCGCAAATGTGCTTCGGTGGTCATGGTTATATCCGTGAATGGGGTATGGAGCAATGTGTTCGTGATTTACGTATCGCCCAAATTTATGAAGGCACCAACGGCGTACAATCGCAAGACTTGATTGGTCGTAAAACCATTAAATGTAATGGCGAATTTATTGCAGAATACATTGCAGAAATCCGTGATTTCACCAATGGTTTAGATGCAGACCTCAACTTCATTAAAGATGCAACTTTAGATGCAGCGACTGAAGTTGAATCCGTGACTCAATACGTTTTAAATGCAGCCAAAGAAAATGTAGATTTCCCGAACGCAGCAGCGGTTGATTATTTACATGCGGTAGGTTTGCTCAGCTTCTCATATATGTTTGCGCGCATTGCCAATGCAGCCAAGCAAAAAGAGGGTGAGTTCTATCAAAACAAATTGTCATTGGCACTGTACTTTGTACAACGTATTTTGCCAGAACTGACTTTACGCATTACCAAAGTGAAAGCGGGTGCAGAAGTGGTGATGAACTTCAGCGAAGATTACTTCACTAACCAGTCTTAATTAATACATTATCGCAAAAACGCCTGAATCATCAGGCGTTTTTTTGTACTAAATTTTATATCCCTATTCTAATTTGTGCATGAAATTTGCATCACCTTTGTTGAAGTCTGAATATCCATACTCAAACAGGAGGTGAAAATGGCAGTACGTCGTTCAAAAATAGATAAAAATATTCAAGCAGTTGAAAGCCTATTAGACAAATATGGCAATTGGGCTGTAGAAAGTTTTCATTATCTTGCGCTCTTTATCATTGGCTGTATGGTCATTTGGTCTGCTGGACATACGGTAATTGATATTTTCACCATCAAACAATATGCCACTATTGATGACATCTTATTGCTTTTTATCTATTTAGAACTAGGTGCAATGGTGGGTATTTATTTTAAAACCAATCACATGCCTGTGCGTTTTTTAATTTATATTGCCATTACCGCACTAACCCGTTTGCTAATTTCAGATATTCAACACGACCATAAAGCTGACCTCGACTTAGTGATTATTACTGGTTCAATTTTAATTTTAGCCGCTGCAATTTTAGTGGTGCGTTTTGCATCTTGGCATTACCCTTCCGTTATTCGAGACAATCACAGTGAAAAGCCTTTAGCACAAGGCAAAACCCCTCGCCCAGAAGATGATGAATTGGCGTAAAAATCTAAAATAGGTCAAAAAAATGCTTCTAGATACTCAATATCTAGAAGCATTGATGTCTATGATTTCACTTTTTTCTCAACGATTTGCCACCAACACATAACGCCCATGTTCAAAAATCCAGTACATACCTCGTGGCGGAGCGGGTAAACCCAAGTGCTGCCAGTCGGTCACCACACGATAGGTCGAACTTTCAATATGTGCGCTACTTGGCTCACCATTTACCCAACTGTAACTTTGGTGGTTATATTGCACAGTACTTGGCGCATTGTATTGAATATTGATGCCACTACGAATCGTGGGCTGCCCCCACTGCGGCACAGGTCGTTGATGGTATGGATAATGTGGTGAATAGGAATAGGGTTGCTGTGAATGATAAGGTCGATGCTGCGGATAAGCAGGACGATGTTGTGGCGAATAAGGACGATGCTGATCACGCTGTGTATTGACGCCTGTATATCCTGCCCAACGATTGGTTTCGGCCAAGCTCTGCATCGACACACCTAAAAATAGCATGCCACTCAATGCAGTTAAAATCGCCACTTTCATATCTAGCACTCCTATTTTCATATTTTTATTCTAAGCTCAAATTAAGGATAAATAATGAATAAAAAATCAGCAATTTTAAACTTTCGTCTCCGCAGATTTCACCGACACGGCTCGCCATTTATGAAATATCTCCAACCCCTATGCTAAGATACATTTTTTTTGAAATTGGATGAAACCTCGTGCCTGAATTAAATTTTGACCGCCTTCATCAGTTTTTCTGCAAAGTTCCGAGTGTACAGCAAGCCCGTGTAGACGCTTATGGTTCAGACGGTCAGCATGCATGGTGGTTCAAATTTCAAATTGATGTAGAACATCCGTTAGCATGGCAAACTGTGCAGGAATTGGGACATGTGCTGAATTATATTTCCAGAGATGAGCGCTTGCCGACTCAATTCTTACCTGTTTCACCGCCACCGTATATGAATGGTGAAGCCAAAGATTTTTTATCGTGGGTAATTCAATGCAACCATCCAGAATTTAGCCCAGATGTGGTTTGTGATTGGTTAGAAGCGCGTTTACCGAATCCTGTGGATGATGAAGCACAATGGAAAATCAAAACCGATATTGCCGAGTTAGATCAAATGAGTGATAAAGATTTGGATGAAATGGTGCCGCCAAATCCTGTAAAGTAATATTCGGCTCAAAAAAATCCCTCTTTCAATAAGAGGGATTTTTGAGTTCAAGGCATACAATTAAAAAATCAAAAGGTCGATAAACCACTCCATTCCATAAAGCGATACAGCGCATATTTCCACTTCGACTCATCGGCATAAACCGCATAATCCACACTCATATTTTTACCCTCAAGGTTTGACCATGCGGTATTAAAATAGTGTTGAGCATCCTGAAATACAGGGTCTTGCACCTGTCCGACCACACGCAAGTTGCTTTCTAAATTATAGTTTTTTAAATTACGTGCGGTGAAATTGGCAGAACCTAAAATCAATTCGGCCTGTGTGGCAGTCGATTTCATCAGCATTTTATTGTGGCATTGCTCGCCTTGGGTATTACACCAACGTATCTTCACCCCTGCAGCATGTAATTCTGCTGCCACTTGTCGATTTGGAATGCCATTTTTTTCACGTCCAAAGGCATCTTTATTCGGGTCCAGTAATACTCGCACTTGTACGCCACGTTGCTGTGCAGCAATCAGCGCCTGAATGATCTGTCGTTCAGACAGATAGAACATCGCCAAATCCAGATGTTCTTGCGCTTTTGTCTGCCGAATGAGTGTCAAACTGGCCTCTAAAATGGCTTGTTCAGTGATGACTTGCGCTTGAGGATAGGACGAATCTGCCTCAAACTCTCCCACAATCACCCCAGACACATTGCCTTGCGACATACGTGCTACGGCTTGTTCAGTCTGCAAAATATCAACCGCTGTATTGCCTGTGACCACTAAGGCAATATTAGAATGACGCGAACTACCATCATGCGGATTCAATGAGGTCACCAACGCTTTCCAACCTTCGGTGGTATCAACCACCATGGTTTTACGATGATTGGCTTTAAAATTGAACAGACTAAAATAACTGCGCAAGGTAATTTTATCTTGCCCGAAAGGACTTGGTAGCCAACCTTTTTCTGCATTATTTGGAATACCCTGACAGCAGAGATACCAAAAACCTGACCACAATGGATTCGATGCCCGTAAAGGCGTTAAATCGGTTTCAATCACATCAATGCCTGCTTGACGCAATTGACGATAATGCTCAGGTGCAATACCGCCATATACTGAGTTAATTGGGTCTGTAATGACCTTAATTTCAATATTTGGCTGCAGCTGACGTTTATGAATTAAAGCATCGGTGAGTTGCTGTGTCAGTGGCTGATGCTGCTGTTTAGATGTTCCCACTTCAGGATTAAACAAGAACATATCCAATACAATCGTGCTTTGTGCTGCATCAATCAGCCCTAAAATTTCATTAAAAATTTGATGCTGTTGTTGCTGAACACCTTGCGCGTCGATATAGGTCTGATCGGCAATAAATTTAATAGGCGCATGACGTAACTTTCCAGTGTAATTCAGCCCTTCGGGCAATGGTTTTAAGCTGTGGTAGGTCGCAGACGCCAAATAACCTAAAGCCAGAAAACTTATAATAAGTCCCACATACGCCCGAGGCGACCAATTCAATTTTTGATGAATTCGCTGAAAGATACGCATAACAAAAAACCTAGTCCGATGCGCTCAGACTAGGTTTAATTGTTTGGATTTTCAAGAGGATTTCTGTGTTTTCACGCAGACATCCTGCTCAAAGCAAATTGAATTTTAGAAGCCAAATTCCACGCCTACTGTAAAGTTACGACCCACTTGTGGAATATTCGACAAGAATGAGGTATGTGAATACACTTCATCATCGAGCAAGTTGTTGGCTTTAAAATACACACGGTAATCTTGTTTGTTGGCATAGTTGCCCGCATAAGCCACACCAACATTGACCATATTATAGCCTGCTGTTTCTTGCTCATAAGCAGCAATTTTGTCTTGTTTGAATACACGGTAGTATTCCGCCATACCCGACCAACCGTCGGCAAAGTTGGCATCCACCTTAGTCCCCAAACGCCCTGCAGGTACACGTGGTGCATTTTGATTGTCAATTTCACCACGCACATAATCACCAAACACACTGAGTTTATAATCTGAGCTAATCTGATACCCTAGCTTGGCTTCTGTACCATAAAACTTGGCTTTGTCTTGTTGATAATCAATTAAACGGAAAGTTTCCTTATGGTCAGTAGTCGCACCATAAATATAGTTATCAAACCAGTTATGATACACATGTAATGAATAATCGAGTTTGTCAGCTTCATAGTGCAAACCAAGTTCTAAATTATTCGACTTTTCCACATCTAAATTCGCATTCCCACGCTCATAGGTGTTGGTTGCAAAGTGGATTCCATTGGCATAAAGCTCTTGCGCCAATGGTAAACGCTGCTGATGTGAACCTGTAAGGGATAATTTATAGTTGGGTGCAAACTGCCAATTGGCTGCAGCAGAAGCAGATACACCAGTACCTGAATAATCTTTTTTATCCGAATCTGCTTTCACTTTTTGATGATCGACACGCGCACCAAGTTCCACATGTACATCACCAAATTGTTTATGCTCTAAACCAAATAAGCTGTATTTTTGTGTTTTCGTATCTGGCATAGGTACTGCTTCATGATAATGATCACCATGTTTTTCCTTCTGACCAGTCAAATCAATTTCATGCTGGCTAAACTGTGTACCAAACACACCTTCCCAGCCTGCAAGGGGGTTGTGCACCAATTCTAAACGTGCATCATAGCCTTTGCTTTTAAAGTTACTGATGACTTTATTTTCTTCTAATTCATCATGCTCATAATCTGTAAAACTGGCATGCGCACGAAGTTTATCAAAGCCTGCAAAGGGCTGATCAAGTTCGGTACGCAAATCATAACGGTGTGATTCTAGATCAACCCATGGACCGCCATGCGCATGTTCATCGTCGTCTCCCTCATGAGAAGGGCATTTAATGATATTTCGATTGTCATGATCTGGTCCACAACCATGATATTCATGACTATGCCCAGGCAAACCATATTTGTCTTGACGGTTACTGTATGACACACCTACAAAACCACGATCATGAATCCATGATCCACCAATATTCACCGTTTGGCCTTCGGCAAAGGTATTGTCTACACGGCGTTCTTTTACCAACTCTTCATGTTCATGTGTATGGGTTGAGCCATCTGGTTCAACATGTACTTCTGTATGATGATGCTCTACCCAATAATTTGGAGTGATGTAATCATTGGCTTTACGTTTTGAACCTTCAATACGCAGCGCAAACTGATCACCAATTGCTGCGGTCACACCTGCGCTGGCCAGTTTTTCATCACTGCCTGTGTTATAACGCAGACCGACTTGTCCTTCTAAACCATTATTTGGCATTTGCGTTGGAATTTTTTGGTCAGTGACATTGACCAAACCACCTACGGTACCCGCACTATAAAGTAAGGTTGATGGCCCACGAATAATTTCAACTTGCTTGGCTAAAATTGGATCTACCGTTACCGCATGGTCGGGTGAAAGTGTAGAAACATCTGCCGTTTCTGAAGCATGTTGCAGCACTTTAACACGTGGGCCATCTTGCCCACGAATGACAGGTCGGCTAGAGCCTGAACCATATTGGTTAGAATAAACACCTAGCTCATCTGCCATTGCATCACCTATAGTGGTGCTGCGCTCTGCCAACGTTTTCTGATCAATCACATGATCTGCTACAGCGAAATCTGCCGCAGTTTGTACCAAAGGATGTGCTTGTAGCTGAATCGTTTCCAGTTGTGTATTTGTAGCATCTGTATCGGCAAATGCTGCTGGACTAAGTACTGCAAAAATTGAAACTGTTATTAAATTCTTATGGAACGCCATGACCCATGCTCAAAGTAGCAAAAAATAATTATTGTTATAATATAACATTTCAATAGCATTGCAATAAAAAACATTCTCATTCCGTATTTTCAGTTAAGCTACGCCTTCAATTCTGCTGACGTTTATTCTTCTTTTTATTGGTATGCCCTTTACCTTATCTCATGCTGTACTTGCGCCACCGCTAGCTAAACTCTCTGGACAACGGCTACCCATTGCTGCACTTGCAATTGGCTGTATGCTGCCAGATTTACATCGCCTGTTTACCCTACGCCAAGACCCAACGCCACATTTATGGTCGGCCTTGTTTTATCCAAACTTATTCTTAGGCCTTATGTTCTGTGCACTTTGGTATCTGGTATATCGCCCTGCGTTATATCGTTTTGTGGGAATACACCACCCGCTAAATTTGAATCATGCAACATCAGTATTGGGCTTTATTTTAGTGACTATCTTCAGCTTATTACTGGGGAATGCCACGCATTTAATTTGGGATGGTTTAACCCATCACGACTTTCGCAGCTTTGCCTTTCAGGATTTTTTAGCACAGTCGGTGCAATGGGGCGCTCAGACTTACCCGATGCATCGAATTTTGCAAATTGGTAGTTCTATTTTAGCCCTGCCTTTTTTATTTTGGATGAGCCTGCATTATTATAAGAAGCATCGGCAAATCAAACCTGTAAGCATCAAAGTTCTGGGTTATGCAGTTGGTCTTATTACACTGTCTGTCGCTTTGGGCTGTTTCTCGCTTTGGGATTATGCACGGCATATTCCCGATGCACTTTGGCAGGAAGAACTGTATTACTTTACAGGGCGTGCCATCAATGAGTTTAGCCAAAGGGCATTACTCATGTTCAGTTTAGGTTGTCTGTTATTTTTGTTTTTGGATCGGCAAAGACAGATGAAATAAACCAAAGCTCATCACTTTATCCTGAATCTAGCTGCATTATCCTATTTCAGACACATTCCATGTAAAAACCCACTGTTTTTGCAGCAGGTTCTTGTAGCCACATGCCCAAAGAGGCATAATCCTACCTTTGCTAAAGGCGGTGCGCTGTTTACGTATTCGCTTCCTTAACCCATATAGTTGGATTTTTAACGCTATGATGCGAACTCATTATTGCGGTTCTTTAACCGAAGCTCAAATTGATCAAACCGTGACCCTGTGTGGTTGGGTACACCGTCGTCGTGACCACGGTGGTGTAATTTTCCTAGACATGCGTGACCGTGATGGTCTTGTGCAAGTCGTAATTGACCCAGATACCCCAGAAGCATTTGCAACTGCAGATAAAGCACGTTCAGAATTTGTATTAAAAATCACAGGTCGTGTACGTCGTCGCTATGCAGGCACAGAAAATGCCAATATGGTCAGTGGACAAATTGAAGTTTTAGGCAAGGAAATTGAAGTTCTTGCAGCATCTGAAACGCCTCCGTTCCCATTGAACGATGAAAATACCAACATTTCAGAAGAAATTCGTTTGAAATACCGTTTCTTGGACATCCGTCGTCCAGAAATGTTAGATCGCTTACGTTTCCGTTCCAAAGTGACCAACCTGATTCGCAACTATTTAGACGATCATGGTTTCTTGGATGTTGAAACTCCAATTTTGACACGTGCAACCCCTGAAGGCGCGCGTGACTATTTAGTGCCAAGCCGTGTATCTAACGGTAGCTTCTATGCGCTGCCACAATCTCCACAATTATTTAAACAATTGTTGATGGTGGGTGGTATTGACCGTTATTACCAAATCGCTAAATGTTTCCGTGATGAAGATTTACGCGCAGACCGTCAGCCAGAATTTACTCAAATCGACATTGAAACATCGTTCATGAGTGACGATGACATTATGGATTTGATGGAAGGCATGACCGTGAAGATGTTCGATGAACTTCTAGGCGTGAAATTCGACAAATTCCAACGTATGCCGTATTCAGAAGCAATGCGTGATTATGCGTCTGATAAACCAGACCTGCGTATTCCACTGAAATTAGTAGACGTTGCAGACTTGATGCAAGACGTTGAGTTCAAAGTATTTGCTGGCCCAGCGAAAGATCCGAAAGGTCGTATTGTTGCGCTTCGTGTTCCTGGTGCGGGTTCATTGCCACGTAGTGCAATTGATGAATACACTAAATTTGTTGGCATCTATGGTGCGAAAGGTTTGGCGTATATTAAAGTCAATGAGCTTGAAAAAGGCATCGAAGGCTTACAATCTCCAATTGTGAAATTTATTGAGCCAATCGTGCTTGATTTATTAAAACGTGTAGGCGCTGAAAATGGCGACATCGTATTCTTTGGTGCAGATAAAGCCAAAGTAGTCAACGATGCGATGGGCGCACTGCGTGTCAAAATAGGTCACGATTTGAAACTTGCAACTTGCGAATGGGCACCGCTTTGGGTGGTTGACTTCCCAATGTTTGAAGAAACAGATGATGGTAAATGGACCTCTGTGCATCACCCATTCACCTTGCCAAAATCAAGCGTTGAAGATGTAAAGAGCAACCCAGGTGAAGCTTTATCTGTTGCGTATGACATGGTATTGAACGGTACCGAAATTGGTGGTGGTTCACTGCGTATATATACTTTAGAAATGCAAAAAGCGATTTTTGAAGCTTTAGGTATTGAAGAAGAAGAAGCCGAAGAGAAATTCAGTTTCTTGTTGAATGCATTGAAATACGGTGCGCCTCCGCACGGTGGTTTGGCATTTGGTTTAGACCGTTTGGTGATGTTGATGACAGGCGCATCGTCTATTCGTGATGTGATTGCCTTCCCGAAAACCAAGACGGCTGAATGTCCATTGACTCAAGCACCTGCACCAGTTGAAGCGACTCAATTGCGTGATTTAGGTATTCGTTTACGTGAAAAACCAAAAGCAGAATCTCAAGAATAAGTTTTGAGAATGTGAGAAGAACCCTGCAAATTTGCAGGGTTTTTTATGAATTGAGATAAAGCTAAGCTAGTGGCATAATAGCGCTTCGTTTTGAATTTTTAGTTGAGCGTTACTATGGCTATGCGTCCTGCAGTTCGTAATCGTGGCATTATGCTAATTGTATTTGCTGTCGCTCAATGGTTATTCATGCGTTATATTCTGGCCAATAATCTGTTTGCCTTAGACACCAATGACCGTATTTTGTACTTTAGCTTAAGTTCTATTGGCGGTGCATTTGTGATTTTTGTGGGGCTGATTTATATGGTGTTGGCAGGGAATGCGGATAAACAATAATTTCTATATATAGCACTCAGATTTCTATTTATGTATGCTTTGCTGAAGAATTTTTCTCGTCTTCCGTTAAGAATCATTCAATCTATGGCAAAAGCTGTAGGTTCCCTGCTGTATTATTCAAACTCTTCCGCAAGAACCACAACCGAAATCAATTTAAAATCGGCTTATCCCGAACTTACAGATGTGGAAAGACAAAGCCTAACTAAAAAAAGTCTTAAGAGTCAGTGCATGACGTATACGGAATCTGTAAAAATTTGGGGCTCATCTACAGAATATGCCCTCTCGTTGATTCAGGATATTCATGGTGCTGATTTATTTTTAAAAGCTTTAGAAAACCCAAATGGCACTTTGGCTGTTGTTCCTCATTTTGGAACTTGGGAATTACTAAATGTTTGGGTAAATCAACACACTGCACCTGTCATTATGTATAAACCCAGCAAAAATAAAGATTTAGATCGTTTTATGTTAGAGGCTCGTCAGCGTTTGAATGCAACTTTAGTCCCTACCGATGATACAGGTGTACGTGCTCTATTTAAGCATTTGAAGCAAGGTGGTTTTTCTGCAATTTTACCTGATCATGTACCTAAAGAGTCTGGAGGAATTTACTCTCCGTTTTATGGTCAAAATGCATTATCCTCAACTTTGCTTTCTAAGCTAGCCGCAAAAACCCAATGTTCCGTGATCGGGTTAAGTTGTTTAAGACGTGATGATTTATCGGGTTATGATATCTATGTAACTGAATTATCAGCTGATATTTTATCTAAAGATTTACAACTGTCAGTAGATACCTTAAACAAAGAAATGGAGCGCATGATTAATTACGCTCCGGAGCAGTATTTGTGGGGGTATAAGCGGTTTAGGAAGATTGAGGGAGGAAAAAATACTTTTTACCTTACAACCACCTAAATATATTTTTATTCCTCTGTTTAAATATGGAATCATATGCAAATCAAACTTATTCCTTTACAAACCCATGGTGATGACCGCGGGGCTTTAATTGCTCTAGAGCAAGATAAAAATATTCCTTTTCCAATCAAACGCGTATATTACATTTTTAACACAAAAGAAGGTGTAATAAGAGGCTTTCATGCACATAAAGAGCTAAAACAAGTTGCTATAGCTGTAAAAGGGTCTTGTCGATTTCTTTTAGATGATGGAAATGAAAAAGTATCGATTCTTTTAGATAATGCAGCACAAGGTTTACTAATTGAGTCTTGCATATGGCGAGAAATGTCAGATTTTTCTGAGGACTGTGTCCTAATGGTTCTAGCGGATAATTTTTATAACGAAAATGATTATATTCGTGACTATGAAGAATTTTTAAAAACTATTAAAGGATAAATAATGAGTTTCTTTATTCATCCATTAAGTGATGTAAGCACAAAAAATATTGGAGAAAATACACGAATATGGCAATTTTCAGTTATTTTAGAACAATCAATAATTGGTGAAAATTGCAACATTTGTGCTCATACATTAATTGAAAATGATGTTGTTATTGGAAATAATGTCACTATCAAATCTGGAGTCTTTCTTTGGGATGGTATTCGTATAGAAGATGATGTATTCATTGGTCCTAATGCTACTTTTACTAATGATAAAAAACCCAAATCAAAACATTATCCTGATCACTTTTTATCAACACTTGTAGAGAAAGGAGCTTCTATTGGAGCTAATGCCACTATCTTGCCAGGCTTGAAAATTGGGCGATATAGCTTGATTGGTGCTGGCGCTGTAGTAACAAAAGATGTACCTGCTTTTTCCATTGTAGCAGGTAATCCTGCAAAAATTATAGGATACGTACAAGGTGATTAACTTTCTGGATTTAAAAACAATTAATGCAGAACATCGTGAAGAATTAATTAATGCTTGCACACGTGTTATAGATTCTGGTTGGTATATTGGTGGTAAAGAGTTAGAGAGTTTTGAAAACAACTTTGCTAATTATTGTGGCACACAGTTCGCTGTAGGTGTAGCAAACGGCTTAGATGCACTAATTCTTACATTACGTGCATGGAAAGAGTTAGGTAAACTTCAAGATGGTGATGAGGTTATTGTTCCATCAAATACTTATATTGCTAGTATTCTTGCTATTACAGCTAATAACTTAATGCCTGTATTGGTCGAACCCGATATTAATACCTATAATATTGACCCTGTTAAAATTAAACAAGCAATCTCAACTAGAACTCGTGCCATTTTACCTGTACATTTATATGGGCAACTTGCAGATATGCCAAAAATTATGCAAATTGCCAAACAGCATAATCTATTAGTTTTAGAAGATTCAGCACAAAGCCATGGTGCACAACTACAAGGGAAAAAAGCAGGTAACTGGGGAACTGCATCTGGCTTTAGTTTTTATCCTGGGAAAAACTTAGGTGCATTAGGTGATGCGGGTGCGGTTACGACCAATGATGCTGAATTGGCTAACATGTTAAAAGCATTGCGTAATTATGGGTCGCATGAAAAGTATAAAAATTTAGTTCCTGGTGTGAATAGCCGACTAGACGAAATCCAGGCAGCAATGCTAGATGTCAAGCTAAAATATCTAGACCATGAAATAAATCATAGACGCTACATTGCTAACCTATATTTAAATGGAATCAAAAATCCTTTAATTCAACTTCCTTTAAGCAATGTTAATGCTGAATCGTATACACAGCATGTTTGGCATTTATTTGTAATCCGCTCCAATAAACGTGATGAATTACAAAGCTATTTATTAGATCACGGTATTCAAACATTAATTCATTATCCAATCCCCCCTCACAAACAACAAGCATATAAAGAATGGAATAATATATGTTTACCTATTTCGGAATTAATACATAGCGAGGTCTTAAGCTTACCAATTGGACCAACTTTAACCCTTAATGAAACACTACGAATTATTGAGTATATAAATGCCTTCCATAAATAAAAGTCTTTTGTCAATTTGTTGTTTAGGATTTAATCATGCAGATTTTATCAAAGACAATCTAGACTCAATTCTCAATATTCATTATGAAAATATTGAAGTTATAGTTATTGATGATGGATCTAGTGATGACAGTATCAAAGTTTTAGAGGATATAAAAGAAACTTATCCTCTTCCATTAAAAATCATTAGTCAACATAATACTGGAAATATTGGTCTAAACTTTAATAATGCCATTAGAGAATCTAAGGGGGATTTAATTACATTTATATCTCTTGATGATGTATTTCACTCAAAGGTTATGTTACAGCAAATAAATGAGTTAAATAGCAAATCAAATCTCGCATTTATAGCTTCTAGTAAAGCACTCTCAATTAATCACTTAGGATATGTTGATGAAACTCGCCCAGGTGAGTTACAACTAAGTAAAATTAAAAACCCTCAAATCGAAGATTTAATCCGTCTAGAATATGAGCAATTGGGAGCCTTTTATCTACAAGGATCAATATTTAGAAAATCTATAATTGACTCAATTCATGGTTTTGATATCGACATGACTGGTGATGACATAGTTTTAAGAATAAAACTGTTTAACTACTTAAAAATACATTCTGATTGGTCTTTTAAAATAATTAACAATAATAATATTTTTTACCGTCTTCACGACAACAATATTCATAAAAATTCAGCTAGACAAATTAAAATTGTAACTGAAGTTTGGGAAAGATATTGGCCAAACAAGGAAATCCCTCCTTTGTTAGTTAATTGGGTCTGCGGTTACGTAAAGAATGCCAATTTTGAACAAATTATTCGCCTATTTACTACAAACAAAAAATCTATAGAAATGTTAGACAATATTAGAGTTCAAACTTCTATAAAAAAGTCTATTCGCAATGATTTTATTACATCTTTCACTAAATTTATATTTCATCGTGAAAGATTAAATGAATTTAAAAGAGTTATAACTTTATTTTCATTTATACAATTTAGTTATATCAAAAGTAAAAAAAGGCCAACTAACAACATTCACTTCACAAAATATTAGTTTAAAAAGCCTTTATTCTTAAAGGCTTTTTTTATCAAAATACTGTGAACATCTATCTTTTTCACTCACCACAACTTTACCTACTTGGTCTAATGGCCACTGAATGTTCAGGGTTGGATCATTCCAAATAATAGCACCTTCACTTTCTTTATGATAATAATTAGTCGTTTTATAAAGAAACTGAGTATTATCTTCTAGTGCAATAAATCCATGTGCAAACCCTTCAGGAATCCAAAACATCGTTTTATTTTCTGCACTCAACTCAATCCCAACCCATTCACCATAAGTTTCTGAATTAGGGCGAATATCTACAGCGACATCCCAGGCTCTACCTTGTACTACACGAACTAATTTACCTTGAGAATATGGATGTTTTTGATAATGCAGGCCACGTAATACCCCTTTTTGAGATAGTGAGTGATTATCCTGCACAAAAGTTGGAACTGCTAAATTCAATCCTTCAAATACAGATTCAAAACGTTGCTGATTAAAACTTTCCATAAACCAACCACGTTCATCTCCAAAAACTTGGGGATGAAGAATCAGTAGACCCTCGAGTTTAGTTGTTTCTACCTTCACTTTGCTTCATCCAATAATTTAAATAAGTATTGGCCATAATCTGTTTTCTTCAATGCTTCAGCACTTTCTTTGAGCTGTTCTTTAGAAATCCAACCTTGCTGAAAGCCAATTTCCTCCAAACAAGCCACTTTTAATGATTGACGTTTTTCAACCGTGTACACAAACTGGCCCGCTTCAAGTAGCGACTCATGTGTTCCAGTATCTAACCATGCAAAACCACGCCCAAGCAATTCAACATTAAGTGAACCATCTTTTAAATAGGCATTATTAATATCGGTTATTTCTAATTCACCACGTGCAGACGGTTTTACCTGTTTAGCAAACTCTACTACGCGATTATCATAGAAATATAAACCAGTCACAGCATAAGGTGATTTTGGTTGAGTTGGTTTTTCCTCAATACTCAGCACCCTACCAGTTGAATCAAATTCCACTACACCAAAACGTTCTGGATCAGTAACATGATAACCAAAAACTGTTGCACCACTTTCAAGGTCATTGGCTGCATGCAGTTGCTTGCCAAAACTTTGTCCATAATAAATATTATCCCCCAAGATTAAGCAAACATGATCATCACCAATAAACTCTTCACCAATTAAAAAAGCCTGCGCTAAACCATCTGGTGAGGGCTGTACCTTGTAGCTTAATTCAATGCCAAATTGTGAACCATCACCCAGCAACTTCTCAAAATTAGGCAAATCTTCTGGAGTTGAAATAATCAGAACTTCACGAATACCTGCTAACATCAGAACAGATAACGGATAATAAATCATTGGCTTATCATAAATTGGCAAGAGTTGCTTAGATACACCTTTAGTGATTGGATGCAAACGGGTTCCTGAACCACCTGCCAATATAATACCTTTACGCTTTATACTCATTTCTGAAGTACCTCTGTTACAGTTCTTTGTACATGTACTTTCCAGTCTGGCAAATAAATTTGAAAAGCATGTTGAATTTTTTGATTATTTAATCGTGAATTAAGTGGACGTTGTGCGGGTGTCGGATACGCTGTTGTAGGTATTGGTTTAACTTTCTGAATAGCTAAATGTACACCTAATTTTCTTGCTTGCTCAAATATATATTGTGCGTACTCAAACCATGATGTTTCCCCACCAGCAACCAAATGGTAAATACCAATTTTAGTCTGATCACGCAATGTCTGCACAATAGCATGAGCACTCACATCAGCAATGAGCTCTGCTGACGTCGGAGCACCAATTTGATCATTAATAACAGATAACTCTTCGCGCTGCTGAGCCAAAGTAAGCATTGTTTTTAAAAAATTTTTACCTTTTTGAGCAAAAACCCATGATGTCCGGAATATTAAAAAATTGCATTGAGCATTTTTAATAGCCTGCTCACCTAAAGCCTTTGTTTTACCATATACATTCAAGGGTTTCAGTGCATCTGTTTCATTAAATATGGATGTACCTTCACCATCAAAAACATAATCTGTCGAATAATGCACTAAAAGTGCCTTAATTTGAGCACAAGCCTCAGCTATCTTCCCTACCGCCACATGATTAATGAGATTAGCCATATCTTGTTCTGTTTCAGCCAAATCTACAGCAGTATAAGCACTCGCATTCACAACAACATTTGGCGCTATTTCCAAAATAGTTTTATAGATTTGATCAGGGTTACTTAAATCACCACACCATTGACTTAAACCATTTCGATCAAGTGAAATCACCTCACCCAGTGGCGCAAGAGAGCGCTGAAGCTCCCAACCAACTTGTCCATTTTTCCCAAGCAATAAGATTTTCATTACTTAGCCTTGTATTGCTTTTCCAACCAAGCTTGATATTCCCCACTTTGAATATGAGCAACCCATTCTTGATTATTTAAATACCATTCTACTGTTTTTCGAATACCAGTTTCGAACGTTTCCAAAGGGACCCACCCCAGTTCATTTTTAATCTTTGTAGCATCAATTGCATAACGTAAATCATGTCCAGGACGGTCTTTTACAAAAGTAATCAGTGACTCATAAGCTTGACCGTTGGCTTGTGGCTTTAACTCATCCAAAATTTTGCAGATAGTTTTGACCACTTCAATATTCTGCTTTTCGTTATGACCACCAATATTGTAAGTTTCCCCCACAACACCCTCAGTGACCACTTTATATAAAGCACGTGCATGATCTTCTACAAATAACCAATCCCGAATTTGCTGACCATTACCATATACAGGCAAAGGTTTAGCATCTAATGCATTTAGAATCACCAATGGAATTAACTTTTCAGGAAAATGATATGGGCCATAGTTGTTCGAGCAGTTAGTTACAATTACAGGTAGACCATAGGTCCTATGCCAAGCACGCACTAAATGATCCGAACTGGCTTTAGATGCAGAATATGGAGAGCTTGGTGAGTATGAAGTAGTTTCAGTAAATAGATCTGTAGTACCTTCAAGATCACCATAAACCTCATCTGTTGAAATATGATGAAAGCGAAAATTTTGTTGAGCTTCAGCATTAAGATTCATCCAATACTTTCGAGCGGCTTCTAATAAAGTATAGGTTCCAACTATATTAGTTTGAATAAATGCTGTTGGACCATCAATTGAACGATCTACATGTGACTCAGCAGCAAGATGCATCACCACATCCGGCTGGAAGCCTTCAAATAATTGATCTAATGCCACGCGATTACAAATATCAGTTTGGGAAAACTGATATTTTTCACTATTCGAAATTTCCTCTAAAGATTCAAGGTTTCCAGCATAAGTAAGCTTATCAACATTCAAAACTTGGTGTTCTGTGTTTTGTATAATGTGACGAATTACCGCTGATCCAATAAAGCCAGCACCGCCAGTAACAATAATATTCACGTTCAATCCTTCAATAATTTATATCTGAGGTCATTCTGGTACACTCAATGCCGACATCAAAGCACACATGGTTCATTTAATATTGGCTTTATCTGAGGCAAATCAATTGGAATATAATCTCCCATATCTAAAACATATCGAATCCAATTACCAAAGTGATATTTACGTGCAATTTCATCAATTGCCGTATTATAAGGTAGTGCTAAAAAGCTTTCCAACGCTGCATTATCTTTGCCATCCCACACTAAAATATTATCAGGGTGATAAAAATCATAATGCACAATTGATACATTGTTTGTAATCAGTTTCTTTTTAAAAAACAGTGCTTCAAACGTTCTGAAAGATAGACCTGTATGCGCACTAATCACTAAATCAATCAAAATATCAGCTTGCTGTACATTGACCAAATTATCATTGAACTCAATTTTTTCTTTAATCTTAGTAATCGGCAAATCATTGTATGCACTGGCTGGTGCGTGATTAATAAAACACTTCACCACAACATCGTAGTTAGTCAAATCTCCCACTAACTGCTCAACTGCCTGTTGCCGACTTGAATTATGATACCCGACAAAATAGACGATAGGCCGTCGATCATCTGACAATTTTTTTTCATTGATCAATACATCATCCAAACAAAAATTCGTGATGGGTAAAATACGTGCATTGTAATTGTCTTGATAATCTTGCGGATCAAACACAAAGAAGCGATCAAATAGCTTAATATGGCTTAAAACATTTGGAAAGCGATTTAAACCATCCCATTGATAGCCAACGAAGGTTTTGTGTGTACGTGCTTTCAGCAAGGCCAACACACCTTCACTAAACATGTCTGGGCGAATTACCAAGGTATAATCAGTATACCCCCCCCATGCCTTAAGCTGCTGATCTATATATTGGGTGTTGATTGCGTCACGTAAAGTTATTTTATAGGAAGTATCTTTATAAATTGTTTTACGATAACCCTTATAAACACGTGAAAATAAATTTGGATATTTAAATGGTTCAGGTGACACCATTTGGTCAAAGTATAATACTTCAAAACCATGATGTACCAAACTCTTCGAGATCAAGTAGCTAAACCCTAAATGATCTGGCATGGCTAAAATAATTCTAGGTTTTGACATATTAATTTCTCAAAATAACACTCAGGTTGTTGCATAACTATATATGCATGATCTTTAGCCATTTAAAGCATGCTCTTGCATACACTCATATTTTAAAAGTTAAATCACCAACCTCACATTTATTCAACCTTAAATTTATCCTGATCTAAACGAATATCACGCTTTTTTGCTTTCCACATGACCTGAACATAACGAATCGCCATTGCTAATTGCCCCATTAAGCGTCTTTTTTTAAAGCTTAACTTTTCTACTATAGATTTATACTCGGGTTTAAAATGCTCTGAGCGCCCTATCACAGATTCAAACTGTTCATGTGCTACTAAACCATATATTGGCATTTGATCTTCTTGAATAAGTGCCGCCGGCTCAATTTGATAAGCATTTAATTCATACGTACTAAAAATAAAAGCATCTGCTGTTGCTGGTGCAACTCTTTTTGTCTTATCTAATAGTTTCTTTGCGCCTGTTGGAAAGAGAATATAGCCACCTGTACCAGTTCGCTCTTGAAATAACTCAAATAAATTATATTTAAGTTCCTTTGAACTATAAACGGGCATTTTTCCGATTATTTTTTTTCGGCTTCTGACCTCGAGATTAATTAAATCTGGCTGATGATTATTAAAACTCGCGTCTAACTCCTTTAATATTTTTTGTATATCCGCCACTAATATCGCATCATCTTCCAAAATTAAAGCTGCCGTATTACTCTGACTAACCATTTCCCACGCTTTTTTATGGCTCAAAAAACAAGCCAACTCAACCTTCTTTAGAGGTCTCTGCCATCCAAAGCCTTGTGCTTCATATTGAGCATCAGAAATATCATGAATAGATACTGCTTCCAAAAAAGTATATTCTAGTTTCAAACACTCTAACTGCTTTACTTGAAACTCACGTCTATCTTTTGACTGTGGCAAATTGATAACAAAAACATTCATAAATCACCACCAGCGTGTTCGCTCACGCGTATGTCGTTGCTTAAAACGTGAATACACATTGTCATTCTCATTACGTTGTACACGGTCAAAAATCTCAATCACAATTTGCCCAAGTGGATGAATTTCACAGACCTGTTCCAAACGCCAGCGCATATTTCGCAGGGTATCATCAGTACCTACCGCAAATGCAGAGGTCCCATCAAACAAGGCATAACGCTGATGCTGTAAATACTGCTGATGTTTTGGATTCTCCGTTATGGATTGATCACACAAAAAGCGCTCTGTTTCTTGCAACTTGAGTGTGTTAATTAAAACCACAGCATTCATTAACGTTGCCTTTAAACAGGCATCTTCATCAAAATCAATAAAAGTATCGCAGGCAGAAATCAGCCAGCGAATATTTAAGGAACGCAACAGGAAATCTCGTTCAGCCAGCCATAAAGCCTTAAATTTTGCATAATTATTTTGGCTATCGACTTCACGGCGAATCAGCACAATCAAACTGGCATGATAATGATTCAGTTGAGGCTGCCCGACAAATTCCTGTTTCAATTGCTCGATATGCTCGTTTAAATCTTTTGCTGAGCCATGTGTATACGTTAACTCAGTGCCTTCAATTCTTATCGTCTTTAGTTTATCCAGATCTACATCATTGAATTGTGCATATACTTTATCTGCACCAAAGCGGCGTTGATGACGACTGAATGAAAACCATTGCTCAAACTTACTTTTCTTTCTTACAGGCATAAGTATTCTCTAAAGCTTACTGCCAAGCCTCTTTAATCCAATCCGATGGTAATACATAACGATACCATTTCCCCCCACCACCATGAATTGCATCAGGCGGGTTAATTTCACCATGGAAGATAATAATTTTTACACCATCTGGCTTTACAGGTGGCTTAAAATAAGCCATCGGAATTTTTTGCAAACAATGATATTTATAACTTTTGCACCAACTGTCTGGCCAGTAAGTTAACTTTTTCTCTTGATCCACATACCAAGATAAATATGCTTGCTCATTACGGAACTTTTGACGAATTTCATCAAAATGTTCACGAAAATATGGCAATAAACCAGGAAATGCCCCCAACTTAAAACGATATACTGAACTGTTACCCGTAATACGCCACGGACGCTTCCAGTCATGAATAATCAAAAAGTCACCTGGATGGGTAAAGAAACTATCAATATTATCAACAATCACCACATCTAGGTCTAAAAACAGGGCATTGCCTGTTAAGCCATATAAATCTGGCTCAAAGGTCGAAAGCTTGTTCCAACCACGTTCAGGTGCGCCCTCAGGCAATGCAAGTGGCGGAATCGGGAAACATTCTACATTTGAATCAATACCTTCAGTACGATCCGTCAAACACACCATTTTAAAATCGACTGTGGTATGTCGCTTCACCATATTATAAAGACGATTCACATACTCAGACCCGTATTTTGTGCCCCATTTCATACAGATCACAACATTCTGCTCAGTCAAATTATCTACCTGAGCCTTTAGGTCATTTTGATTCATGTTCATGCATCCATTATCCACCCGTGCAATTTCAATATCATACCATTAACACGGCATAACTGAGATGCTTGCTTTTCATTTCTGCACAGTTTAACGCAAATCTTTCATAGAAATATAAACTTCACCAAACCGTCATCGAGCTTGAATAATTTTTCACCACATTAAAGGCATATAAAATCTACAAAAATCTATATTAAATATGAAAATTGCGATTGCAGGTACAGGTTACGTCGGTTTATCTAATGCCATGATTTTTGCTCAACATCATCAGGTCGTGGCTTATGATCTCTTAGAAGAAAAAGTTAAATTACTTAATCAAAAAATATCTCCTATTCGTGATCCTGAAATTTCTGAGTTTTTAACAAAATCAGAATTAAATTTTCAAGCCACACATTGCAAAGTCGATGCCTATCAGCATGCAGATTTTGTGATTATCGCTACGCCTACTGACTACGACCCAGATACCAATTACTTCAATACGCAAAGTGTTGAAGCAGTCATTCAGGATGTATTGGCTATTAATCCTTTGGCAACCATGGTGATCAAATCCACTGTACCTGTAGGCTTTACCCAGCAGATTAAGAAAAAATATCACACTGGAAATATTATTTTTTCGCCTGAATTCTTACGTGAAGGCAAAGCCCTACATGACAATCTCTACCCATCACGGATTATCGTAGGTGAAAAATCTGAACGTGCAAAACAATTTGCCAATATGCTTATAGAAGGCGCCATCAAAAAGGACTGTCCTATCCTTTTTACAGACTCCACTGAAGCCGAAGCCATCAAGTTATTTGCTAACACCTTCTTGGCCATGCGTGTTGCCTACTTCAATGAATTGGACACTTATGCCCAAATTTATAATCTAGACACGCGACAAATTATTGATGGTGTATGTTTAGACTCACGTATTGGTCAGTTTTACAACAATCCATCCTTTGGTTATGGCGGATACTGCCTCCCTAAAGACACCAAACAACTGCTTGCAAATTATGCGCAAGTTCCTAGCAACTTGATTAAAGCAGTAGTAGACGCCAACCAAACCCGTCAAGAATTTATTGCAGAATCCATTCGTAAGCGTGAACCCAAAGTAGTCGGAATTTATAGACTTACTATGAAAAGCGGTTCAGATAATTTTCGTGCCTCGGCAATACAAGGCGTTATGCAATATCTCAAAGCTTACGGGATTAAAGTAATTATTTATGAACCGGGGCTACAGCAGAAAAAATTTCTCAACTCTAAAATCATTCATGATTTAGCCGAGTTTAAACAACGTGCCGATTTAATTGTCTGTAACCGTAAATGTTCATTGTTGCAAGATGTACAAAATAAGGTTTATACGCGTGATGTATTTGGAATGGATGATTAAGAACACTCATACAACTCATCCCTCAGCACACGAATTTTAAATATAAGGTACGCTCCAGCAATTACTCCCCCCATAAAAAAGCCCTTATATAAAATAAGGGCTTTTCAAGATAAAGATTAAATTAAAACTTAGTTCTTTTCTTTATCTACAATCTTGTTCGCTTGGATCCAAGGTACGAAAGAAAAGTAAAGCACTGCTTTACTTTTCTTAAGGCACGTAACTTAGTTCTTTTCTTTATCTACAATCTTGTTTGCTTGAATCCAAGGCATCATTGCACGTAACTTGTTACCAGTTACTTCGATACCATGTGCAGCGTTTTGACGACGACGTGCAGTCATAGATGGATAGTTCAACGCACCTTCTTGGATGAACATCTTCGCATATTCACCAGATTGAATACGTTTAAGCGCATTACGCATTGCTTCACGAGACTGTTCGTTAATCACTTCAGTACCAGTGACATATTCACCATATTCAGCGTTGTTAGAAACTGAATAGTTCATGTCTGCGATACCGCCTTCGAACATCAAGTCAACGATCAATTTAAGTTCGTGTAAGCACTCGAAGTAAGCCATTTCTGGCGCATAACCAGCTTCAACCAAAGTTTCGAAGCCCATTTTAACCAATTCAACAGCACCACCACAAAGAACCGCTTGCTCACCAAATAAGTCAGTTTCAGTTTCTTCACGGAAAGAAGTTTCGATGATACCAGTACGACCACCACCCACGCCTGAAGCGTAAGAAAGTGCAACATTACGCGCGTTACCAGAAGCATCTTGGTGAATCGCGATAAGATCAGGAACACCTGAACCACGTTGGAATTCAGAACGTACAGTGTGACCAGGTGCTTTAGGTGCAACCATGATTACATCTAAGTCTGCACGTGGAACAACTTGGTTATAAAGTACAGAGAAGCCGTGAGCAAATGCTAAAGTTGCGCCTTGCTTGATGTTTGGCTCAATCACGTCACGATAAAGTTGTGATTGGAACTCATCTGGAGTCAAAATCATAACTAAGTCAGCTTGAGCAACAGCAGCAGGAACTTCAGAAACTTTAAGACCCGAATTTTCAGCTTTTTTCCAAGAAGCAGAACCAGCACGTAAACCTACAGTTACGTCTACGCCAGAATCTTTAAGGTTAAGCGCGTGCGCGTGACCTTGTGAACCGTAACCAATGATCGCTACTTTCTTAGATTGAATGATAGATAAGTCGCAGTCTTTATCGTAAAAAATTTGCATTGCTGTCTCCGCTAAAATGCTTTGGATTCCTATCTTACTCAAGTACTTGTCTATTCAGTACTTGAGTAAGCTCTCCATCCTTTGAGATGGAATGAATTCGATGAGTAAAATTAACTATGAAATTTAGTTAAATGGTTAAAACTTTTTCGCCGCGTGCGATACCTGACACACCTGAACGCACAACTTCTAAAATGGTGTTTTCAGCAATCGCGTCAATAAAACCATCTAGTTTTTCAGTTGTACCCGCAAGCTGCACCGTATAAGTCGTTGGTGTGACATCCACAATTTGACCACGGAAGATGTCTGCTGTGCGTTTAATTTCGGCACGTGCAGCACCTGACGCTTTTACTTTAATCAGCATCAATTCACGCTCAATATGTGGACCTTCTGACAGGTCGACCACTTTAACCACTTCAACCAATTTATTCAGTTGTTTGGTGATTTGCTCAATTTTATGATCATCACCATAAGTTGTAAGCGTTAAACGTGAAAGTGTTGGGTCTTCGGTTGGTGCAACGTTTAAAGTCTCAATGTTATAACCACGTTGAGAGAATAAACCCACTAAACGAGAAAGCGCACCTGATTCGTTTTCAACGAGAACGGAAATAATGTGTCTCATTCTGTGCGCTCCCCTTTACCTAACCACATATCTTTCATGGATTGACCCGCAATTTGCATCGGATAAACGTGCTCTGTACGGTCAACCATTACGTTAATGAATACGCATTTGTCATTAATCGCCATCGCTTCTGCAAGCTTAGACTCAAGCTCATCGGCATGGTTAATTTGAATACCAACGTGACCATAAGCTTCCATCAATTTAGGGAAGTCAGGCAATGAGTCAACATAAGAACTTGAGTGACGACCTTCATAGTTCATATCTTGCCATTGTTTAACCATACCTAAAGCTTGGTTATTCAAGCATAAGATCTTAACGTTTAAACCATATTGCTTACAGGTAGAAAGCTCTTGGATACACATCTGAATCGATGCTTCACCCGTGATACATACAACCTGTTGATCTGGATAAGCCAGTTTAGCCGCCATAGCATACGGTAAACCTACACCCATAGTACCTAGACCACCAGAGTTCAACCATTGACGTGGACGCTTGTACTTATAGTAGTTCGCGCCAAACATTTGGTGCTGACCTACGTCAGAAGTAATGATCGCATCACCATTGGTCACTTTGTCTAAAGCTTCAACTACTTGTTGCGGCTTCATCGTGCCATCGGTTGGTTTGTCATATTTCAAACCATGAACTTTACGCCATTCATTGATCTGATTCCACCATGCAGCAATCGCTTCAGGGTTTGGCTTGGACACATTTAATTGCTTCAATTGAACCAACATTTCCTGAAGTACAGGTTCAACCGCACCTACAATTGGAATGTGTGCCATGATGGTTTTTGAAATTGTCGCAGGGTCAATGTCAATATGAATGACTTTGGCATTTGGACAGAATTTTGCAGGGTTATTGGTTACACGATCATCAAAACGTGCACCAATACACAAAATCACATCGGCATTGTGCATGGTCATGTTGGCTTCATACGTACCATGCATGCCCAACATACCAATAAATTGTGGATCATTACCCGGGAACGCGCCCAAGCCCATTAATGTATTGGTTACAGGGAAGCCCAAGATGTGTGCAAGTTCAGTCAATTGCTCAGAAGCATTGCCTTGTACAACACCACCGCCTGAATAAATCACAGGACGTTTGGCATTTAATAGCTCATCAATTGCTTTGCGAATTTGACCTGAGTGACCACGATGCGGTGGTTGATACGAACGCATCTTCACTTTTTCTGGGTATTCGTAAGCAAATTTTTCTGCTGGGTTGGTTGCATCCTTAGGAATATCAACCACCACAGGACCAGGACGACCTGAAGATGCAATATAGAATGCCTTCTTAATCACTGAAGGAATTTCGCTTGCATGACGCACTTGGAAACTGTGTTTTACAATCGGACGTGAAATACCCACCATATCGGTTTCTTGGAAGGCATCTTCACCAATTAAGTGTGTTGCAACCTGACCAGACAAAATCACCATTGGGATTGAGTCCATATAAGCCGTTGCAATTGGAGTTACCGTGTTGGTTGCACCTGGACCTGAAGTCACCAGTACCACACCTGTTTTACCTGTTACGCGCGAGTAGGCATCTGCCATATGACCAGCAGCTTGCTCATGGCGCACAAGGTAATGATTAATTTTGTCTTGTTGAAAGAACGCATCGTAAATATGAAGTACTGCGCCGCCTGGGTATCCAAAAACATGTTCAACGCCTTCGTCCGCCAATGCGCGAACGAGCATTTCACCACCAGATAAAAGTTCCAACGTGATTCACCCTAGTCTTGTCACTGCAAAATGGGAGACACCTGCAGTGTTTTGTTCATTAATTCCTGCACTGTTATAGCACACATATTTCATAGTTTTCATGGCAATAGGAAAAATTTCTGATCTGATTACCGTATAAGCAATATGAGATCTAAAATGTGTTGGGGTAAACACATTTTATAAGCTTTGTTCAGCTTCTCGGCTAGAGAAGTTGCCCATTGCATGACATGACACTTATTCGAAGGGTGATCGATCTAAGGCACATAAAACTAAAGTGTGCATTTTTGTAGTTTACCCGACTAAAGTCAAGTTTAAAAATCGGCTTTTTCTGCTTTATTTATAAACTGGGTATTTTTTACGCTTTGTGTCATCCATCACAATTTAATCCCAAGTCCAATATTTCCATATAAAACAAATAACTTTCAGATATTTGCTGAATTTTTTATAATTTTTTCATATCACATACATAAAAATAAAGAATGAATTAAAAAATATATAAATCGCTTGGTTATGATTCAGCAACGCATTTCAGCTTATTTTAACTTGCAAATAGACAAGCCAATGCTCCAATTTTGAATAGGCACTATTGCAGATAAAAATCATCGAAAAATTGTCAATAAATCCTAGCTTCATGGGGAATTATTGCTAAAATTTAGCCAACATGATTTTTTGTAATTGGTTTTCTGCCATTTACCCTTTTTGCTCAGGACTTCCAAACATGAAAACGCCAATGATCCGCTTGAGTTGTCTTTCTGCAAGCTTGATTTTAATTTTTGCCACTAGCTCAGTTTCTGCAAAACAATATTACAAGTGGGTCGATGCAAATGGTTCAACCCATTACACCACGACACCGCCGCCAAAAACTGCCAAGAAAAAAGGCAAAGTCGATACCTATGGCTGGAGAAATTCAGCACCAACCGTTGCCACTCCTGCAAATCCTGCTGACAACCCTGCACCTACTGCTGCAAATACAACAAACCAACATGCGACACCTACCACAAATCATCCTGCAGGAAATCCAGCTATGGATCAGCAACAACGTGAAGCCAATGCAGCTTTAAATCAGGCACAACAAGAACGTGCCAACCCACAAGTTTTTTAAGTTTTAAGCCATAAAGTACGACTCGCTTAAATTTTCCTGCACAATCCAACGCGCAAAATTCAATTTAGCTGCATTTTGCGCTATGCTGTGTGACACACTTTTTTTAACCGTTTATTCCTGATTTAACCTTATGACTACTCACATTGACCCTGAATATCAAGCCAGTGCGATTGAACCCCAAGTCCAAAGCGACTGGGAATCTCGCAAAGCCTTTAAAGTTGCCGACACAGTCGAAGGTCCACATCGTTATATCCTCTCGATGTTCCCTTACCCAAGCGGCAAACTGCACATGGGTCACGTGCGTAACTACACCATTGGTGATGTAATTAGCCGTTTTCACCGTTTAAAAGGTGAAACCGTCTTACAACCTATGGGTTGGGATGCTTTTGGTTTACCTGCAGAAAACGCAGCGATTGCGCATCAGGTTGCCCCAGCTAAATGGACTTTTGAAAATATCGCCTACATGCGCGACCAATTGAAAAAACTAGGTTTGGCAATAGATTGGGATCGTGAATTTGCCACTTGTACTCCAGAGTATTACCACTGGGAACAATGGTTATTCGTGCAACTGTATAAAAAAGGGTTAATTTATCGCAAACTCTCGACAGTCAACTGGGATCCTGTCGATCAAACAGTTTTGGCCAATGAACAGGTCGAAAATGGCCGTGGTTGGCGTTCAGGTGCATTGGTAGAAAAACGCGATATTCCAATGTACTACTTCCGCATTACCGATTATGCCCAAGAATTATTAGACGATTTAGAAACTTTAAAAGATGGCTGGCCACAGCAAGTCTTGACCATGCAACGCAACTGGATTGGGCGTTCGCAAGGGATGGAAATCACATTCCCATCGGCAAATCCTGAAATTTATGCAGATGGTCTGACTGTATTTACAACGCGTGCTGACACGTTAATGGGTGCAACTTATGTGGCTGTTGCTGCAGAACATCCAATGGCGTTAAAAGCAGCAGAAAACAATGCACAATTAAAAGCCTTTATTGAAGAATGCCGCATGGGTTCTGTGGCAGAAGCTGACCTTGCCACTGCCGAGAAAAAAGGTATGGCGACTGGCTTATTTGTGAAGCATCCAGTAACGGGTAAAGAATTGCCAGTGTGGATTGCCAACTATGTGTTGATGTCTTACGGTTCTGGTGCGGTGATGGCTGTACCTTCACACGATGAGCGTGATTTTGAGTTTGCCAATAAATTCCAATTGCCAATTATTCAGGTGATTGATGCCAAAGGTGCAGACGATGCGGACTTTGACACAACCCAATGGCAAGAATGGTACGGTTCTAAAGAAGGTAAACTGGTCAATTCAGGCGAATTTGATGGTTTAGATTTCCAAGCGGCTTTTGATGCACTTTTAGCGAAATTAGAGCCACAAGGCTTAGCCAATGTAAAAGTACAATTCCGTTTACGTGACTGGGGTGTTTCACGCCAACGTTACTGGGGCTGCCCAATTCCGATGATCAACTGTGAAAAATGTGGACAAGTTCCAGTTCCAGAAGATCAGCTTCCTGTCATTTTACCTACCGATGTTGTGCCAGATGGCTCAGGCAACCCGTTAAATAAAATGCCTGAATTCTATCAAACTACTTGCCCATGCTGTGGTGGCGAAGCACGTCGTGAAACCGATACCTTAGATACTTTTGTAGAATCATCTTGGTATTATGCACGTTATGCATCTCCAGATTTTACAGGTGGTATGGTCAAGCCTGAAGCTGCGCAAACTTGGTTGCCAGTTAATCAATATATTGGTGGTGTAGAACACGCCATCTTGCACTTATTGTACGCGCGTTTCTTTCACAAACTTATGCGTGATGAAGGCGTGGTACAAGGCAATGAGCCATTTACCAACTTGCTGACTCAAGGCATGGTCTTGGCTGACACCTTCTACCGCGAAGCAGAAAGCGGCAAGAAAACTTGGTTTAACCCTGCCGATATTGAGCTTGAAAAAGACGAAAAAGGTCGCGTTCTTTCGGCTAAATACATAGGCGATGGTCAAGCTGTGATTGTTGGTGGTCAGGAAAAAATGTCGAAATCGAAAAATAACGGTATCGACCCACAAGCCATTATTGACCAATACGGCGCAGATACTGCACGTGTATTTATGATGTTCGCTGCACCACCAGATCAGTCTTTAGAATGGTCAGATGCAGGCGTTGAAGGTGCGAACCGCTTCTTAAAACGTGTTTGGCGTTTGGCGGCAGGTTTCCTTGAAAAAGGCAGCAATGCAACTGCAATTGACAGCAGCAAACTTGCTACAGCAGCACAAGACTTACGTCGCAAAACCCATGAAACCATTCAAAAAGTGGGCGATGATATTGAGCGTCGTCATGCGTTCAACACTGCAATTGCAGCATTGATGGAACTCTTGAATGCTTGCAACAAGTTTGAAGCGCAGAACGAACAAGACCTTGCGGTTGAACGTGAAGCAATTGTGACGTTATTGACCTTGCTTGCGCCATTTGCACCACACTTGAGCCAAACCTTATTGGTAGAGTTCGGAATTGAATTAACCTCCACCCTATTCCCTGTGGTCGATGAGTCTGCATTAACCCGCAATACTCAAACGATTGTGGTGCAGGTAAATGGTAAATTACGTGGCAAGCTTGATGTAGCAGTAGATGCATCTAAAGAAGACATTCTTGCACTTGCCAAAGCCTTACCTGAAGTACAACCATTCTTGACTGGGCCAACCAAGAAAGAAATTGTGGTACCGAATAAGTTAGTGAATTTGGTGGTTTAAGTGCTTTTAAACCTCCCTTTTTTAAAGGGAGGTTTGGAGGGATTTTATAAAACAATCCCCCTAAACCCTCCTACAAAAAAGGAATTAAAACAATTTCCTAACAAAGCCCGTTGTCAGTCAATGGGCTTTGCACCTACAATCAAGATCTTCTCAACTTCCGCTTTTAAACTTTCAAGAATATTACAGAGGACAGCACATGCACTTTAGCCAACGTCTAGCAGTCATTGTTTTAACTTGTGGACTCAGTGCTGGCTTAGTCGGCTGTGGTTTTCATCTTAAAGGCACCAATCCAAGCATTGCACCTGTGGCTTATTCAAAAATGAGTCTGGCTTTACCGAGCAATGCTGAAGAATTAGAAGAAAAACTTTCCATTCAGATGGGTACAGCGGGCGTACAACTCAGCAATGACCCTAATGCCTATGTACTGCGTGTACTTGACTATACGCCACGTCGCTTGGAATTGAATGGCAAACTGGTAGAAACCTTATTACGTTTGAGTGTGACTTTCCGTATTGAAGATGCGCAAGGCAACCCGATCACCGAACCTCGTACCGTCATGGCAACGCGCAGTTATCAATACGATGTAGCAACTGTGAATACCGATGATCAGGAACAAAAATTCTTAAAAGAAGTCATTATTGATGATGTAGCACAGCAAATTGTGCGTCAAATTTCATCTAATCGTTTACCTTTGGTCAACCCACCTGTGTATTCAAACCCTAAATAAGTTTTCGAGTGCGAATTTTTTATGAAAATTGACTATCTACAAGCCCTCAAACGTGTCGATGAAGCACGTGGCGTATGGATTTTGCATGGTCAAGAACCCTTACTCGAACAAAACTTGCTGGATGCTTTTCGTGCCAGTTGGCAAAAACAGGATATTGAACGTCAGCGTTATGATTTAAATAGCGTTAGCGATTGGAAAAATGTATTCAATGCCTTAAACAGTCTGTCACTGTTTTCGAGTCAATTGGCGGTTGAAGTACACGGCAATATCAAGCCTGATGCCAGCACACTAAAACAACTGAAAAGTTATATTCAACACAATGAACAAAACTTGCTGTTGGTGGTAATGCCGAAACAAGACAACAATAGTCTGAAATCCAGTTTTTTTCAGTTGATTGATGCCAATGGGGTCAATGTTGCGCTTACGGCGAATTATCCTAAAGATCGGCAGCAGATTTTAGGTTTGGAAGCAGAAAAGCTTGGCATTCAATTAGGACATGATGCGTGGCAATGGTTGGAACAACATCATGAACACAACCTTTTGGCTGCCAAAAATAGCTTAATGCGGGTCAGTGACACCTTTCCTGAAATTCAGCAGATTCAGATTGAACATTTACATGCCTGTTTACAAGATCAATCTCGTTATAGCACTTATGATTTAAATGATGCTTTACTGACGGGAAATCTAGCGCAAGCTATGAAAATTTTTCAATACCTCATGGCTTCGGGTGAAGCCATGAGTTTAATTTTGTGGAGCATCAGCAAAGAAATGCGCCTGCTGATGCAATTATTTGAACAACCACAAAATGCTTTGCAACTGGGTATCTGGAAAAACAAAGTCAGTGTTTATCAGCAAGCTTTGCGACGTTTAAATCCAAATAGTTTCTTGCAATGGCCCGCCCTATTATTGCGTATTGATGCCGCCATCAAAGGGATGTCCAAGGAAAACCCTGAACATTTGGTGCTACAAGCCATTACAGAACTCTGTGGTAAAACGCTGTTTGCTTCTCACTCGGCTTAATTAAGCAGACTTCATCAAATAATTTTTAAAATCATCTGCTTTTCCGAGGATTAGCTAAAGAAACGTGCAAACCAACTTTTGCCTTTCTTCTGTTCCTGTGAACGCAAATAATGCAGCATATTGTCGCGTACCGCATCGACATAATCCTGATCATCATGCTGAATATGGTTAATCAACCATTTAGACAACAAACGATACAAATCATGTTCTACCGATTCGCCATTGGCAAAACGCTGACGGCAATCATTCAAACGCTTCACAAAGAGTTCGTGAATACCACGATGTGATGGTAAGTATTGATAATTGACCTGTGACAACAAGTTTTCTTCAAAGCTAAAATGCGATTGCGTATAGTCAATCAAGTCATCCAAGACTTCTTTGATTTGCTCCCGCGCACCTGTCGCCCGAATTTTTTCCAGCGCATTAATATAGTCCAGAATTTGTCGATGTTGATTGTCAATCACATCAATTCCGATATTAAATTTCTCACTCCACTCCATGATTTACCCCTCAGATTTTTTGCTTAAAGTCATGTTTTATTGCATCGTCCCGATGCCGTATTATCCTAATGATTAAATCCATAATTATTTTATGGAATTTAATACTAGCTGCTTTTAATTCTTAAATCCATATAGAAAATAAGGTTTTTTAAGCAACTTAGACCATAGTTGTATTTTTCAGCATTTATCATAAAAATTCATAAAATTATCATAGAGATGAAACAAACTACCCCACCTCGTTAACAGATGCTATTTTCACTTTTTTTATGGATGTAATACTGTACTCAGACTGTATTAAATCTAGCTCAAACCACTAATAAATAATTCTCATTTGCAGTTTCTTCAAAAAATTCACGATTTATCCTTATTTCACTTCTATAATCCTTTTAATTTCTTTTTCTGTTTTTTGACTCATGCCAAAAATAAAATCGACCAAACTTATTGCGGGAATTATCATTGCGCTGATGCTGGCATTTGCCGCTTGGTATTTTTTAAAACCCAAAGAACAACAACCGCAATACATTACTGCCGAAGTGAGCCGTGGAGATATTGAAAGTGCGGTGTTGGCAACAGGCGTACTTGAAGCCACCAAAATGGTCAGTGTTGGTGCGCAAGTTTCAGGTCAAGTCAAAAAAATGTATGTTCAGTTAGGCGATCAAGTCAAACAAGGACAGTTGATTGCCCAAATTGACTCCGTACGACAGGAAAATGAGTTTAAAACAGCGCAGGCCAGTATTAAAAACCAACAGGCACAATTGGCGGTTCGACAAGCCAATCTCGCCAAAGTCGCAGCAGAATATCAGCGTCAACAAGCCATGTATGCGCAAGATGCGACCTCACGTGCTGAACTTGAAACTGCCTTAGCCAACTATAAAACTTCACAAGCAGAAATTGCTGCCATTAACGCTCAAATTGAACAGTCACGCCTAACTTTAGACACGTCTAAAGAAAATTTAGGTTATACCCGTATTCTTGCCCCAATGGATGGCACTGTCGTCGCAATTGTGACCGAAGAAGGTCAAACCGTGAACGCCAATCAAAGTGCGCCCACGATTGTTAAATTAGCCAAACTTGACACCATGACTGTAAAAGCAGAAATTTCTGAAGCGGATGTAATGAAGGTCGAAGAGGGACAAACGGTCTATTTCACCACCTTGGGCAACAGTGAGAAAAAACATTACGCTACTTTACGTCAGGTAGAACCTGCACCCAAATCCATCAATACCGAAAGCAATAACAATACGTCATCATCTTCAAGTTCTGCCGTGTACTACAACGCTTTATTTGACGTACCAAATGAAGACGGCAAGCTACGCATCAATATGACCGCACAAGTGTCCATTGTATTGGCAGAGGCACGCAATGTGCTGACCATTCCTGCTGCTGCGGTACAAGGTGCAAACCGTTCACGCAGTCGTGGCAACAGCAATAATTCAGACAGCAACGTACGTGCTGAGCGCGACAATACCAATGCTAGCTCTGCCAAACGCCCTGCCCGCTTGGAGTTGACTGCCAATGAAAAAGCCTTGATTGATCAAGGTAAAGCCTCTTTAGGTATGGTACGTGTACTGCAAGCCGATGGCTCAGCTCGTCCACAATCGGTATTGCTTGGCTTAAACAACCGTGCAACGGTACAAGTCATTCGTGGCTTAAAACTGGGCGATCAAGTCATTATTGCCGATGGTTCTGATACCTCAAATGATGCGGCGAAGCGTGGTGGTCGTGTTGGCCCATCAGTGAGAATGTAAGATGAGTCAGTCACAACCTCTGTTAGAGGTCACCAATCTGACCCGTGAATTCCCTGCGGGTGAATCTACAGTGCAGATTCTCAAAGGCATTGACCTGAAGATTTACCCAGGTGAATTGGTTGCGATTGTAGGTCAGTCGGGTTCGGGAAAATCCACCCTCATGAATATTTTGGGCTGTTTGGATCAACCCACCACGGGCAGCTATAAAGTCAAAGGACGCGAAACCCGACAACTTGAAGCCGATGAATTGGCACAGCTACGTCGTGAATATTTTGGTTTTATTTTCCAGCGCTATCACTTATTGGGTGATTTAAGCGCTGCGGGCAACGTCGAAGTGCCTGCAATTTATGCAGGTGCCGATGTTGAAGAGCGACAAACACGCGCGACTGCGCTGCTCAGTGACTTAGGTCTAGCCGATAAAACCCAAAACCGCCCAAGTCAGCTTTCAGGTGGACAACAACAACGTGTATCCATTGCACGTGCCTTGATGAATGGTGGCGATGTGATTCTTGCCGATGAACCCACAGGTGCACTCGACAAGAATAGCGGTATTGAAGTGATGCGGATTTTGCGTGAGCTAAATACCAAAGGTCACACCATCATCTTGGTCACACATGACCATAATGTCGCTAAAAATGCCACACGGATTATTGAAATCAGTGACGGGCTTATTATTTCTGATCAGCCCAACACACCTGCCGATCAAGATGATATTACCCAACAAACTTTGCAACATTCACCACAAAAAAGAACTTCAGCTTGGCGTTCTGTATTTGATCGTTTAGGTGAAGCCTTCCGCATGGCGCTACTGGCGATGAATGCGCATCGCATGCGCACCTTTTTAACCATGCTCGGGATTATTATCGGGATCGCTTCGGTTGTATCTGTTGTGGCACTTGGCAATGGTTCACAGAAACAAATTTTAGAGAACATCAGCAGTTTAGGTACCAACACCATTACCGTGTTTCAGGGGCGTGGTTTTGGTGATACCTCGCGCTCATCTCAGCTTAAAACCCTAATTCCTGCCGATGCCGATGCTTTGGCAGAACAACCTTATGTGGATGGGGTCAGCCCATCGGTCAATAGCAACGTCACAGTACGTTTTAAAGACACCGAGGCTTCTGCCACAGTCAATGGTGTGAGCGAAGACTTTTTCTATGTGCGCGGCATAAACTTCCAGTCGGGTCAGCCTTTTGACAAACACAGCGTGCTGGAACAAGCGCAAGATGTGGTGATTGATCACAACACCAAAAATACATTTTTTAGTGATGGCAGCAACCCTGTCGGGCAAGTAATTTTATTGGGCAGCGTACCCAGCCGTATTATTGGCGTGGTCGAAGAACAAAAAAGCATGATGGGCAATGCCGACAGCTTAAATGTGTATTTGCCCTACTCTACGGTAATGAGCCGCATGCTTGGCCAAAGCCATGTGCGCAGCATTATTGTACGAGTCAAAGATGAATATCCAAGTGCTGCAGCAGAAAATGCCATCCTAAGTCTGTTGGTACAGCGTCATGGTGCGCAGGATGTATTTACTCAAAATGCCGACAGTATCCGTGAAACCATCCAACAAACTACCGCCACCATGACCTTACTGGTTTCTGCTATTGCAGTGATTTCACTGGTGGTCGGTGGAATTGGCGTAATGAACATCATGTTGGTCTCTGTCACAGAACGCACCCAAGAAATTGGGGTACGCATGGCAGTCGGCGCACGACAAAGCGATATTTTGCAGCAATTTTTAATTGAAGCCATTTTAGTGTGTATTTTAGGCGGTGTACTTGGCGTCTTGCTCGCACTCGGAATTGGGCAATTGATTAATCATGTGGCAGGTGGAACCTTTCAAATGGCGTACTCCACCACCTCGATTGTAGCCGCTTTTGTCTGTTCAAGCCTGATTGGAATTGTGTTCGGTTTTATTCCTGCACGTAATGCTGCCCAACTGAACCCTGTCGATGCGCTATCTAGAGAATAAGGAATTAGAGTAAGGAATGATGATGCGATTTAACCAGAAGTCACGACAATTCAGCCAACTCGTCACTGCGCTTTTTCTTGGCAGCAGCTTAGTGGGTTGTGCAGCCGTAGTCAAAACACCTTATCAGGCACCTGCTGTAAATATTCCTCAACAGTTTGAGCAGCAGCAAAAAAGCCAGCAAGTCCTTGCACAACTAAATACAGACCGTTGGTGGACACTCTTTCACGATGCTGCTTTAAATCAATTGGTTGAACAAGTCTTGGCGCGTAACAGTGACCTCGCGGTTGCAGGACTGAATTTACAACAAGCCAGATTACAAGCAAAACAAGGCCAAAGTCAGCAAGGTGTCCGGATTGGCAATGCAGGTATTTCTACAGGGCATCAATTTAGTTTAGAGGGCAATGGTGATACAGCGCGTGGGATTTCGCTGAATTATCCCGGACTGAGCTATGAATTGGACTTATTCGGTAAACTTGCCAATCAGACTGAAGCTGCACGTTGGGAAGCCTTAGCCACCGAACAAGACTTACAAGCCACCGCACAAAGCCTGATTGCAACCACTGCCAACTTATATTGGCAATTGGGTTATTTAAATGAACGCTATGTTGTCGCACAACAAAACCTTGCCAGTACGCAAAAAACGTATCAATTGGTCAGTGCGCAATATCGCGCGGGTGCAGTTTCAGGATTGGATTTAAACCAAGCCGAACAAGCCCTGCAAAGTCAAAAATCAACCTTGAGCCAAATTGCACAGCAAAAAGTTGAAACACGCACCGCCTTGGCAGTTTTACTGCATCAACCTGTGCAAATGTTGAATATCAATGAACCACAGAGTTTAGCCGCTGTTCGTTTACCGAATATTACTGCTGGCTTACCTGCAGAACTGCTGTCACGTCGTCCCGACTTACGTGCAGCCGAATTACGTTTACGTAAAGCCTTGGCCAATAAAGATGCCAATCGAGCCAGTTATTACCCATCCATCAGTCTTACAGGCACACTCAGTACAGGTGTCGGTACAGGCGCGCATACCTCTTTAAGCGATGCCCTAAAAAACCCAATTGCCACTTTAGGTGCAGGTTTAACCCTGCCATTTTTGCAATGGAATGATATGCAGCGCGATCTAAAAGTGAATGCTTTGGAATATGAAAAAGCCATTGTGCAATATCGACAAACTTTATATAAAGCCTTTGCCGATGTCGAAAATGCACTGTCAGCACGAACCGCGCTGAATCAACAAGTCGCGCTGCAAAGCCGCAATTTAGCACTGGCAGAGAAAACTGAACGCTTAACTGAGGTGCGTTATCGGCATGGTGCGATTGCCTTAAAAAACCTGCTAGATGCACAAGAAACCACCCGCAATGCACGTTTAAGTTTATTGCAGACCAAGCAAAACCAATACAACGCCTATGTGACTTTATTGCAAGCGTTGGGTGGTAGTCCGATTCAAAACATTCAATAATGCAAGAGTTGATCTAAATTGATCACGATAAAAAAAGCCTGTGGATGATTTTAAACATCCACAGGCTTTTGCTTGCTTTGTATATAAACTTTGAAATTAAGTTTTCTCAGATAATAACGCTTCTTTACTTAATACTTGATGGCTACTGGTCGCAATTGGCAAACTGACTTTAAAAGTCGTTCCAACACCTTCTTTCGATTCCACCACAATTTGCCCGTGGTTCAAATCGACAAAACGCTTACACAACACCAAACCTAAACCAATACCCTTTTCACCTGCAGTGCCTTTAAAACTAACAGTAAGTTTAGGCTCGAACAGCGTTTCGAGTTGTTGTGCAGTCATGCCCAAACCCGTATCGTGAATATAAATATCCACACTGGTTTCTGTTTGCTCTGCACGTAAAATGACTTTGCCTGTGCCATCGGTAAAGGTAAATTTCAGCGCATTCGACACCAAATTTTGAATCACCGAGGTAATCATATTGATGTCGGCATAAACTTTAATGCCTTCTTCAACTTGATCAATCAGTTCAATATTTTTCTTGATTGCCAAACTTTTCAACACATCGCAAACAATTTTGGTCGATTGCTTTAACTCAAAATTAATTGGGTGATACACAAAGCGTCCACCCTCTGCCATCGCCCAATTCAATAAACTTTCTAGCAAGTTATAGGTCGATTGTGCTGTGTCGAATAAATAGTCGGCAATATTTTGAATACTAGAATCATCCAAAGTTTCGCGCTCTTGCGCTAAAACTTCCGAAAACCCCAATAAGCCATGAAATGGCGCGCGCAAATCATGCGCAATAATTTGGAAAAATTTCGTTTTACTAAAATTCAATGCAGACTGCTGTTCATACAGTTCTTTTAAGCTTGCATAATCAACTTTTAATTCAATATAACGCACCAAACCTGCAGCAAACTCCGCCACTGTCGGCAAAGCACCTAAACTAAACGCTTCTTCACGATGATCAAATAACAACAACTGCCCAATCGACTCACCATCCGTTTTGAGTAAATCCAGTGCAATTAAACGAGCCGCTTCTATCCCTAAACTTGCAATATGCTGCACAAAATTCGCATATTGAGGATGTTGAGGTTCAATCAGTTGCTGACCTTGAAAGAAAGCTTCTAACTGTGCGGTTGGATTGGCATGAAAAGCTTTAAAAACTTGATTGGTGGAATACCAGATATATGGCTCATTTTTAAAAGTCAAAATGGCATGATCGACTTGCAATATTTGACGGGCAAACTTCAAAAAACCATCAATTTGGTTAGTTGGCGTATGTACGCCTAATAATAATGAGAGTGTGCAAGCACTGAGTTGCTCCGTTTCGGGACCAATTTCCAGCAACTGTATTTTCATTTTTGCCTCGTTAATTAAAGTTTGACACGTTATGAATTATTTTCTCTTCAAAATTCGTCCATTGAACTCAGAGTTAACCTACAAACTTTAACACAAAACATAAGCTTTCAAACCAATTTAAAAACTGTGCAACAAATCGCTGCCTCTTCTTTCATGCTTTTTTTTCATCTATGCATGAATAAGAGTTGAGATCATGATGAACCACGCTTTCAGAGGAATCGAACTGCTTCAAAGCACCAAAAAATACGCCGTTTTTTGTAAAATTTAGACCATAAAAATAGATCTAAACTTTTAAAATATCAATCAGGCTTTTTATCTGTAGATTTCCCTCCGTTTTTGAAGAAAATCTAAACTTCTATACAAGAATTTACATTACCTCATACTGTAAAAAAATAATGTAAAATATTGATAAATTTACAAAATAAATAAACTAAATATATCTACGTATCATTTTCATCGATTATTTATCAAACATACGACTTAAGTCGAACCCTCAACTGGTTAATTTATAATAAAATATACATATATTTTTGATGTCATATCTTCATCATACGATTTGATTAGTATTTCAACACTAAATACTCAAGGCGATTTTTAGGTTTAAATAGGCTCGTTTTTACATTAAACCGTGTCTTGATTCGCACAAATGCGACACATCATTTCGTAGCGAAATGGCGTCATCACTGTAATTACGTTGACTGAAATGCATAGAGAGTCGATACTCTCAAGGTTAAATTAGGCAAATCGGTTCGCAGGGGCTGAGTCATTATCTCGCTCCTAAAAAACTCAATCAAAGCAAGGGGCTATATATGGCTGGTGGAAAGTCAAAAATCATTTATACACTGACCGATGAGGCGCCATTGTTGGCGACCTACTCTCTACTGCCGATCATTGAGACCTTTACTAAGCCTGCTGGCATCGAGATTGTCAAGAGTGATATCTCTGTCGCAGCACGCGTACTCTCTGAATTCTCGGAATACCTAAGCGAAGAACAGAAGGTAGCCGACAACCTCGCAGAGCTTGGACGTCTCACGCAAGATCCAGATACCAATATCATCAAACTTCCGAACATCAGTGCTTCAGTTGCTCAGTTAATTGCATGTATCAAGGAATTACAAGCAAAAGGCTATGCAATTCCTGACTATCCTGAAAATGCGGATACTGAAGAAGAGAAAGCTTTACTCGCTCGTTTTGGTAAATGCTTAGGTTCAGCAGTAAACCCTGTATTACGTGAAGGTAACTCTGACCGTCGTGCACCTGCTGCAGTGAAAAACTATGCAAAAAAACACCCTCACTCTATGGGTGAATGGAAGCAATGGTCACAAACTCACGTTTCACACATGGATGAAGGTGACTTCTACCATGGCGAAAAATCAATGACGCTTGACCGCGCACGTAACGTAAAAATGGAACTCATCACTCATTCTGGTGAAACCATTGTATTGAAAGAAAAAGTAGCGTTACTTGATGGCGAAATCATCGATTCTATGTTCATGAGCAAGAAAGCGCTTTGCGACTTCTATGAAAAAGAATTGGATGATTGTAAAGAAGCAGGCATTTTGTTCTCTTTACACGTAAAAGCGACCATGATGAAAGTTTCACACCCGATTGTATTCGGTCACTGTGTGAAAATTTACTATAAAGAAGCGTTTGAAAAACACGGTAAATTGTTTGAAGAACTTGGCATTAACGTCAACAACGGTATGGCAGGTCTTTATGAAAAGATCGAAACCTTACCAACTTCTTTACGTGAAGAAATCATCGAAGATTTACACGCATGCCAAGAACACCGCCCTGCACTTGCAATGGTGGATTCTGCAAAAGGCATCACCAACTTCCACTCTCCAAACGACGTAATTGTAGATGCTTCTATGCCTGCAATGATTCGTGGTGGCGGTAAAATGTGGGGTGCTGACGGTAAACCTTACGACTGTAAAGCAGTAATGCCTGAATCTACTTTCGCGCGTATTTACCAAGAAATGATCAATTTCTGTAAGTGGAATGGTAACTTCGACCCACGTACGATGGGTACTGTGCCAAACGTAGGTTTGATGGCGCAAAAAGCTGAAGAATACGGCTCACACGACAAGACTTTTGAAGTTCCTGCTGCAGGTGTTGCAAACATCACCGACATTGACACGGGTGAAGTGTTGATGACTCAAAACGTAGAAGAAGGCGACATCTGGCGTATGTGTCAGGTGAAAGATGCACCTATTCGCGACTGGGTTAAACTTGCAGTAACACGTGCACGTAACTCTGGTATGCCAGCAATTTTCTGGTTAGACCCGTACCGTCCACACGAAAACGAAGTGATCAAGAAAGTTCAAAAATACTTAAAAGATCACGACACGACTGGTTTAGATATTCAAATCATGTCACAAGTTCGTGCGATGCGTTATACACTTGAGCGTGTTGCGCGTGGTTTAGACACCATTTCTGTAACAGGTAACATCTTACGTGACTACCTCACTGACTTGTTCCCAATTATGGAGCTTGGTACTTCTGCGAAAATGTTATCTATCGTTCCGTTAATGGCGGGTGGTGGTATGTACGAAACTGGTGCGGGTGGTTCTGCGCCTAAACACGTACAACAACTTGTTGAAGAAAACCACTTACGTTGGGATTCATTAGGTGAGTTCCTTGCGCTTGCTGCTTCTTTAGAAGAAATGGGTATTAAAGAAGATAATACTCGTGCGAAATTACTTGCATCAACTCTTGATCAAGCGACCAGCAAATTACTTGATAACGACAAGTCTCCATCACGTCGTACTGGCGAACTGGACAACCGTGGCAGCCACTTCTACTTGGCAAAATTCTGGGCAGAAGCACTTGCTGCTCAAGATGAAGATGCTGAGTTGAAAGCGAAGTTTGAACCACTTGCACAAGCTTTAGCTGCAAACGAAGACAAAATTGTTGCTGAACTTGCGGAAGTACAAGGTAAATCGGTTGATATCGGTGGTTACTACGCAGTAGATCAAGCCAAAGTGAATGCCGTAATGCGTCCAAGCCCAACATTCAATGCTGCTCTTGATGCAGCTCAATAAGTTGATGCAAAACTAACCTAAGTTAGTGATGTAAAAAACCAGCGCTTCGGTGCTGGTTTTTTTACACCCTCATTTATATAGTGTTATGACAACTATTTCATTTAATGCTTAGATCTAAATTTTATGAATGTGAGTTATCAAAGGTTAGGATTTTTCATTCAACTAGAGCCATAAAATAAGGAAAACCTAAAATGGCAAATTCGTGGGGAATACCAAAGCACATAGAAGATGCGGTCTCGGAGCGAGACCTGTGCTGTGTATATTGCGGCAAAAAGTTTGGCACTGAAAGAGCTAATAAGAAGTCTTGGGAACACATTATCAACGATATAAGAATTACAACCTTATCCAATATTGCATTGTGCTGTATTGGCTGCAATGCATCTAAAGGCAATAAAGACTTAGCAACTTGGCTCCATTCTGAGAATGCTCGAAAAAGAGGCGTCACCACTGAGACAATTGCAGATGTCATCAAAGTAGCTTTAGATAGTGAATAAAGCTTTTAAGTACTACAAGCCCTATAAGACACCCGATCAATCACATTTGATTATTGTATTGATCTAATAATTTAAGCTTAGCATCTGATTCCACCATGAGTACCAATGAAAAATCAGGTACTCATTTGGGTACTCATTTTCCAAAGTGACCACCTGAATTGTGGCTAATGGAATCATTAAGACTGGAGCTAAAAAATGGCACAACCCATTAATATACAGACAATAAAAAAGCCCCCAAGTCTTAATATGCTTGAGGGCTTTTCCTTTATATGGTCCCGAGGGTCGGACTCGAACCGACACGTCATCTCTGACAGCGGATTTTGAGTCCGCCGCGTCTACCAATTTCACCACCTCGGGTAGGTGTTGATGGGTATAATAAACTTTTTTGACAGCTTGTCAACGCAAGTTTTTTGCAATTGTTTAAAATTAAATCAGCTGTCATTTTTTTGATTTATAATCGACCAATTTCATCCATAAAACCTAAAAAAGCATATACTAGGCGCAGTTTTCCCAGTGTTCTAACTTGTTTTTATCATGCAGCTTTCTGACTTTAATTTTAATCTCCCCGATGAACTCATTGCTCGTTACCCACTAGCAAGTCGTAGCGCCTCTCGTCTGCTGCATCTTGATGCTCAAGGTCAGTATCATGACCATCAATTTACCGACCTACTGAATTTACTCGAAGCGGGCGATTTACTGGTACTTAACGATACCAAAGTCATGAAAGCGCGTCTTAAAGGTAAACGTGCCACAGGCGGTGCAGTGGAAGTCTTGGTAGAACGTCTGCAAGATCAATTTATTGCCCATTGCCATATTAAAGCCAGCAACTCACCAAAAGCAGGTGCAGAACTGTTTATTGGGCCTGATGCTGTAAAAGTGACCGTACAAGGTCGCCATGAAAACTTATTTATTGTCGAGTTTTCGCAGCCTATTTTAGACGTATTGGATGCCTACGGTCAGTTACCGATTCCACCCTACTTTAACCGTGAAGCAGAAGCGATTGATACCGAGCGTTATCAAACCGTATTTAACGACCCAACAAAACTCGCTAGTGTTGCCGCACCCACTGCCAGCTTGCACTTTGATGAAGCCTTACTGCAACAGCTAGCAGATAAAGGCATTCAAAAAACCTTTGTGACCTTGCATGTGGGCGCAGGTACATTCCTGCCTGTACGTACCGATGATATTGCCAATCACATCATGCACAGTGAATGGTGTGAAGTTTCTGAAGCTGCCGTAGCGCTGATTCGTGAAACCAAAGCACGAGGTAATAAAGTTATTTCAGTGGGTACAACTGCTACCCGTGCCGTGGAAAGTGCTGCCCAAGCCCATGCAGGCAAACTTGCAGCGTGGTCGGGTGATACGCAAATTTTTATTTACCCAGGTTATCAGTTTAAAGTGGTGGATCGTCTAATCACCAATTTCCACTTGCCTGAATCCACCTTATTAATGTTGGTATCTGCGCTTTCAAGCCGTGAAAATGTCATGCAGGCGTATCAACATGCTGTGGCTGAACGCTATCGTTTCTTTAGTTATGGCGATGCCATGCTGATTGATCAAGCTCAAACTTAATTTTCAAACTGTAAAAGAAACCACCATGCCGCTCGATACCGTGCAACACTCCATTCATATTCGACGCAAGAAGAATCAGCGGGTATTTCGTAATATCGCGCGGTTATGGGATATTGGAAAAAAAGCACAAAGCCATCAAGATATTTTAGATGGCTTACACCCTTGGCAAGATGACATCACCCTCAAGTTTGAAAATGTTTTGCCTGTCCTGCTTGGCATTATAGGTGTGTTGTTCTGTTTATTGCTCTTGATTCAACCGAGTAATATTTGGCTGCAATTCTGCTTGCTGATTGGGTTAGGCTGTATCTTCTGGGCATTTATTACCTATGAACAAGACGACCCCATTGAAGAAGTCATCACTTTTTTAGAACAAGAAAGCATTGCACAGCGCTATCAACTGGCATGGCAGCAACCACCGCAACATCTTGCCCGAACCCTACAACCCGTTTATTTGATTGCTCATTTAAAAAGTCTGTTTCCCTTGTTTAATTTGGGGAATCTGTCCAATGAAATTCGCCGTTACGCCAGTACTGTTTGGCAAGATCAACAAGGCAAGCAACATCAGGTTTTGGTCTTTGAATATCGCTATGTCAGTGAAACCCGCATTAAAGATCAAAATGGCAATGACTATAAAGTGCGTGAAGTGGTGCGGCATTTATCGGGCGTATTTGTCTTTGATGTGCAGCTACAAGGTTTAGCCGTTACCTCAAATAATAAAACTTTTGGTGCTCCTTATCATGTGCCGTGGCATACCAGTGACATTCGCCTGAATCAAAAACTCAACTTTTTTGGTAGTGATGCAATTCAACTGGCGCGCACCCTCAGCCCTGCAATGGTGTTAAAACTGGATGATTTTTTTCAGCATCAGCAAGGTGATTTGTTATTTCACCCTGAGCGGAACACGCTCTGTTTTTTAGGCAATCGCAACCTGTTTGAAATTTCCAGTAAAGCAAAAAATATTCAAGATATTTCAGCATTACGTGGACACTTACGCACTTTTAAATTACCTTATTTGGAACAATTACAGACAGATTTGATTGATTTTCTGGACTAAGAAAATCGTCTTGGGGCAAAACATGGGTATCGCAATTTTTCTTTTGGTTGTCATCGTCTTGGTGATGCTGGGCATCATGATTCGTAACAACATCGTACGCCACCACAACGCCACCATCCGCGCTTGGGCAGATGTGACCAGTTTTGAACGACAGAAGTTAAAAACGCTTGAAGAACTTGCGCCAGTGGTCGAACAATATGCAGGTATGGAAAAAGGCACTTTAGAAAAAGTGACTGAACTGCGCCAAAATATTATGAACCTAAACATCAACAATGCCGATGTCAGCCAATTACAACGTGTTGAAGCCTTGAGCAAAGAATTGATGCGCAGCTTGAATGTGGTGGTCGAAAATTATCCTGAACTCAAAGCCGACCAATTGTATTTAAAAATGATGCATGAAATTGATGAGCAGAACGAAAATGTCGGTGCTGCGATTACTATTTATAACCGCAATGTCGAGTTGTTTAATAACTATATTCAGGTCTTTCCTAACAACATGATTAACACTGCAACCACAGCGAAAAAACCTGTGCGCGCCTTTCGGGACAACAGTGCAGCACAAAGTTTTGATTATCGTCCAAACTTTTAAGCCATTTAATTCTAAGCCGCTCCTTTGAAATTATTTATAAAAACAGCAAGCACGAAGCTTGCTGTTTTTTCAGATTTCGACTAAACACAAGACTGTGTCAGATACTGCACCTGATTACGTCCTTTGTTTTTTGCCAAATACAACAATTCATCGGCTGAATGCAGAAAATCGACCACATTGTGATACTGCTGATTTTGGTGATAGCTATTTACACCAATACTCACAGTAACTTGGGTCGTCTCCCCTGTCTTGGTATGTGGAATTTCCAGCGCATATACTGCCTGCCTAAAGTTTTCAGCAAGTTGTACAGCATCTGCCAATGGTGTTTCAGGCAATAGCACCACAAACTCTTCACCACCAAAGCGAGCCACAAAGTCAGATGCACGCTCAAAGTGTTGTTTAAGCAACTGCGCCACACTAATCAAACAATGATCACCCTGTAAATGTCCATAATTGTCGTTATAAGGCTTGAAATGGTCGATGTCGATAAACAAGAGAGACAATGCATGTTGATGACGCACAGCACGTTTAAATTCGTTTTCTATACGCTCACTGAGCGCCTTTCGATTGGCAACCAAGGTCAGCGGGTCTTGTAAGCTCAAAGCCAGATTTTTGCGACTCAACGCTTCGAGTTCCAACTCCATTTGTTTACGCGCAGAAATATCAAACATAAACCCAATAATCGCCACAGTTTCGTTATTTTCACGAATCACATGCACAACATCACGAATCCAGACATAATCTCCTGTAGCGGTTAAGGCACGATAATCCGCTTCGTGGTCTGTGCCTTGATCGGACAGACTCACACACATATTCACGGTCTTGTCCCGATCTTCAGGATGCATCCGATCAATCCAATCTTGTGCAGTTTTCCAGCTGTCTTGCGTCCAACCCAGTAAAGACTCAATTTGTGGGCCAATATAGCTAAAAGCTTTGGTTTTCCAGTTAATCTGCCACGGAATTGCATTCGTGGTTTCCAAAAGTGTTTTATAGAATTGGTCTTCTTTTAGTGCACTGTTTAATTCACTCATAGCCCACCTCTATGAATTGATTTTAATTACAATTTAACAACTTAAGTGAGCTTTGACTACAATTTGTTTTGTCTTATTGACATTTTTCTCAGCTTTGACACAATCATGAGGTTGAGCAAAATATAAACAACAATTGCTCAAAACATAAATCCCAAAATAAAAAGTAAGCCGATAAAATGTTAGAACATATTCAGAACCTGAAAAACACCCTCATTCAAGAGTTTTTCCAACTCTATGAGCAATATGAACAAGACCAAATTTATGCCTTTGTACTGGTCTTTAATGAATATCTTGGGGTCGATTATTTAGCTGTTTCAAGCCAACGCAACCTGTTTAATGAACAGGAAGATGAAGCACAATATTTATCTGAAGTAAATAAATGGAATATAGAAAAATGGCGTTATCGCACTCAAGCCAACAATTCTAGCGGTCTGCATCAATTTAAAAATATTTTTGCAGATTATTTTAAACAGCGACATATCTATGGCAATCCTCTGCTGAATTCCAATGACACGCTGCAATACAGCCATCTTGAACTTTTACTGGATATATTTCAGCAGGCTAAACAATCTTTATCGGGCGCTTATGGCTTAGATTTAAGCCAAATTCTGTTTTTTATTCATGTGCCCAAACAGGTCGATGTAGAAATCCACTCAGCGCAATTTCTAAACACTCCAAGTGCTTTGCTCGATGAATTCCTGCACAACAAAGCGCCTCAAACCACGATGGAACAATCCACCGCACAACCCAAGCTCAAACTACAACAAGTGGATAAAGACTTGCTGATTGATCTGGCACAACTTTTAGAAGTGGAACCGTATGATTATTTGAGCATTGCACATGAAGCCTATTTGCTCACATTAGAACCGAGTTTTATCACTTGGAGCGTAAAACCTCGTGGTTCAGCACGAGGATATAAGCGACTGGCGTAAGCCATACGACATGGAATGTCGTATTAAATATCTTTGTTGTTCATTACTTAAAATATTATTGTTAAAATAAGCACATGAAAACACTTAAACTCCGCATAAAAGACAAACACGCAAAGGTGCTGATTAAATTAGCATCTGAGGTGAACTTTGTTTGGAATTATGTGAATGATTTAAGTTTTAAGCACCTAAAAAGAAAAGGTGAGTTTCTATCTGCATTTGATATTGCTCAATACACCAAAGGCGCATCTAAAGAGTGTGGTTTGCACAGCCAAACCATACAGGCTGTCACCGAAGAATTAATCACACGCAGAAAGCAGTTTAAGAAAGCCAAACTCAAATGGCGTGTTAGCAACAAGAAGTCAGCAAGAAAATCACTTGGATGGATACCGTTTAAGAAAGTAGCGATCAAATACGCTGATGGATATGTTCAATATGGTAAACATCAATTCAAACTATGGGATAGCTATGGATTAAGCAAATATGCTGTTAGAACTGGTTCATTTGTTGAGGACAGCCGTGGGCGTTGGTACGTGTGCCTTGTGGTCGATTCATCGAATCAAGAAAAACCAACAGCAACCAAAGCCATAGGTATTGATCTAGGTTTAAAAGATATTGCAACCTGTTCTGATGGTACGGTTATTTCAAACCCCAAGTTCTATCGCCAATACGAAAAGAAATTAGGTATTGCTCAACGAGCAAGGAATAAAAAACGTGTACGTGCATTACACGCCAAGATTGCAAATTGCCGTAAAGACCATTTGCATAAGGCAAGTACATTACTTGTTAAAAATAATGCACTCATAATTGTAGGTGACTTAAGTGCCAAAAAGCTTGTAAAAACTAAAATGGCAAAGTCTGTTTTAGATACAGGGTTTTCAGCACTAAAAACAATGCTCAAGTATAAATGCGAGAACGCAGGGGTAATGTTTGAAGAAGTCAATGAAGCCTATACCACCCAAATCTGTTCGTACTGCGGTGAGATCACCTCAAGTAGTCCGAGAGGTAGGACAGGTCTTGGAATAAGAGAATGGTCATGTGAGTGTGGTGTCACTCACGATAGGGACTTAAATAGTGCCATGAACATTCTTGCGCTTGGGCATAAGCGTCTAGCTGTAGGAATCACCTCCGTTTAAGGGAGGTGAGGATGTCAATGACAGTAATTTATATATTCAGCGTTTAATTCAGCACGTTGCTGCAATGGACAATCATGAACAAGGTGAAATTGCCTTACATAAAGAAATTACCCAACGTATTCAGCAATTTTACGCCATGTAAGCACAATGGATTTGAACAAAATATTTACTCGCAATTTTTACCAAGGAAAACGTATCTCAACTGGCAATTCCGTGCAGAATCTAGGAAAATATTGCACTTTTAGCATGAACAATCAGCGAACTGTTTTTTCGCCTTGATTTGGAACATATATGAAGTTTGAGAAATTAGGTCAGTCGGGGCGCGCCCGTCGTGGTCGTTTAACACTTGCTCATGGTGTGGTAGAAACCCCTGTGTTTATGCCTGTGGGGACGTATGGCACAGTCAAAGGCATGCTGCCACGCGATATTGAAGAAATTCAGGCACAGGTTATTTTAGGCAATACCTTTCATTTATATTTGCGTCCAGGGCTAGAAGTGATTCAGCAACACGGCGGTCTACATGAATTCATCAAATGGGATAAGCCTATTTTGACTGACTCTGGTGGCTTTCAGGTGTTTAGCTTAGGCGCAATGCGTAAAATTAAAGAAGAAGGTGTGACCTTCCGTTCGCCTATTGATGGCTCAAAGGTTTTTCTTTCGCCTGAAATCTCGATGGAAATTCAAAAAACTTTGAACTCTGACATCGTGATGATTTTTGACGAATGTACGCCTTATCCTGCAACGCATGAAGAAGCACAAAAATCTTTGCAATTGTCTTTACGCTGGGCAAAACGCTGTAAAACCCATCACCATGATGAACTACAAAACAGCAACGCGCTGTTCGGGATTATTCAAGGCGGTATGTACGAAGATTTACGTGTTGAATCTTTAAACGGCTTACTTGAAATTGGTTTTGATGGTTATGCCATTGGCGGTCTTTCGGTGGGTGAACCGAAAGAAGAAATGATCAAAGTACTGGATTATTTGCCAGCTAAAATGCCAGAAGATAAACCACGTTATTTGATGGGCGTCGGCAAGCCAGAAGATATTGTGGAAGCAATTCGTCGTGGCGTCGATATGTTCGACTGCGTGATGCCAACCCGTAATGCGCGCAATGGTCATTACTTTGTAACCGATGGCTTGGTGCGTATTCGTAACAGTAAGTATCGTCATGACCAAAGCCCGCTCGATCCGCATTGTGATTGCTATACTTGCAAGAACTTTACCCGCGCTTATTTGTTTCATTTAGAAAAATGTGGCGAAATGTTGGGGTCAATGTTGGGCACTATTCATAACTTACGTTATTACCAACGCTTTACCCAAGATATTCGCAATGCCTTAGATAACGGCACTTTCGATGAATTTGTACAGGACTTTTATGCCCGTCGTGGCCTAGAAGTACCGCCTTGTCCTGAAGATTAGTCTTTTCAGTATTTGCGCTGAGTAAAAAGACAAGGTAAATTGCAGAACAAACCCAATTTATTATCAGATCACTGATCGCCAGTTTTTAGTTTAGGAAAATGAAATGAGCCTTTTTATTTCGACCGCTCACGCAGCAGGTGAAGCTGCACAACAACCAAGCCTTGTGGCTAACCTTTTAATGATTGCAGTCTTCATTGCAATTTTCTACTTCCTGATTTGGCGTCCACAATCAAAGCGTGCCAAAGAGCATCGTACACTGATTGAAAGCTTGGGCGTAGGCAGTGAAGTGGTATTCGCAGGTGGTCTTATGGGTAAAATCACGAAAATTGAAGGTGATTTTGCAGTGGTAGAGCTGAACCGTGGTGTAGAAGTAAAAGTACAACGCGCGAGTGTCATTTCAGTTCTTCCTGAAGGCACATTAAACAACCTCTAATCAAAAAGAGTCGTGCTCACGCACGACTTTTTCATTTTAAGAAGAAAATAAATGCGTTACCCAGCATGGAAATATCTGCTCATCCTCGTTGTTCTTGTGGTGAGTACATTATATGCCCTGCCTAGCTTGTATCCAGATGAACCTGCTGTTCAAATTTCAGGTGCCAAAGCTGGTACCCAAATTGATCAAAGCATCATACAAAAAGCAGAGCAAATTTTACAATCAGAAAATATTGCCAGTCATGACAACAGCTTTACCAACAATGCTGCATTGTTGCGTTTAGACACCTCAGAAGCCCAACTCAAAGCCAAAGAAGCTTTACGTCGCGGTTTAGGTGATGACTATGTCGTGGCGCTGAACCTTGCGCCAACCACACCAGAATGGCTACAAAAAATTGGTGCAAAACCAATGAAACTCGGTCTGGACTTACGTGGTGGTGTGCACTTCTTATTAGAAGTGGATATGGACAAGGCCATCAGCCAGCGTATGGAAACTTCAGCCACCGATTTACGCCGTCAATTGCGTGACAACAAGCTGAAATTTAATAGCCTTTCGCTGAATAACAACACCATCACCCTACAGTTTGCCAATAATGCAGACCGTGATGCAGTGATGGATTTCTTGCGTCGTAACGGCAATGAATACACACAGCAAGCTGTAGCCACCACAGAAGGCTCTAGCTTACGTCTGAACTATACCGATGTCCGTAAACAGGAAATTCAGTCGTATGCGGTCAATCAGAACTTAACTACTTTACGTAACCGTATTAACGAGTTAGGTGTGGCTGAAGCTTTGGTACAAACTCAAGGTAGCAACCGTATTGTAGTGGAATTGCCAGGCGTACAAGATACTGCTGAAGCGAAGCGTGTACTCGGTCGTACTGCGAACCTCGAATTCCGTTTGGTGTCTGACTTAAATGATCAATATATTGATCCGTACACAGGTCAGACTACAGGTACAGTACCACCTGGCACAGAAGCGTTTGCCTTTGAATCGTTAGACAGTGGTCGCCAATTATTATTGAACCGCAGCCGTATTTTAACGGGTGAACGCGTTCAAAATGCGTCAAGTGGCTTTAGCCAAGATACAGGCGGTGCAGAAGTTAACATTACCCTAGATGCTGCGGGTGGTAAGCTCATGGCAGATGCGACGCGTAATGCTGTGGGTAAACGTATGGCGGTATTGTTTATTGAGAACAAACAACGTATTAGCTATGTGACCGATGAAAATGGCACACAAACTGAAGTACGTACTCCATACACAGAATCTGTAGTCATTAATGCTGCAACCATTCAGGCAGTATTGGGTTCACAGTTCCGTATTACAGGTCTAGATTCTCCACAAGAAGCCTCTGAATTGGCCTTAATGCTTCGTGCAGGTGCCTTGGCAGCGCCAATGTACTTTGTCGAAGAACGTGTGATTGGTCCAAGCTTGGGTCAAGAAAACATTGATAAAGGCGTATTGTCGACTCAGATTGGCTTCATTTTGGTTGCAATCTGGATGGTGGTGTTCTTCCGTCTGTTTGGTCTGATTGCCAACTTCGCTTTAGTGTTTAACTTAGCCATGATTTTAACCGTCATGTCTTGGATTGGTGCATCACTCACCTTGCCGGGTATTGCGGGTATCGTAATTACCATTGGTATGGCGGTAGATGCCAACGTCTTGATTTGTGAGCGAATACGAGAAGAAATTAAGTGGGGGGCCTCGCCCAAACAAGCCATTGTGGCGGGTTATGACCGAGCGTATAACACTATTTTCGACTCGAACTTAACCACATTCTTGGTGGCATTCATTCTGTTTGCGATTGGTACAGGTCCAATCAAAGGCTTTGCTGTGACGCTCATGATTGGTATTGTCTGCTCGATGTTTACTGCAATTACAGTGACCCGTGCAATTGTACAAATCATCTACGGCAAAAAACGTAACTTGAAAAAGTTGAGCATTTAAGGAGATCACTGATGACTGAGAATACTCAACTGCCTTCAAAAAAATATGGCCGCCCTGATGATGAGCGCGTGATTCCGTTTATGAAGATTGCTTTGCCTGCGGCATTGCTTTCTATTCTATTAACGGTTGCCAGTATCTTCTTCATTGCCACCAAAGGTTTAAACTTAGGTTTGGACTTTACTGGGGGTATTGCTGCAGAACTCAACTATAGCAATCCAGTAAAAGCCACCGATGTTTCTAACGCATTGGTCAAAGCAGGCTTTAACGACCCTGTGGTACAAACGCTTGGTTCAGACCGCGACCTAATGGTACGTATGCCTGTGCAAGAAGATGTTGAAGCAGAAGACTTAACCAAAGCAATTACTGCTGCGGTACAACTACCAAATAACACGGCAACTGTGCCAAAGGTAGATGTGGTTGGTGGTCAAGTCGGTAATGAGCTGTACGTACGTTCTGCGGGCGCTGTAGCTTTAGCGCTGTTATTGATGTTGGTATACGTCACCATTCGCTTTGAATTCAAACTGGCAATGGGTGCGGTACTGTCATTGTTCCACGATATTGTGGTGACACTGGGTATTTTTGCCATGATGCAATGGCCATTTGACCTGACTGTATTGGCAGCGTTATTGGCGATTATTGGCTTCTCACTCAACGATAACATTGTTGTATCTGACCGTATTCGTGAAAACTTCCGTAAAATCCGTGGTGCAACACCACTTGAAGTGGTAAACATTGCGCTGACAGAAACTTTACGTCGTACCATTCACACCTCTATGACCCTATTATTGGTTGTAGTCGCGATGATGCTCATGGGTGGTGATGGTCTGAAATGGTTCTCGATTGCGATGTTTGTGGGTGTCTTTGTCGGAACATATTCATCTATTTACATTGGTACAGCCTTTGCCTTATGGCGCGGTTTGAACCGTCAGGACTTCATTGTTCAAGTCAAACCTGAATTTGAAGGTGAAGAGCAAGAAATTCCTTAATGCATTTCTGCTGACACCAACATTCAAGCCTATCTTCGGATAGGCTTTTTTGTGCCTTAGCATTGCGATATTTACGCTGACGTTGCGATGTTAATGCTGAATAATATGAATCTGTGGAAATTGAAAGCCTGCGCAAGATGGTGCTGCTCGCCATGCCACGGTCAGCATACAATCTGCTAAACGAAAGTTTTGATAGGCAAAATGCCCAATCTGTGGATGATGACAAATGCCGCCCTGTGCATTGGGATGCATACGGGTATCCAGCTCATTGAGACTTAAACGAATGCCTAAACCCGAAGCTTTTAGCACAGCTTCTTTGGTGGTCCAAACTCGAAACCAATAGTCAGCATCGTGTTCCAAATCTTGCCAGTATTTGAGTTCATTGGGATGAAACGCATGCTGTGCCAAAGCATCAAAACGTACCTTACGTTCTAAGTCTTCAACATCTATACCTAGATCTTGTACCTGTAAGCTGCTTGCCAAAGCGTAATGTTGACGGCTATGGCTATGGTTAAACTGCAATTGAGGGAATGCCGTCAAAAATGGTTTGCCATGTAGGTTACGCTCAATATCGCTGTTTTGAATATCGTGTTCTAAGTATCCAGACAACAATTGATTCCGATGCCGATAAATCGCCTGTTTTTGTTGCTGAATCTGTTCATTGCGTGCAGTGCTTGGATCGGGGCTAAAAATCTGCTGAATGCGGCTAACATTCACACAAATTTTTTTAGGTGTTTTATTCATCCGCCCTTCTCCATTTTGGCTGAAATACGATAGAAAAAAACCAGCAAACATGCTGGTTTTTTAAAGCGTGCTCGCTTAGCTGCCTTGCACCAAACGACGTGCGCTGATAATCCCTGGTTGCTGCTCTAAACGTGCCAACAAACGAGAAAGTTGCGCCAAGCCTTTAACCTCAATTAACAATTTCATATTGGCGATACCATCACTTTCAGAAATAGTATTCACCTGACGAATGTTAATTTGATCGGCAAAAATCACTTGGGTTAAGTCTTTGAGCAAACCACGGCGGTCATAGGCTTCCACCACAATTTGCACGCTTTGACCACGGGTTGGCTGCATTTCCCAATCGGCTTCTACCGCACGTTCAGGTTCGTTGCCAATCATACGCACATAGTCCGAACACGCCACTTTGTGAATACTCACACCACGGTTCAGGGTAATATACCCCGCAATCGCTTCACCATGCACAGGCTGACAGCATTGTGCGATATGCAGTTCAACGTTATCCAAACCATCAATCAAAATGCCATGTGCCGATAAGGTATGGCTGGCACGTGGGTTCAAGGTTGGCTTCAACACCAGTTCAGGTTCATCCTGATCTAAGTGCATGTGACGATTGACCTGATTAATTAAGGCATGCAGGCTAATATCACCATTCACCAAACCAATCAGAATGTCTTCACCTGTTTTGACGTTAAAGTGATTGCAATAATCATTTAAATCAATACTTTTTGGATGAATCGCCAAACGTGACAGTTCTTTGTTGAGCACTTCACGCCCGACTTCCAGATTTTTACTGCGGTCTTGCTGTCTAAACCAATGACGCAGCTTATCGCGCGCACGTGCTGTTTTAATATAACCTAAAGAATTCACCAACCAATCACGGTTCGGTTCACGGTCTTTTTTGGTCAAAATCTCGACCTGCTCGCCTGTTTTTAAAGTATAGGTGAGCGGCACATAGCGCTGATTGACCCGTGCGGCATAGCATTTATTGCCGACTTCGGTATGCACATGATAAGCAAAGTCCAGCACCGTTGAGCCACGTGGCAATTCTTTAATATCACCATCACGGCTGAACACATAAATTTTCTCAAAATCTTCAAACTCTTGGATTTGTTCAAAATTTTCAGAATCATCATCTTCTTTATGTGCGCTGGCATCGTTACGTTCCTGATAATGCTCCAAAACAGAACGCAAAGAATGTAAACGATGATTAAACGAATGGTCTGTGGCTTTAGAACCTTCTTTATAATTAAAGTGTGAACATACCCCAAGCTCGGCTTCTTCGTGCATATCTAGGGTACGAATTTGCACTTCAAGCGACTTGTTTTCTGCAATTACGGCAGTATGCAATGAGCGATAACCATTGGCTTTTGGATTGGTAATGTAATCATCAAACTGGTGCGGAATATGCCGCCACAATTGATGTACGATGCCCAAAGAGTGGTAACACTCTGGAATGGTTTTCACCAAAACACGTACAGCACGAATGTCATAGAGCTGATCGAAGCTGAGGTTTTTACTCTTCATTTTTCGATAAATCGAATAAATGTGTTTCACCCGCCCGCTAATTTCGGCATGAATACCATTATTGCCCAGCTCTGTACGCAATTGCTCAATTACGTTCTGAATGTAGTTTTCACGCTCCAAACGCTTTTCATTCAGTAACGTCGCAATTTCTTTATAACGGTCTGGCGCCAAATAACGGAAGGCTAAATCTTCGAGTTCCCATTTCAGTTGGGCAATGCCTAAACGGTGTGCCAATGGCGAGTAAATGGTTAAAATTTCTCGCGCCACACGCTCCTGACGTTCTTTGGAAGCGGTTGCCAACTCACGTAATGAATAGGTACGTTCTGCCAGTTTAATTAGCACCACGCGCACATCTTCCGTCATGGAAATCAGCATTTTATAAATGCCTGTTAAATGTTCACGCTGGTTATTATTAAAATGGTCTTCTAAACGCTTATTTTTCTCAATCAGTTCAGACAACTTACCCATCGACAAGGTGCCTTTGATCAAGCCATAAACTGCTTCACCAAATTCTTCACGCACTTCATCTAACTGCATGACATTTTCACGCACGCTACGATAGAGCATGGCTGCAGACAAAGTGTCTTCATCGACATGCAAGTGCGCTAAAATATTCGCCATCTCAATACCTGTATATAAGGTATGCGATGGATGACTGACGTCTGTTTCCAGCTCTTTTTTCAGGGTGTAATTGGCAACGCGTTCTAATTGTTCAAGTGCCGCCCCATCGTAAATCCCGCGTACTCGGTCTAGCCATTCTGCTAAATCCTGTCGGGCTTGCTCGGCATGTTCTACAGTCGTTTCCTCAGACAGTTCATTTAAACGTCCAGGAAGTTGTTCACGTACTGTGACCATACCCTTCTCCTACCTCTATGTACTTCATATTATAAATCGTTTATTTGCTTTTCTTTCTCAAACAAGGCAATGGATTCGACATGCCCCGTATGCGGAAACATATCCATCACGCCTGCTTTTTTCAATTGATAGCCCTGCTTGACCAATACACCTGCATCCCTTGCGAGTGTGGCTGGATTACAAGACACATAAACGATTCTATCTGCGCCAAATTTGGGCACATAATACATCACTTCCTCTGCGCCTGAACGCGGAGGGTCAATTAATAATGCCTCAAATCCTTGATTTGCCCAAGAATGATGCGAAAAATCTTTTGTTAAATCTTGTGAATAAAACTTAACATTGTCTAAATCATTACGTTGTGCATTCTCTGCACCACGCTGCACCATTTGCTCTGAACCCTCTACAGCAACCACCTTTCCTGTTGCACCTACACAACGTGCAAGCGGCAATGAAAAGTTGCCTAATCCACAAAACAGATCAAGTACCCGATCACCTGATTTTAAGTTAAGCAAATCACATGCCAGCTTAACCATTTGTGGATTAATTGTAGAATTGACTTGGGTAAAGTCTTGGGGATGAAAGCCAAAATTCACATCAAAATCATCTAAACGATAATGCAAACGCATTGCTGCATGCGGATCATCAACCCGATGCAAACTGTCTGGACCTTCAGGCTGCAAATACAATTGCCAGTGTTTCTGTAGCGCAAACTGCTGTAACTGGTTGATATCGGCTGCAGATAGTTGTTCTGTATGCCGCACCACCAAAGCAATCTCTTGATCTCCCATCGCCAATTCTATATGACCAATATGGGCCTTGCCTGTTAGACTTTGGAGTAGCTGCTTGATTCGTGTTAACGAACCAAATGCCTGATCCAACACCATACAGCGGTCAATTGAGGTCAGTTTATTGCTATTGCGCTCACGAAAACCGACCACCAATTTGTCTTGACTGGCAATATAACGCACCCCAACACGGGCTTTGCAGCGATAATCTTCACGCTGTGAACGCAAAGGCGCTAACCATTCTTCAGGCTGAATTTGCGCAAAATGTTGCAGATGCGACTGCAACACCTGTTGTTTGAGATGAATCTGCTCATCCAACTGAATATGCTGCATGCTACAACCACCGCAACGCTGATAATGTGGACATTGTGGCGTAACCCGTAATGTCGAAGGCTCACCCAGCACTTCTAGACACTCGGCTTCTTCTAAGCGTTTGTTACTATGCGTAATTTTGGCGCGTACTGTTTCACCAGGCAATGCGCCCTCTATAAAAACTGTTTTCCCCTGCTTCTCGGCTGGATGACCCGACTGAGCTGTGTAGTGTGCAATCCCGCGCCCTTCATGTGACAACGATTCCACCTGAAAGCAATATTCAGCCTGCTGCGTGGTACGGTTTTTACTGCGATGTTTCATATCAGTCTAAATATCGGAAGATGGGGAAGATTGAAAAGGCATCACGGATTCATTTGAAGGCGTGGTGACACTTTGTTCAGGAAAATCTGTACGGGTAAATTCAGTTTGCTGCGAACTGTGCTGCCACACGCTTAAAAAGTCTGCATGCTGCGGCTGAGTATGCAAATATTGAATGGTATGCTGTACCCATAAAGTATGCTCTTCAAGCAGCAATTGCCCTTTGAGCAGCAGCCAACGCAAATAAATCAACCAAGTATTTAAGACATCGCCTTCACAATAACGCGTCAGCCTTGACCATTCGCCGCTTTGCATAAATGCAGGAACATGATAGCCCGCATCTACACGTTTACCCGGAAAACCTAGCAAATACGCAATGTCATCCAACTTTTGAAAATGACGACCATTAAACATTGCCATCACATCCATTAAATCGACATGACGCTGATGGTAACGGTTTTGATAATTGTTATAGCGCTTTTGCTGATCAATCTCGCCCTGATCAAATAAACTTGGTGCAGAGAGCCCGTGATACATGGCGCGGAATAAAATCACTGGCAAGTCAAACTGCGAACCGTTCCAACTGACCAAAGTCGGATGACGCTTATCAAAAATAGACAAAAACTTTTTCAGCATTGTCGCTTCGCTGTCGTGTTCACGGCTAAAGGAAAACAGCTTCATGCCGTGTTCATCAATCCACAAGCCTGAAATACACACAATTTCATGCAAAGGCAAACGCTGAAAATCGGTGCCCGCCTCTTGGCGACGCAACTTCATTAACGCTTGTTCAAGCTCTGCTTCGGGTAAATCAAGTTGATATAAATGCGCGCCTGACTTCAAATCGGTAACGGTTTCTATATCGAAAATCAGCACAGGTAAACGCATAAAATCTTACTCAATGGGTGATAGAAAAATGAATATCACGATTCAGCATCTTGAACAGAGAATAAACCTGTCGACAAATAACGATCACCACGGTCACAGATAATACAAACGACGACTGCTTCTGGGTTTTCTTCGGCAATTTTTAAAGCTGCCCATACCGCGCCGCCCGATGATGTGCCTGCGCTGATGCCTTCTTTTTGCGCCAATTTGCGCATGGTTTTTTCTGCTTCAATTTGCGGAATATCAATAATGCGGTCAACACGGCTGCGGTCAAAAATGGTTGGTAAATATGCTTCAGGCCAACGGCGAATCCCCGCAATGCTTGAACCATCTGATGGTTGTAAACCAATAATTTGAATCTCTGGGTTTTGTTCTTTTAAGTATTTAGACACACCCATAATGGTGCCTGTTGTGCCCATAGAGCTGACAAAGTGGCTAATTTTACCGCCCGTTTGCTGCCAAATTTCAGGCCCTGTGGTCAGGTAATGTGCTTCAACATTATCTGGATTCCCAAATTGGTTCAGCACCAAGCCTTTGCCTTCTCTCTGCATTTGCAAAGCCAAATCGCGTGCGCCTTCCATACCTTGTGCTTTGGTCACTTCAATCAATTCTGCACCATAGGCACGCATGGCATCTTTACGTTCTTGGCTCATATTATCAGGCATGATCAGCTGCATTTTATAGCCACGCATAGCTGCAACCATCGCCAAAGCAATACCGGTATTGCCACTGGTTGCCTCAATTAAAGTATCGCCTGGTTGAATTTCACCGCGTTTTTCTGCCTGCATAATCATGTTGTAGGCAGGACGATCTTTAACAGAACCCGCAGGGTTATTGCCTTCCAGTTTTGCCAAAACCGTTGCCTGCGTATGACTTGCCAAACGCTGTAAACGCACCAATGGGGTTTTGCCCACATAATGATCTAACAAAAATTCATCACTTTGGAAATCTGGTTGGGTATCAAGCATGGTCTGCACCAATATCAAGGTGGGCTTATTGTATGAAAATTTGCACCTTCCTGCACGTTTTTCACAGGCTTTTTATCAAAACAGCAATAGTCTGCCGACAATTTATGCATCACTTACTGCCTACACAATTCTAGGCAAGATGAACACAATTTCAGATTGTCTTTTGCGGGATGGATGCAAAAAAATGCACACCGATTGATTGCGAGATGCAGCTGAACCACTCGCACCAAACAGATGAAAACACAGTCAGGAGAATTGACATCCTCCCCCCCCTTAAAAGAGGGTGATTCCTACAGCTAGACGCTTATGCCCAAGCGCAAGAATGTTTAGAGCTGAGTTTATATCTCGATCATGAACTGTACCACAGCTCATGCACTCCCATTCTCTTATTCCAAGATCTGTCCTACCTTTGGGACTACTTGAGGTGATCTCACCGCAGCACGAACAGATTTGGGTGGTATAGGCTTCTTGGACTTCTTCAAACAATACGCCTGCGTTCTCGCATTTATACTTGAGCATTGTTTTTAGTGCCGAAAATCCTGTATCCAAAACAGATTTTGCCATTTTGGTTTTTACTAATTTTTTAGCACTCAAGTCACCTACAATAATCAATGCATTTTCATTCACAAGCTTGGTGCTTGCTTTATGCAAATGATCTTTTCGACTATTTGCAATCTTGGCGTGTAATGCACGAACACGCTTCTTATTCCTGGCTCTCTGAGCAATACCTAATGTCTGCTCATATTTTCGATAGAATTTTGGATTTGAAATTACAGTGCCATCAGAACAGGTGGCAATATCTTTTAAGCCTAGATCAATACCAATCGCTTTGGTTGCTGTCGATTTATCTTGCTTAGGCGATTCAACAACAAGACATACATACCAACGCCCACGGCTATCCTCTACAAATGAACCTGTTTTTAACGTGTATTTGCTTAAACCGTAGCTATCCCAAAGCTTAAATTGGTGTTTTCCATACTGGACATATCCATTGGCATATTTGATAGCCACCTTTTTAAAGGGAACCCATCCCAAAGAGCGCCTTGCTGATTTTTTATTGCTGACACGCCATTTCAGCTTTGCCTTTTTAAATTGCTTTCTTCGGGTGACTAATTCTTCAGTTACAGCCTGAATGGTTTGACTATGTAAATTACATTCTTTGGATGTGCCTTTCGTATATTTGGCAATATCAAAAGCAGAGAGAAATTCACCTTTCCGCTTCAAATGCCTAAACCCTAAATCATTGACATAATTCCAGACGAAGTTCACTTCTGATGCTAGTTGGTCTAACACCTTGCAATGTTTGTCTTTTATACGTAATTTAAGGGTTTTCATGTACTTATATTAACAATCAAAACTCAAGGAAAATAGTCCTTAGTTAAATCAAACGACACTTCATGTCGTGTCGCTTATATCTCTGACCTGAAGGACTGAGTTTTACGCTCCATTTGATAAAGCATGCTAAACTGCCAAACATAGGGATTAAACTGCGTTAACCATGTCAAATATCAATAAAAAGTTATTTAAGCGCTTACATTTAAATCATGCTTATGGACAGCTGATTGCACTTATTTTTGTGCCAATTATGGTTTTGGCATGCGTCGGCACGATGCTAGTTTTATCTGAAACCTCGAATGCCGCAAAAGCACAGCAGCGACAAATGGCAATTGCGATTTTGACCCGTTTTGAGTTGCCATCTGAAGCAGCTTTGCATCAACTGGCTAGCTTTCCGTGGAAGTACGAAGAAGCACGTACTTTTATGCAAAACATGATGAACGAAAAGCACTTGATTCGTACTGCACTGATTGATGCTTCTGGTACACGCCGTTTAAGCATGGGCTTTCAAGACCAAGCCGAATGGCCCAAATTCCCTAAAAATGCCGATTTTTTTGGCCCAATTCTGTATAAAAATAATCATGTGTATGGCATGCAAATTCAGCAAGACATCAACCGTCCTGCATGGTTGCTGATTGAACTGGACAATCAGCCATTACAAATTGCCCGTTATCGGGTCATGATTGTATTAATTGCCACAGGCTTGCTGACCCTGTTGTTGTTATTGCTGTGTCTGAATTTCTATTCACGACGCTGGATTGCACCCATGTATGAAATTCGCATGCAGCTACAACGCCTGAATGCCGATACGCTCGATCAACACATGGTCATTAACAGTACTGGCGAATTACGCTTACTGCAGCGGGATATTGCCAATGTGGTAAAACGCCTGCATTTCAGCTTTTTAGAACTCAAAGAACATACCGAACAAACCGAAGATGACTTGCGCCGCACCCTCGATACTTTGGAAGTGCAAAACATCACTTATCGTCAGGCACGTGACCAAGCGATTTCTGCCAACCAGTCTAAATCGGTATTTTTAGCCAACATCAGTCACGAACTCAGAACACCACTGAACAGTATTGATGGCTTTATTCACCTGTTATTGCGTCAGGAAAATCTTAGCAATGAACAGAATTTATATTTACAGACCATTCGTAAATCATCGGCGCATCTTTTAGCACTCATTAATGACGTATTGGATTTTTCTAAAATTGATGCAGGCAAACTGGAACTGGATACCGCACCCTTTGATTTAGAAGAAGCCATTTTTGATGTGATGGATATGCTCTCGCCTTTGGCTGCGCAAAAACACATCAACATGGCCTTTTATTTTGCCGATAACGTGCCGCAATATGTGCTGGGCGATGCTTTACGTTTCAAGCAAATTTTAACCAATTTAATTTCCAATGCGATTAAATTCACCCCCGATGGTGAAATTATTGTACGGGCGCGGGTAGAACATGACGATATTGGACAATGCTTAATTCACTTTAGCGTCCAAGACAGTGGCATTGGCTTAAGCGGTACAGACCGTAAAAAATTGTTTGAGTCTTTCTCTCAAGGTGATACTTCGGTCACGCGTCAATTTGGTGGTACAGGTTTAGGTTTGGCCATTTCCAAACAGTTGGTGCATTTGATGCAAGGTCAAATTGGCTTTGAAGACAATCAGGAACGCGCCCCAACCGAAAAAGGCTCGACCTTCTGGTTTACTGCCATGTTTGCGGTAGATGAAGCGCATGCACAGCAGCATCCAAACTTTAAAGAGATTCAGGTGGTGTCGTATTTGGCGCACCCTGCCACAGCGAATGTCTTGCGTCATTATCTTGAAAATTATGCGGTGCGACATATTGAAGCCGCTTCAATTTTAGATTTATTTAGCCGCTTAAAAGATGTATCCGACCTGCAAGACAATACTTGGTTGATTGTTGATCATAGTGGCGACACCGAAGCTTTATTAAAAGAAATTCGTACCCGTTATCAAGGTAACTTGGCAGTGTATGGCTATCAAATGGCGCTAGACCCAAGTCTGTTAAATGAATATCGTGCGCGCGCTTTGTATCAACCGCTCAGTCGTTCAGCCTTAATTGACTTACTCAACAATGAAAACAGTTTTGATGAACAGGAGTCTGCATCATTTGATGGTAAAGGCCTGCACGTTTTAGCGGTGGATGACCATCTACCCAACCTGATTGTACTCGAAGCCTTGTTGGGCGAACTGAATGTGACCACTACCAAAGCGCAAAGTGGTCAGGAAGCTTTGGGGATTTTGCAGCAACGCATTGAGCAGGGACAGCAACCATTTGACCTGATCTTTATGGATATTCAAATGCCTGTGATGTCGGGGGTAGATACCACCCGTGCGATTCGTTCTTTAGAATCGACTTTGGAAAATCACAAACGCTTACCTATTATTGCCCTCACCGCGCATGCTCTTGCCGATGAAAAGCAAAAATTACTCAAAGTCGGTATGGATGACTATGTCACCAAACCGATTCAGATTGAACAAATCATCCAAATTTTAACCCATTGGACCACGCAAAGTTTTAATAAGCCACCTGCAGTCGATAAAGCCATTGTGATTGAAGCGCTAGATCCACAGGTGTTGGATTGGCAACAAAGCCTAATGCTGGCAGCCAACAAAGAAGACCTTGCAGTGGATTTACTGAAAATGCTAGTGGATAGCTTTGCCACAGAATTACATGAAATTGAACAGCTGATTGAACTGGAAGATTTCCCACAACTCGAGCATGTGTTGCATCGTCTGTATGGTGCGACCCGCTATGTTGGCACACCGAACCTGCAAGAAGTAACAGGCTCATTTGAACAGTTTGTTTCGACCTTACGTAAAGAACGTCGTAAAGCCGATGATCTGTTTGTGCAAGAGGTCTTAAACCGTTATCAGGAATTACAAACCTGTATACAGCAAGTTGAACATGCGGCAGAACACATTTTTACCAAACACAATGCGGTGAGTTAGCCAACATCAAAGTGACATTCACCGCGAACGCCTCAACGAGAAGATACAGTTTGTAAGCACGACTCACCCAGCACTATTCACAAAAAAAAGTCACGTAATCAAAGGCAAGGTCGCAAGGCTTTGCCGTGACTCTGCTGTCATTTATCGCACTGCTGCCCATGTTATGCTTTGCCCAGTAAAAACAAGAGCTCACATCATGACCTTACTTCGTATCGAAAAAAATAATGGCATCGCCACAGTTTCCCTGAACCGCCCAGACAAACGCAATGCCATGAGTTTTGCCCTACTTAAAGAATTGGTGCGGACTGCCGAAAAACTTAAAAAAGACCGCAGCTTACGTTGTGTAATTTTAACAGGCGAAGCAAAGGTATTTAGTGCAGGCATTGACTTGGCCGACCTCAACAATCCACAAAACCGTGCATTTGCGGCTTGGGAATTAATTAAGCCAGGGCAAAGCCTGTTTCAAAAAGCATTTCTCGTTTGGCAACAATTGCCTGTACCTGTAATTGCTGCAATTGAAGGGTATTGTTTTGGCGCAGGGATGCAATTGGCTTTGGCTGCAGATATTCGTATCGCGCATCCTGACACGCAAATGTCGATTATGGAAAGCCGTTGGGGCTTAGTGCCTGATATGGGGCTAAGCCGTTCATTAAAAGGTTTAATTGGTTTAGACCTTGCCAAAGAACTGACCTTAACTGCACGTATTTTTGATGCCAACTATGCCAAAGAAATTGGCTTGGTCACGCATTTAGATGCAACACCTTTACAAAAAGCACAAGACCTTGCTGAAGAAATTGCACAACGCTCTCCTGATGCATTGGCTGCAGCCAAACAAGTGCTGGATGCTATGGAACATGCGCCAAATAAATCTTTACGTTTAGAAAAAATTTGGCAATTAAAATTATTGCTGGGTAAAAATAGCCAACTGGCACGTAAAAAGGACAAGAACCCTGAAGTGACCTTTGCACCGCGTCAGTTTTGATTCAGTTCAAACACAACAGACTTTGACCAAAGGCTAAATTGACATTTCAAGCCAGACTTGTACTGTAGGCAAAAACGGAGAATCAGCGCTATGCATTTTGATCGTGACACAAAAATCGCTTTTTTAGGTATGGGACTCATGGGTACGCGCATGGCAACCCGCTTAGTTCAGGCAGGTTTTGAGGTCGCGGTGTGGAATCGTAGCCCTGCGGCTTGCGAATCTGTGCTCAGTCTGGGGGCAAAGTCGCTGCAATTGAGCGAGATCGGACAATATCCAGTGATCTTGAGTTGCCTTGCCGATGATCATGCCGTCCAAGCTGTATTAGATCAAATTGAGCCATTTTTGACTGCTCAACAAGTCATTGTCGATTTTTCCAGTTTGTCTGTAGATCAAACCCAAAAGCTAGCGCAGCAAGCCAACCTCAAACAGGTCACATGGATTGACTCACCTGTATCGGGAGGCACTGCGGGAGCCGAACAAGGTAGTTTGGTGATTTTTGCAGGGGGTGATGCAAACACCATCGAAAAATTAAGCCCGATTTATGATGTGCTGTCACAACGTGTGACCCGTATGGGCGAAACAGGCACAGGACAAGCCACTAAAATCTGCAACCAACTGATTGTTGCTGCCAACAGCACCCTAATTGCCGAAGCTGTTGCCTTAGCAGGACAGGCAGGCGTAGACACCCGTTTACTTGCACCTGCTTTGGCGGGTGGTTTTGCCGACTCGAAACCGTTTCAGATTTTAACTCCACGTATGGCAACTCACAGTTTTGAGCCTGTGCAATGGAAAGTCCAAACCCTGTCTAAAGATTTAAACAATGCCTTACAACTGGCAGCGCAATTTCAGTTACAGATTCCTGTGGCAGAAAAAGCCCTTTCACAACTGCAAGCCCATCAAGCCAAGGGTTTTGCAGAAGCAGATTTAGCCACCATTATTCATCAGGTCGAAGCTTAATCGGCTTGATTCCTGATCCAACCTTTGCCTGCAAGGAGCACCTGCATGTCTAAACTGGCGGTTAATCTGTCGATGATTTTTACCGAAGTGCCTTTAATTGAACGCTTTGCCCTTGCACGCGAACATGGTTTTCAGCATGTTGAAATTCAATTTCCCTATGAGCTGAGTATTGAGCAGATTCAAACCCAACTCACACTCCACCAACTCAGCCTGTGTTTAATCAATGTCCCTGCGGGTGACCTCATGCAAGGCGGCAATGGTTTGGCGGGCGTACCCGGAAAAGAGATTGAATTTCATCATGCCTTAGAGTTAGCCATCCGCTATGCCACGGCATTAAATGTCCCTAGCGTCAATATTTTGGCAGGCAAACAACCTGTCGATGCCGATTTACTGCCTTGCTTAAACACACTGGCAGAAAACCTAAAACTGGCCTGCTCGATGCTCACTCAACATCATATTCAGCCTGTCTTTGAAATGATTAATGGCACCGACATGCCACGCTTTTTAGTACAAAATATTGCGCAAGCTCAAGAGATGCTAGAAGCAGTCAAACATCCTGCTCTTAAAATGCAATACGACTGTTATCACATGGCGATGATGGGTGAAGATGTGCTGAGCGCATTGCAAGAAAACATTCAGGATATTGGTCATATCCAGTTTGCCGACAATCCAGGACGCCATGAACCCGATTCAGGCGAGCTAGACTATACTACTATTTTCAAATGGTTACAGCACAGTGCTTATTCAGGCTATATCGCTGCAGAATACCGCCCAAGTCTGGCGTCAAATCAATCATTTGCATGGAAAGACAAATACTTTCCCTCAAATCAAAGTGGTTAAAATTAAACCGATTTGAAATTTCAGGCTAAAACAGCTATATTAGACGATGAATAATTTTAGGAAATTATACACCCCATGAATTTAGAACCATCGCCCGGCGCTTCTAATTCTCACGATCTTGCAATGAATACCCAAAAGCATGACGTACAAACTTGTCTTAAAGTTGTACATGAAGCTCTCCTTGATGTAAAAGCCAAAGAAATTGTTGAACTTGATGTCAGCAGCATCAGCAATGTTTCAGATGCCATTGTGATTGCTAGCGGTACATCAACTCGCCACGTAAAATCTCTTGCCGACAATGTTGCCGAAGAAGCGCGCAAAGCAGGCTTCCGCCCAATTGGTATTGAAGGTGAACGTGATGCAGAATGGATCTTGGTCGATCTTGGTATGGTAGTGGTTCACATCATGCTACCAACAGCACGTAAATTCTACGACCTAGAAAGCTTATGGCGCACTACGCCTGAGTCTGTTGCTTAATACAACAGCTCACTTGAGCAGCCTTAAAGATACACAATAAGCGACTTTCAAATAAGTCGCTTTTTTAATGCAGATCTTTTGAAGCTCATATCCCTAATCATTTTTATATCGCATTAATCTACCCACCAAATATTGGTTTATATCATCCCCTACCCAATACATTGCTTCAAACCAATCCTATAAAACTCGCCCAAACTCAATCTGCCTGATCTCAATTAACCACTTTACATCAGCCATAAAAAAAACCGCCCGAAGGCGGTTTCATATCTGGAAACAGTGTCTTAGTGACCTGTACCGTTGATTGATTTAGTCATATCTTCCACAACTTTCTTGGCATCACCAAAGATCATCATGGTCTTGTCGTTATAGAACAAGTCGTTGTCTAGACCCGCATAACCTGTTGCCATTGAGCGCTTGATGACCATAATAGTACGTGCTTTATGCGCTTCAAGAATTGGCATGCCGTAAATTGGCGAGTTTGGATCGTCTTTTGCCGCAGGGTTAACTACGTCATTTGCACCAATCACCAACACCACATCTGTTGCAGGGAAATCTGAGTTGATTTCGTCCATTTCTAAGATGTCTTCATACGGTACGTCTGCTTCTGCAAGTAATACGTTCATGTGACCCGGCATACGACCTGCCACTGGGTGAATCGCAAAACGAACAGTTACACCTTGCTCTTTTAACAAGTTGGCCAATTCTTTGACCGCATTCTGTGCACGACCTTGCGCCATACCATAGCCCGGTACAATTACTACGCTGTCTGCATTTGACATCAAGAAGCCAGCATCATCAGCAGAACCTGAACGGTAGTTACGTTGCACTTGCGCACCCGCTGCTGCCGTTGGTGCTGCTGCACCGCCCATCGCACCACCAAACAATACGTTGATGATTGAACGGTTCATGGCTTTACACATGATGTAAGACAGAATCGCACCTGAAGAACCGACCAATGAGCCTGCAACAATCAGCATGTTGTTTTCAAGTGTGAAACCAATACCTGCTGCCGCCCAACCTGAGAACGAGTTCAACAATGACACCACAACTGGCATGTCACCACCACCCACTGGTGCAATCCATACCCAACCGAATGCCAATGCTAAACCTGTCATTGCCCAGAATGAAGTCATGTTGCCGCTCAGGAAGAAGTGAATCCCAAAACCGAGCATAGCAAGGAAAATTAACGCCTGAACAGGTTTTACCCATGCACCCGAAATAGTTTTTGCCCATTTCTTCGCCGCCAATTTACCGTATGCAAAAACAGATGCAGTAAAGGTAATCGCCCCCACGAAACAGCCCACAAACAATTCAAATAAATGAACTTTGCTCATTTCATGGAAAGTAATGCCATTTGCAGCCAACAAGTCTGGACCAAGTTCGATTAACTTGTTGTTATGAATAATCGCAGCAATCGCAATTAAAACTGCAGCCAAACCGACTAAAGAGTGCATTAACGCTACAGTTTCAGGCATTTGAGTCATTGGCACCGTACGTGCGCGGGCAATACCCACCACCGCACCTGCTGCCATAGCTGCCAGAATCATCCACACAACTGGATTGTCTGCCACAAAGAATGTAGTCAAGACTGCAATCGCCATTGCGATCATGCCGTAACGGTTGCCCGCAATCGCAGTTTTAGGCCCAGACAAACCACGTAAAGTTAAGATAAAGAGCACAGCCCCGATTAAATAGAACCAGTCTGCATATTCACGAATAAATTCCATGCATTAGCCCTCTTTTTTCTTTGCTTTTGGTTTGAACATTTCCAGCATACGTGCAGTCACTGCAAAACCACCGAAAATATTGATGCTTGCCAAGAACACAGCAATCGCACCCAGTACACTCACCACATTAATGGTTTGGAAATCGACACTGCCTTCTACACCCATGATTGGTAGACCAACAGTTTGAATCATCGCACCGACAATAATGATTGAAGAAAGTGCATTGGTTACTGCCATTAATGGCGTATGTAACGCAGGTGTTACCCCCCACACCACGTAGTAACCTACGAAGATGGCAAGGACAAAAATCGTAATTGTTTCAACCATGAGAATTCTCCTTAACCACGCTTTAACAGCACTTGACCGTTATGAGTGACCAGCAACGCTTTCTGAATTTCTTCTTCAGGATTCAATGCGAAGTTCTTGTCGTTATCAAATAATGTTTCAACAAAATTCAACACATTACGCGCATATAGTGCAGATGCTTCTGTCGATACAGTCGATGGAATGTTTGGAATACCCAAAATTTTCACACCATTGGCAGTCACTACAGTTTCACCGCATTGTGAACCTTCGACGTTACCGCCCGTTTCGACTGCCATATCTAAAATCACAGAACCCGGCTTCATTTTTGCCACAGTTTCCGCTTTGATTAAACGCGGTGCATCACGACCCGGCAATAACGCAGTGGTAATCACGATATCCGCATTAGAAACGGCTTTATCGACAATCACTGCTTGGTCTTTAATGTATTGTTCACCAGGCATCCAGCCATAACCATTTTTGGCAGCATCGGCAGCTTTTTGTTGTTCTTCTTCAGACATTGGTACGTCTAACCACTTACCACCCAAAGATTCCACCTGATCTTTTGCCGTTGGACGCAAGTCAGTTGCTTCGACTACAGCACCTAAACGCTTCGCTGTTGCAATGGCTTGCAAACCAGCAACACCCACACCCATGATCACAACACGCGCAGGTTTTACAGTACCCGCTGCCGTCATTAACATTGGGAACATGCGTTGATATTCTGCTGCAGCCAACAACACAGATTTATAACCTGCCAAGTTGGCTTGTGATGACAACACGTCCATATTTTGCGCACGCGACAAGGTACGTGGCAAAAGCTCTAAAGCAAATGCAGACACCTGAGCCGCAGCAAATTGGTCTAATTCAGTATTGCGGTAAGGATCAAACATCGCCACCACAGTGCTGTTCGGTGCAAGTTTTTGAATTTCTTCACCCTTTGGGGCACGAACTTTCAAAATCATTTGGCTACCGCGATAAGCATCATCTGTCATGGTCGCGCCTACTTGTTCATAAGCGCTGTCGATATAAGCGGCTTTTACGCCTGCACCACGTTCAATGACTACGCTATGACCCGCGCTAATCAACTTCTTTACTGTTTCTGGCGTCGCAGCGACACGATTTTCACCGACAACAGTTTCGGTTGGAATTCCGATCTGCATGAGCGTTCCTCAAGCTAGTTTTTCTTAAGTCAACATCGTGGATAACGATGCTTTCCCCTCAGGATAAGTTTTGTTGAATTTTTGGATTCTAATGCAACATTTTTAAATTACCACCCAATATTTATTTAATAAATACCCATATTTTGAACTGATGATTCATAAAAATATTGTTGCGAGATATAATTGATAAGGTTTGCTTCTTGAATATAAGTCTAATTATTCAGCAAAACTTCGATTTGAAGTGTCTAAAAGAAAAAAAGCGATGCTTTGAGCTTGCAGTTGACCACATTTAAATGAATTAAGCATTGATCATTCTGACACGCATTTCACTTAATTGGGAAAATCCGACTTAGCGCTAAAAGATTGCATATCTATACATTTAAGCGCTAAAAGCAAAAACTTAAACACCAAATTGACTTTTTTGACAATTTTTACACCGCACAACAAGGTTCAATTTAGAAGTGTTTTGCGCATCTGAAAACCTTAGAAAAACCTACCTTTGCCTTATGAGTAAAATCGAATATTTGAAACAGTAAAACTTTTAAAAGAAGCTTGAATTTATTCAACTCAGGTCTAAGTTAAGTGCTGCTATTTTTTTCATTTTTTTTGTGCGTCATTTAGTCTGATGATGGATTTTCTCTGTTTTGCAATATTTTCAACTAATTTGCACCATTATCGTGCAAAGTTCATTTACTCTACTTTTCACAAAATTTATGCCATCTCAAGCAGACCATCTGCATAAAATCGGCTATGCTTGCTCAAATACAGCACACACAGCTTGATCCATGCAGTCGCATCTGCCTTTATCTATCATGCAACTTGCATTTGTGTGCGCGGCATGTGTCACTTCTCTTGCATCCACCTTGCTCGACAGCATTTTTCATGATCAGACTTAACGCCACACAATGGGGCTCAATCTTCGCTTTATTTGCTGCTTTTTTGTTTAGCACCAAAGCTATTTTTATTAAACAGGCTTATACGCTTTCACCGTTGGTCGACGCAACCGTACTCATGGCTTTGCGCATGGCAAGTGCCCTGCCTTTCTTCTTGCTGATTTGTTGGCTCAATCGCCATCACAGTCGCAACATCTCTACACGCAATTGGCTGCTAATAATATTTGCAGGTCTGATGGGCTATTATTTTTCTAGCTGGCTGGATTTTTTAGGGCTGATGTTCATTAGCGCTTCATTAGAACGCATTATTCTGTTTTTATATCCAACGCTCACCGTTCTGGCTTCGAGCGTAATGTATCGGCAGAAACTTAGCTGGCTGAGTCTGTTTGCAATTGCTCTGAGTTATGGCGGAACAGTGATTGTGATGTTACAGGAACAGAGCAATACCCCACATGACACGTATTTTTGGTTAGGCAGTAGTTTGGTGTTCGCCAGTGCAGTGTGTTTTGCAGGCTATTTATTGCTGACCAAAAGCCTGATTCAGCATTTTGGTTCATGGAATTTTACAGGTCTGGCTTTAAGTATTGCCTGCATCGGTACGCTTACGCATTACAGTTTGGTCACACCGAATCCACTGGGACTGGTGCAACAACTGCCTGTAGAAGTGCTGGGCTATGGCATAGCTTTAGGGATATTTGTCACAGTCTTGCCCACCTTACTCATGGCGCACAGTATCGCCCGTTTAGGTGCGGCACAATCGGCCATGATTGCTTCAATTGGCCCCATCTTGACGATTCTATTGGCCACAGCATTTTTAGGTGAACATCTAAATGGCATACAATGGTTCGGCTGCATGCTCAATATTGTAGGCGTGATGATGATCACCTTGTCCAAAAACAAGTTTTCTCATTAAGCTAAAGGCGACATCCTGCCACTAATGAAGTTGAATATTGGATTCAATCTTTGAGCTACTGCAACCCCGTTTTACCATTGACCTTAGGATAATTATGAACACTGCACCCGACATCAGCCAAGATAAAACCCTGCTCTGGTTGATGGCGATTGCCTGTGGTCTATGCGCGGGTGCGAATTATTATTGCCAACCGCTGATTTACTCGATTCATCAATCTTTCCAAATTCCGCAATCCCAAGTGGCATTGACGGTGACTTTTGCACAAGTGTCTTATGCACTGGGTTTATTGTTCATTGTGCCTATGGGCGATATTGTCAATAAAACCAAATTCATTCCCCTATTAATGTTTTTGGCCTCGATTGGCTTATTTTTATGTGCCTTTTCCAGCAATTTAAGCATGTTATGGATTGGCACGATTATCACAGGGCTATTTTCTGTGGCAGCACAAGTCTTAATTCCTTTTGCCACCATGACTGTAAAACCTGAAAAAATGGGTGAAGTGGTCGGTTTATTGATGAGTGGTTTATTGGTCGGTATTTTACTTTCGACCAGTTTGGCAGGTTTGCTGTCCAACTTATTCCATTGGAAAGTGATTTACCTGATTAGTGGCGTGCTGATGCTATGCATTGCTGCAGTACTCAAAGCGCGCTTGCCGTTTGTCTCAACCAGCAAACTCAGCTATTTGGCCGTGTTTCAGTCTATGGGCAAACTCATTTTAGAAGAACGTCGTTTGGTCTATCGTGCCTTGCTCGGTGCGTTTGCTTTTGCAGCGATGAGCGTGTTGTTTTCCACCATTGCAGTATTACTCAAATCCAGTTTTGGCTTAGCTGACTTTATGGTGGGCATTGTGGCAATGGTGGGTGTATTCGGTGCTCTTTCGACCAAACACGTGGGGAAAATTGCAGATCGTGGCTATGTTACAGCGCTGACGTGGGGTGGTTTGGCGCTATTGGCAATCAGTTGGGTCTTTCTATACAACGGACAATTTAGCTTATGGAGCTATATTCTTGGTTTTGGCTTAATTAACCTTGGGCTTGCCACCGTACACAGCAGCAACCAAAATGTAATTTTTCGCTTACGCCCCGATGCCAAATCGCGGATTAACTCAATTTATATGACCAGTTATTTTACTGGCGGTGCTTGTGGTTCTGCCTTGGGAATCTATGCATGGCAACACGGTGGATGGTTATGGAGTTGCCTAGTTGGTTTGTGTTTTGTTACCGCCGCAATGAGCTTTGCCCTACTCGACTGGCAGCATCAACGTCAACACACCGCCATGCCTTAAACGCTGCGATTACAATCAAGCAAGTCGCTTAAGACATTTGCATCACAGGGTAAAATGGCTGACTCAATTCCACATTTTCTAAATTTTCCAATAAGATTTGGATAAAACACGGCATCAACGCACACAGTAAAGTATTGGCATGGCTGAGTTGTTTGCGGTTGATTGCACTGTTATAAGTTGCACCACCTTGTAAAAGTTGCTGCTGTAACGTCAATAAGCGCTTAAACAAACATGCCAAAATTGTAGCTGAATCATGGATGTGCAATGCCTGCATAATCTGCTGTTTCTCTGCTTCATAATCTGCACGCCATTCAGCTTCAGTCATTTTTTGATTACGCCAATCCCAAAAACTTTGATACAAATAAGGGTTGGTCAGCAACACCTCTAAACTTTGTGGATATTTTTCCCAAATAATTCTCGCCATGCGCTGATCGACATCTTTTTGATACATACGCTGCACAAATTGCTGCAAGGTCTGTTGTGTATGCTCTGCCGTTTGACCTTGCGCATACAAGGCACTCAACGCCACCCATGCTGTCATAAATTGCATATCGACATCATCATGAAACTCAATGGCTTTTTTCCACCAACTTAAACTGCGCTGCATGCGTAAATTAAATGCCGTTGAAAATTCATTTTTCTTAGTACGATAAATTTCTTCTAATACCAACATTTTATTTTCCCTCTTATGCTGCGTTATCCTATCTTTTCAACATACTAAAAAACGGCTACGCATACAAATACTGAGCAGTTCCGCTTTAGCATCTACGGTTGCGCTGCTTTGTTCATAGCGAACAAAGCAAAGTTAATGCCAATGGATGTGGGTTGGGGATACTGTCGATTTTCACTTAAACCCCGTATAATGCGCGGTCTTGTGCTTTTGTTTTTCAATTCAGGTGGGTTATGACACGTGCCATCCAAACTTTACAACCTCGCATTTCGGTTGCCCCTATGATGGATTGGACTACCCGCGATTACCGTTTTTTTGCACGTTTATTTAACCCCAATATCATTCTGTATACTGAAATGGTAACCACTGGCGCAATTTTATTTGGTGATGCCAAGCGCCATTTAGATTACAGCAAAGAAGAACATCCTATTGTCTTGCAGTTGGGCGGTTCAAATCCGAAAGACCTTGCGACCTGCAGTAAAATGGCACAAGACTGGGGTTATGATGAAATCAACCTGAATGTTGGCTGCCCAAGTGATCGAGTACAAAACAATAAAATTGGTGCGTGTTTAATGGCAGAACCAGACTTGGTTGCAGAGTGTATTGCCGCCATGCGTCAATCGGTTGATATTCCTGTGACCGTAAAACATCGCATCGGGATTGATGACATGCACTCTTATGCAGAGATGCTGCATTTTGTGGATACTGTGGCTCAAACAGGTTGCAATAACTTTATCGTGCATGCCCGAATTGCCTTATTACAAGGTTTATCGCCTAAAGAAAACCGCGAAGTTCCGCCTCTGCGTTATGAGGATGTGTATCGCCTAAAACAAGACCGCCCCGAATTGTTAATTGAAATTAATGGTGGAATTAAAACGTTTGCCGAAACCCAACAACACCTCAAGCATGTCGATGGGGTGATGATTGGTCGTGAAGCCTATCACAACCCTTATTTACTGGCAGAGCTTGGGCAATTATGGGGGCTAGAATTACCTGACCGTTTTGAAATTATGCAGCGCATGTTGCCGTATATTGAACAACGTCTACAACAAGGTGCACCACTTTCTGTCATTACCCGCCATATTTTAGGTTTATTCCAAAACCTGCCAGGTGCACGTAAATGGCGTCAGGCACTAAGTGGCGGCAATGCCAAAACATTTGCAGATGTAGAGCAAGCATTGGTCAATATTCAAGCAGCAATGCAGCGTACGGAAGACTATTTAAAAGAGCAGCAGCTACAACGACCTACTGAATAAAGTCATTGGCGATGTGCAAAATCAAAGAACTTTTTTATAAGCCATGCCTCGCATGGCTTTGATTTATGTATTTTTAGCCTGTAAGGCATCTAACTTTTTCAACACTTCTGCCACAGCTACCATCGCAAAACTGGACGTGACCACCACCGCCGAACCATAGCCGCCACAGCGCAAGCCTGCGCTTGGGCATACATCGGCACTAGAAAATGGATTGTCGATGGAATACACACAGGTAATCCCAAACTTTTCTTTTGGCTTTTTACAAATACCTTTGCTGCGTAATTGGGCGCGCAATTTGGCCAACATTGGGTCTTGTTCGGTTTTAGATAAATCTGCCACTCGAATTTTCAACGGATCAAGTTTGCCACCTGCACCACCCGAAACAATCAGTGGAATCTTGTTAAAACGACAATGCAGCATCAACGCTAGTTTAGCTTTTACGTCATCAATGCAATCTAAAATCAAATCAGGTGCAGTCGCCAATAACGCTTTGACGTTATCTGGACTGAGGTAATCATCGACCAAATTAATTTTGATACGTGGATTAATAGAACGGCAACGCTCTGCCATGACATTAATTTTTTCATGCCCCAAGGTTGAGCTCATGGCAGGCAATTGACGGTTAATGTTAGATGCTGCGACCACATCCATATCCACCAATGTCAGCTCGCCGATACCCGTACGTGCCAACGCCTCAACCGCCCAAGAGCCGACACCGCCAATTCCTATCACCATGACATGACTTTGGGCATAATGCTGAAAAGCACTGTCGCCATAAATTTTGGCCACACCTGCAAAACGGCGTTCATATTCATCATCTTGAAGAAGATCTGTCATGCTGCAATCAAATTTAATTTCAAAGTGTGGGCATTTTACTGCGTTTCGCAGACTTCGTGTTGTTTCATCTAAAGTTTAGGCAGGTCTAATACTTGAACACTATTCTGCCAAAGCTGTGCGGCTAAAGTTTGCGGTGCAATATCTAAACAATCCGCTAAACCTTCAAGCACATAAATCAGGTTCGCAGGGGTATTTCGGGTTCGTGATTGAGTATCTGTCTGACAACATAAAGGCGTCATATCGGGGCAGTCGGTTTCCAAAACCAAATGTTCAGCACCAATTTCTTGCACAACACGGCGCAGTTTTTTTGCATTGGGATTGGTAATCTGCCCTGTCACACCAATTTTAAAGCCCAATTTGATCAGTGCTTTGGCTTCTTCTACCCCACCGCTAAAAGCATGTGCAATGCCACCAAACTGAAATTGTTGCTGTTTGAGTATTTTTAAGGTTTCGGCATGAGCCTTACGAATATGTAGCAGTACAGGTTTATGTTGCTGACGAGCGATTTCCAATTGCGCGGCAAAAAAATCTTGCTGCTTTTGAAACGCTTCAGGCTGTTTATGTTCAACCAAAAAAGTGTCTAAGCCAATTTCACCCACCGCGACACAATGCTGTTGTTGCAAAAAATGTTCTAAATCTTGTAAATGTTGGTCTTGATGTTGTTCGATATAAAAAGGATGCAAGCCTGGTGCAAGATGACTTTGTGGCACATGCTCAAGTTGGTTTAAAAACTGTTGTGTAGAGATTAAATCTTGAAAACGTGATTGTACAAAGCCAATCAGTACCAAATGTTCTACGCCTGCTGCCTTGGCCGCATACGCCAATTGCTCCCGATCTGAGTCAAAATCAGGAACATCAAAATGGGTATGCGTATCAAACAGCGCAATGCTCATATTAAGATTTCGCTTTGGTTGTGTTTACTGCACTGGCTTCGGCAGATTTTGCGGTTGCTTCAGAGGCTGCTTCTGTTACAGGCAAATACGCAGCTTTTAAAATCCCCTGCAGTTCTGCATACGGAATGGTTAAACGCGGTAAACCAACGACATAAGGGCCTATTTCATATTCTGCGTATTGCAGAATTAAACCCTGTTGACCTAAATAGTAATTTTCCGACAGCTTAAATTTCCACGCTTGTTCATATTCTTGCACATTGGTGGAAAGTTCAGATGCGATGACCCATTGTTTAAACGCTTCGTAGGCTTTGCGCTCCAATTGTGGACGCTGCTTCTCTAACAGAATGTCATTTAACAATACTAATTTTTTCTGTTCTAAATCAAAATTATAGTATTGCTGTGCCGATGCACCATGCGCTCCGCCCAAATAACTACTGCTATTCACTACCACGGTTGCCAAAGGCTGATCTGCATTCAAAATTTTAGGCTTAATCATCAAACTGATTTTATGATTTGAGCTTAAAGCTTTCAGTTCCTGATCAAGTACCAAAAAGCTTTGCACATAAGGCACAGTTTGTTTTTCTAATTTTTGCGCCAAAGTTTCCACTTGTGCAATGGCTGCTGCAGTGGGGTTGCTGGCAGGTGCATCTGCAGCACTGGCTGCTGTATTTTCACTGGCTGCATTCTCAACTGCTATAGCCTCAGAAGCCGCCTGCTGTGGTGCAATTTCTAAAATTTGTGCCAATTCTTGAATAATTTTCTGATCAATAAAATGGTCGATAAAGGCCTGATTACTATTCAAACGCTCAATTGAAATTTCAGGGCAGTTATTCCCTTCACATTTAGGCAACGACAAATTCAGTTTTTCAGTATCCCCGACCAGTTTTAAGCTTTGTTGTTCCGCCTGCGTCTGCTCTGGCTCGACTGTTTCCGGTTCGGTTTTCTTTGGCTGACATGCAGTAATCCCTAGCGTTGTAATTAAAATACTGATCGCCAAAATACTTTTATTTTTCAACATGGATCCAACCTTGATTTCATCTATTTTTGCTTGTCACCGTACTCACCTACTAAAACATAGATGGATAGATGTCTGCTTTTAAAACTTGTTGTGTTTGTGCTTTGCTTAGGTAAATATCTAACTGCGTGCCATCTTTGACAATTTCATGGGTGCGATAATGCAATCCTAAGCCCTGATCATCAAAAAACCAATCTGCCTGCCCCCAGTATAATTTGGCAGGTGCTGCTTTTTGCACGTCACTGCTTTGTGTTTTGAGCCAATCCTGATAGGCCTGCTGTACAAAAGTATTCATACGGGTTTGTTGTTTGGCATCAATCACATCTAAAACAGACAAGGCTTTTTGCTGCTTCCGATCTGCCACAAAGAAATAATAGCGTTCCTTGACTTGCGTGCCTTCCTGTTTGCTATCTACCCCGACTTGCAACAAAACATATTGATTGCGTTGATATGCCATACGGGTGTACATCGCCAATTCATAAGCTTTATTTTGATCTAATTGTGCCTGCCAAGCATCGGATTTTTTCACATAGGCATCTACGGCTTGCTGCAAATTCATGTTTTGTTTTAAGCCAATTTGGTCTTGAATCACCATGGCCTGATTTTTTGCAATCCAACTGTTGAGCCATGTATCTTGGGTATTTAAAGTTTGTACTTCTAATTCAATGCAGTTTTTATTTTCACAAAATGGCAAGGCAATTTCTGCCGCCTGTTGCTTGATATTCAAATACGGTAAAACATCCGCTTGATCTTTCTGAAAAATAGACGTTTGCTCATCTGAGTTTTGATCTTGTTTAGATGAGTCACAGGCGCTAAGCAAAACCATCCCGCTCAAAATTGCACCCAGATAAACCGATTTTTGCTGCATGATTTCCCCAATTCATTTATCAAAAATAATCTTTAATCTTTTACCGCCCCCATAATAAAACAGCTTCCTAAAGAAGCTGTTTTAATTTTGAAACTTTTAGGCATGCCGAACATTCATCTGCGCTACGCTGATTGCATCTGCCAGATTAAGCATCATCAACCTGAGGCTTAGTGCTCGCGTGTATTTCTAAACTCAATGTCAGGGTAACGCTCTTGCATTAACTGTAAATTCACACGACTTGGCGCGAGATAAGTTAAGTGACCACCACCATCGACAGACAACTGATCGTGGGCTTTTTTCTTAAATTCGTTAAACTTTTTCTCATCGGCACAAGACACCCAGCGTACCGTGTTGATGCTGACAGGCTCGTAAATACAATCGACTTTGTATTCTTCTTTCAGGCGATAGGCGACGACTTCAAACTGTAGCACACCAACAGCACCTACGATTAAATCATTGCTGTTTTGTGGCATAAAGACTTGCGTTGCACCTTCTTCTGAAAGCTCTTTAAGGCCTTTTTGCAGCTGTTTGGACTTCAATGGGTCTTTCAAGCGTACACGACGGAACATTTCAGGTGCGAAGTGCGGAATCCCTGTAAATTGCAACTTTTCACCCGAAGTGAAGGTATCGCCAATTTGAATCGTCCCGTGGTTATGTAGACCAATAATGTCGCCCGGCCAAGCTTCTTCGAGGTGCTGACGGTCACCTGCCAAGAAGGTCAAGGCATCGCTGATACGTACATCTTTATCAATACGCACATGCTTCATTTTTAAGCCTTTTTCATACTTGCCTGAACAGATTCGCATGAAAGCAATACGGTCACGGTGCTTCGGATCCATATTGGCCTGAATTTTAAAAACAAAACCACTAAAGCCTTCTTCATTGGCTTCTACAATACGGTCTTGCGTTGGATGTGCTTTTGGCGGCGGCGCATATTCACTGAATGCATTCAATACATGATCTACACCGAAGTTACCCAAAGCCGTACCAAACAGCACTGGTGTTTGACGACCCGCTAAAAACTCTTCACGGTCTAAAGGCTCATTCGCCATTTGTACCAATTCAAGTGATTCTTCAAATGCCGCCCATGCCAATTCACCTACTTTTTCACGTAGGTCTGCATGGTTATAGCCATCACGTACTTCAATTTCAGGAATGGTTGAACCAAAACCTGATTTGTACACATAAAACTTTTCTTCGATGAGGTTAAACACCCCTGCGAAATCACGCCCTGTACCCATTGGCCAAGTGATTGGCACACACTTAATTTTGAGGACATTTTCAATTTCATCCAACAACTCTAATGGTTCACGAATTTCGCGGTCCATTTTGTTGACGAATGAAATGATGGGTGTGTCACGCATACGACACACATCCATTAATTTAATGGTACGGTCTTCGACACCTTTCGCACCATCAATCACCATCAGTGCAGAGTCCACCGCAGTTAGAGTGCGGTAAGTATCTTCAGAGAAATCTTCGTGCCCTGGGGTATCGAGCAGGTTAATCATTTTGTCTTTATACGGGAATTGCATCACCGAAGTTGTAATGGAAATACCACGTTCTTTTTCCATTTCCATCCAGTCAGATGTTGCGCCACGATCTGACTTACGGCTTTTTACCATCCCTGCAACTTGAATGGCTTGTCCCCATAACAGCAGTTTTTCTGTCATGGTGGTTTTACCAGCATCGGGGTGGGAAATAATCGCGAAAGTACGTCGCTGTGCGACCTGCGCCGCTAACTCATCTTTAAAACTCATGCAAGACACCTACTGCAGAACCGCAGTGTATAAGATCAAAATGATCAATATGAAAAATTGGCGTAATTGTAGCAGATTTGAATCAAATTTTATTGATTGTTGATATGTTCTAATTTATCCACAACTGAGAATATAGTTATTTTTTCAATCTATACTTTTGCTTTTGGCTTTTCGGTTTTTCTGGAATCGTACGTTCAATCAAACCTACTTCTATGGCAGGATTCATATCGTTCTTTTGGAATGTTGCGCTATGAGTTAAACCTAACAACTGCATCAACTCAGCCAAACTATATTCATCTTGTTTCATCACTGAAATTAAACGCTGGACTTGGTCGCTCACTTGTACGCTATCTTGAGCGGTAGCATGATCGCTAGCTTAAGCCGAATGTTTAAACAGCTCTTCTAAACGCTCAACATCCATTGGTAAGCCTAATAAGTAGCCCTGTAATTGCTGACAGCCTAAACGGGTTAAAATCTCAGCTTGCAATGGCGTTTCCACCCCTTCAGCGGTCACAGTTAAACCCAGTTTAATGGCTAACTGAATAATACTTTCTAAAATTAATTCTTCTTTGCTGTCCAAACACAAATCTAAAATAAAAGCACGGTCAATTTTCAACTCATCGACTGGCAATTTTTTCAAATACAAGAAACTCGAATGTCCTGTACCAAAATCATCAATCGCCAATTGAATCCCCATTTGACGCAAACGCTCAAAACTACGAATACTCGATTCAATATGATGCATTGCTGTACTTTCAGTCACTTCAATCATCAGGTGATGGGGTTGAATCTCATAGCGTTTAAACAAGTTTTCTAACGTCGAAAATAAGTGTTTATGTTCAAACTGCACTGCCGATAAATTCACAGCCACAGGAAATAACGGTGCACCCGATCTTTCCCAAATTTGAATTTGTTTAAAGGCTTCTTCTAGCGTCCAATAGCCAATTTGAATAATCAACCCCGTCTTTTCAGCCCCTTTAATAAACATATTTGGGGTAAGTAAACCATGTACGGGGTGATACCAACGAATTAAAGCTTCTACGCCACAAATTTTATGGTCAGCGGCTTTAAACTTTGGCTGATAGAACAACGCAAATTGTTGTTGTTCAACCGCTTTATATAAATCATTAATCAACTTACTTTGGCTTTTGGCCTCAAGTAACTCCAGATCATAATTAAATACCGAACTGGTGTTACGCCCCTGATATTTAGAGGTCAGCATCGCCGCATCAGCATTCATTAAAATATCTTGCAAATTGGTGCCATGCTCTGGATACATCGCAATGCCAATACTGCCTGAAATATTAATGACCTTGCCTGCAATTAAGAAACTTTGCTGAATCAGTTCTAATATTTTTTCAGAAATGACAGTGGCTTCTGCAATGTCGGTATGTTCAATCACCAAAAGAAATTCATCGCCACCAATTCTTAATAACTGGGTATTTTCGCCCAAGTGGGATTGCACACGTTTAGACAACTGAATCAGCAATTGATCGCCAACATGATGCCCAAATACGTCATTCACCGCTTTAAAGCGGTCTAAGTCGATATACAAAAATGCAATTTTAGTGTTTTTTTGCCGATGCTCAGAAAAAAGCAATTGTGCATATTCAGCTAAATATAAACGGTTGGGCAATTTGGTCAGGTTATCTTTGACTGCCTGATTGGCCAATTCACGGTTGGCTAAAGACAATTGTCTGCTTTTTTCTTCTAAGCGCAGCTCCAGCAGAGATACGCCCACCGCAGCAGCAAAAATCAGACTGGTCACTAAAATAACCACCAACAGAGCTGGCCCTTGCCCGATCTGGAAGTGCCCTGATTGAGGCAAATCTGCTGTAGAGTAAAAATGCAGTGCTTCCATGCCTATATAGTGCATGGCAACAATGCTCAGACTCATGAGCACCGCAATGAAAATTTTATATTGTGCCTGACGCCCCATTCTGCACTTGGAATGAAACATAAACCAAAAGGTAAGTATTGCTCCGCCAATGGCCACTAATACAGACAGCAAAACAATGGTAGGATCATAATAACTACGGTAGCCTTCTACCTGAATTCCCATCATGCCCGTATAGTGCATGCCTGAAATACCCAACCCCATTAAAATGCCGCTCAGGATCAAACGCGCCACAGGCAAGGTCGATTGCGTGGTCAGCCAAACCGCAAACGTAGAGGCGATAAATGCAATAACAAAAGATAGGGTCGTAAAGCTAAGATCAAATTGATACGGTGCAGGTAACTGGCAGGCCAACATGCCCACAAAATGCATACTCCACACTGCCGCACCCAGCAGCAAACCACTCATGATTAATGCAATTTTTTTTAGTTGTTGTTGTACATTTTGAAAAAGCATTTGCCCAACAGACACTGCAAAATAGCAGGCCAATACTGAGATTGCTACCGAGCCAATTACCAAGCTCAGATCATAATGTACATGCATCATTAGATGTATCCATCTCTGTCATATTTTATTGTTTTTCGGCTACTCAATCTCACACTCTCTTATAAATAATAACTAAAAAGCAACCTGAACGACGGATTGATCTAGCAAAGACTGCATTGACTTAAGAGTCTAATACTATTCCGCTTTGGTCAATAGTCAAATATATAATATGTCATCATGAAATAATGGCAATTCAAAACTGCTAAAAATAGCTGTCTGACTCAAAGCTATATGCATCTTGTCACTTTACTTTTCGCTTTAGGATGAAAAAAACCAGCAACTTTTCGCTGCTGGTTCTATTTGATTAAGATTCTAACATTGTTTTAAGGTTGATTCGGCTCAGAAACACCTTTTTGTAACATGGCATAGTCTTGCAACACCTGCGCTGCTTCAATCACAAAAGCTTCTTCCTCAGGTAAAGCAGGGCGTTGTGCCGCTTTCATTTTGGCACGCGCTTCTGCCAAAGCATCAATAGATGCCTGATAGCTTTCCCAATTAGCAAATGGTTTCAAACCTGTTTCCTGACGGCGTTTGTTTTCCGCAGTCAGCGTTTGTTGCTCCAAAGCTAACAACTCTGCTCTGCGTTGTTCAATATCTAACACAATGCTTTTGCGATCTTCAGTTTGTTTGGCAATTTGCTTACGTTGTTCCAAATATTGAAATTGTGGATCAAGCGTGACACGTTGCTGTGACAATTGACCCAACTTGGTGATGTACGGCTGTACTGAACCTTCACGCTTAAATGGCGCAGTTGGAATGGTATCCCACTTCAAGGCATTTTTAGCTTTACGCTCACCAAACTCCTCATTGTAAATATCCACCAGTTTAATGTCAGGAATCACACCTTTGTTTTGGGTACTTCCACCTGTAATACGGTAGAACTTACGTTGAGTTAAGGTCGCCTGCCCATAGGCTAAGGTGTCGAGTTGTACCTGCGCTGTACCTTTACCTGTGGTGGTGCTACCAATCACAATCCCGCGCTGATAGTCCTGAATTGCAGCAGAGTAAATTTCACTGGCCGAAGCAGAAGCAAGGTTAATCATCACTGCCAATGGGCCTGCATAAGTCTGTGCACCGCCATCGTCATCTTCAAATACGCTCACGTTGCCATTGCCATCACGAATTTGCACTACAGGGCCTGATTTGATTACTTGCCCAAGCATACGTGCCACTTCTTCTAGTGAACCGCCAGGGTTGTTACGTAAATCGACAATAATCCCTGCGACATTTTTGGCCGCCAAACTTTTCAGGGCATTGTTGGTATCTTCCGACACCGAGCGATATTCATTACTTGCACGACGCGCACGGTAATTCAAATAAAACGATGGAATTTCAATCACACCATAGGTATAAGTTTGACCATCACGTTTGATGTCAATCGTTCGTGAGCGAACTCCCGCATCTTCTTCCTGAATCACATCACGCACAATGGTCACATTACGCGCCTGATTCATCGCCGCACCCGCACCCAACAAACGCACAGTGACTTTGGTGCCACGTTTACCGCGAATCAGCCCCACAATTTCATTGCTCGGCCAACCCACAACATCCACCATTTTTTCGCCATCTTGCGCCACACCAATAATGCGGTCACCCGATTTCACCTGCCCTGTTTTACTGGCAGGGCCACCTTCAACAATGGTTTCAATTTTAGTGTAGTCTTCATTGCCTCGTTCAGGACGAATCGACACCCCAATCCCTTCAAGCTGCAAAGTCGTTTGACGATTCAGCTCCATCGCATCAACAGGTGGGAAATAATTGCTGTGCGGATCATAAGTCAGCATCATCGCATTCAAAGTTTTATCCAGCACATCATCGCTCTTTAAACGATCCATGCGCTCTAACTGACGAGTATAACGCTTAGTTAAAGTCTGCACTGGAGTCAAATCTTCTGGACTTGCCAAATCCTGACCATTGGTCAATTCAGGGTTATCTTTAATGGCTTTTTGTTTTGCCAATTCTTCTTCTTTGCTAATGGTCAGGTTAATGAGCTGTGACACCAACATTTTTTGCCAATGCTTACGCATTTCTGCTTCAGTATTAAAGAACGGTGCTTTTTCCCGATCTGTTTCAATCGTGACATTTGGCTGTTTTAAATTTTGTGGTTTTTTCAGCTCTGCCAACATGAAATGATAAAACTGTTTTAAGCGTTCACGATACTGTGCATGAATTTGATACGGCCCCGCCAAATTGCCTGCTTTTAATGAAGCGCCAAATGTTGCTGCATATTGTTTGCGGTATTGCTCAACTTCTTTAGCCAAAAACAAAGTATGGTCTGGGTCTAAACTGTCGATATAAAAATCAAAAATGCGCTGCGACGTTGCGGCATCTAAACGCTGATTTAAATAATGCTGACGATCGACCAAGGTCGCCAATTGACGCGAAACCAAAGCTTGTTCCTGCGTCGGCACAATACTGTTAGCAACGACAGCGGTATTATTGGCTGCAATTGCCTCGTTAATGGCGTGAGAAAAGAAAAAACCGCCAGTTGCTATTGCAACCGCACAAGCGATGGTTTGAAGTTTCATAAAAATATTTACGTCCTTGGTTTTTGACCAATCTCTGCTTTTCACAATGAATTGAGCAGATTCAAAATCTTATACAACTTAATTTGGATCTGTCGTGTAGTTTTATCATAATCTGTGCTGTCAAAATGTAGCAAATCATTGCAGAATTCAGGTATTGTTTTTTTATTGATAAAAATCGAATACGGACACCCAATATGATTGGCGCATTGATGCTCGACATCGCTGGCACAGAACTTACTCAAGAAGATATTGAACTATTAAGCGCTCCGCAAGTCGGTGGAGTCATTTTATTTGCCCGAAATATCCAATCTCCTGCGCAAGTACGCGCCTTGACCGACCACATGCGTCAGGTACGCCCTGATATTTTAATTGCAGTCGATCAGGAAGGCGGACGCGTACAACGCTTAAAACAAGGTTTTACCCTATTGCCTGCTATGGGTAGATTTGGCGAGTTATACCAAAACGAACCTGAACGTGCCTTAGATTTAGCCGAAGAATGTGGCTGGTTGATGGCCACCGAAGTATTAGCCGTAGGCATTGATTTTAGTTTTGCACCCGTTTTAGATTTAAATGACATCAGTGATGTCATTGGAGATCGTGCTTTTGCTGCGCGTCCTGTCGATATTATTGCTTTGGCAGATGCTTTTTTACGTGGAATGCATCGTGCAGGAATGGCAACCACAGGCAAACACTTTCCTGGACATGGATCGGTTAAAGCAGACTCTCACGTTGCTGCCGCGATAGATTCACGTTCTTTTGCCGAAATTCAACAACAGGATATGCAAACCTTTATCCAACTGCAAAATCAACTGGATGCGCTCATGCCTGCGCATGTCATTTATGATCAGGTCGATCCGAACCCTGCAGGTTTTTCTGAGTTTTGGTTACAGCAAGTGCTTCGCAAAGACTTGGACTATGATGGTGTACTCTTTTCGGATGATTTAAGCATGCAGGCGGCTTGTGTAGCAGGCGATGCCGATGCACGTATTCATGCCGCTTTGCTTGCAGGCTGTGACATGGGATTGGTCTGCAACAACCGTGCTGCACAACGATTGGCTTTAAATGCGATTGCCGATTTACCCTTGCCGAATCAGGCACGTTTAGAACGCATGCGCGGTAAAATCCCTGAGCTTAGTGCAGAGTTTAGCATTGCTGAAGTTTTAGACTTGGGTGATGAATGGCGAAGCGTCCGTGATCGTATCTTGGTATTTAAAGAACAAAGTGCCACGCTACTGGCAGCACAAACTAGTCACGACCCGACCAATTATTCAAGTACCACTAAAAACGCTGCGACTTGAGATCACCACAAACTAACTAGGGTCTGTTGACAATTCGTCTATGTTTGCGACGACACATATTTTTTAGCTGATATAAGGCATGGGACAGGAAATTTAGTCATTCTAAATGACTGGCACATAACGCAATAGCAGCAAAAAATATGCTCGCCCCCTTGCGCAGCAAACAAAGCAACGCTTTGTTCTTGCTCATGTGGCTAAAACTTTCTCAGATTGCGTTATGGAACTTGAAAATAGGTCCACTATTCCCTGCGTTTTATGCCTGATCTGCTCAGTTTTAGCCTACAGCGCAAGCCATTTATGAAATGTCAACAGACCCTATACGCCTTCACTTTTTCACAGCATTTATACGACAAAGGAACACGACAGCTTATTCCTTTTTGATTATGATAAACTTATTCTATTTTGAGTATATGCCTGACACCGCAGCTTGAGTGTCAAAGCATGCCTAAAAAGACAACGACCACCATACAAACAATTAAGGTCTATACGAAAATGACAAAAACATTGCTGAACAGCAAAATCACGACAGAAAAAAGGACTGAAATGCACAACTCGGATGCCAAGCCAACTCGCTCAGACACGACTGCATTGTCCAAACATCGGCATATTTCTTTTACCGCACATTATACGGGATATATCTGGTATCAAAGGGGGATTTCACATCCTGTATTTGCGACCCGAAAAGGCAAGTTTTTAGCCAAATTGGTACATCCTTTAGAAAACTGGGCAGAACGTCATGTGGGCGGCAGTATGCGCAGCACCCTCAAACAACGTCACCAAATGATTGATGCACACTTAACCGCACTGATTCAGCAACATCCGCAATTACAAGTGCTCGAAATTGCATCTGGGCTGTCACCACGCAGCTGGAACTTTCGACAAAAATATCCTGAACTGAATTACCGTGAACTGGATTTGCCTGATATGGCGCAAATTAAAACTCAAGCGTTACGACAAATTGACCACGACGCACCTGAAGTTCTCACCGCCGATATTTTTAGTGAATCCTTTCAACAGGCCTTTGAATATTTTGATCACTCGCAGCCCTTAGTAATTATTAGTGAAGGTTTAATTAACTACTTCAGCAAAGACATGCTACAACAGCTGTTAAATGGCATGTGTAACTACACCCAAGACTTTCCAGAACTGCATTATTTAACCGATATTTACCCTGAACCCGTCAAAAACAAGCTCGCCAATTTTATTTGGAACTGCAGCCGATTATTGAAATTTATGTCACGCAGTGCTTTCACCTTTCACTTTCAATCTCCGCAGGAATTAACTCAGTTTTTTCAAAATGCAGGTTTTGAGCAAGTGCAGCTACAACAACCACAACTGTATTTTTCCAACAGCTCTTTAGAAAAAACAACCGCAGAACATTTAGGCGATTTAGTCTGGATGGTTCATGCCTACAAAAAAAATAGCGTGGTTTAACACGCTATTTTGATTCTATTTTCTTTGGATAATTTTAAACCAAGCACTGATTTTATCTACTAACGGGCATATTCCAAATTTTGTGCAGCCGCTTTTTGACGTTCCACATAACGCAACAAACGTTCTGCCACCTCAAAACTACCATGCTTAAATAATGCGCGTAGTTGCTGCCCTTGGCTTTCAAAAATTAAACATTCAATGCTAAAACTGCCTTCCTCATCCTGTAATTCTAAGGCCATATCTCGTTCAAACTGTGCTGCTTGTGCCGCCAACGCAGCATTTTCAAAATCAAGCAATACACCAAAGAAGTTTAAATCGACAATGTGCGTGGCAATTTTCAAATCAGAATGACGATACTGCAAATGACTTTGCGGATTTTGCACCCGAATACGCGCTTCTCCACGGCGTTCCATCGTCAATAGTTGCGCACGTGTCATTGGAATAATGCCATCTAAGTCCTGAATAGATTCATCGCTTAAAAAGGTCGCAAATAAATTCATGGTTTCTTTACGGCGCTGTAATTGCGGCACATGATCTGCATTGGCAATCATGGCAAATTCCATGTTCGGGCACTGTAAGGCAAAATTGGCATTTTCATGCGGCAAGGTAAAACTGTCATATTGCCCACACGCCACCAAAACCTTACATTGCGGAATAGGCACATTGGTTAACCGCAATAAACGGTTGCAGTTCACATCGTAGCGATCTTGCTCTGTAGCGGTAAAGTCGGCCATTTGTCGGTAAAACAAACGCTTTGCAGTCGGTGACATGCGAGTTTGTTCCATTTTGGCATGATTGACCAAGTATAAAATCACCGCCTGACCAAATTCATCCATGCGCTGCTCTTTCATTAAATGCAGTGATTCTTCAAGCAACATGCGCCAACTTTTACGGGTCTTTTGCATAACCCCCATTAAAATCATGCGATCAATCAATTCAGGACGCTGATCTGCTAGACACGATGCCACCACCGAACCCAATGACATGCCCATGACGGATACTTTATCTAAGCCGACAATATCCAGCCAATCACCCAACATCTGACCTAAATCATGCAGTTCTAGCGTTCCTGCCGACTCACCTGTTTCCACATTGGTCATTTGCTGATTGGCGCCCATAGATGGCATATCAATTAAAATGATTGGCCCTGCACGAAAAAGCTGCTCGACACAATATTTATATGAATTAAAGTTTTGGAATGCACCACCAATAATCACAATTGGAGTTAAATGTGCGGTTTCTGGCTGAGCAATTGCCATGTATTCCACTTTCCAGCCGTTGATCCAAGTGGTACGAGCGGGTTGTTTAAAGCTGTGTTTATCGTAAATATCAAAAAAACAGACATGCGAACTTGCGTCCTGTACATCCGTGTCCATCTGGATCATGGAATTCATATTCCTTACCTCCATGCGCATTTTATTTTTATTGTGCAAGTGTTCGTCATTGAACGATTACCCACTTATCTGAATTAAAGTGGCATCCTGCTTATTGTTGTGAATGACATCAATGTCGTTATCGCATCATTCTATACAGGTGCTGATTTTATACGCAACATTTTCTATGACCGCTCATCTACTTTTAAATCATAAAGCATTTCAAAATATTAATTTTTGTGATGAAAGCATTGAAAAATATGAAAAGATTGAACAATTTAGTCGATTTTCCGCTGAGACGCTTCATTGTGCAGGCACAGACTGTTAATATCGAGTTGAAATTTCTAAGTGATCAAACCGCTATGCAAGAGTCTATTGAACAATATATGCAAACGGTAGGACAACAAGCACGCCAAGCCTCTCGTGTCTTAGCAAGCGCTTCTACCCAATCTAAAAACAATGCGTTATCGGCTATTTATACGGCATTGGAAAATAGCGAGTCCGCTATTTTAGCTGCCAACCAAATTGATATGACCAAAGGTCGTAACAACAACTTGGATAGCGCACTGCTTGATCGCTTAGAACTTAACCCCGCACGCTTTAAAGGCATGTTACAAGGTCTGAAAGATGTGATTGGTCTCATGGATCCAATTGGTGAAATTACTGATATGGCTTACCGTCCATCTGGTATTCAATTGGGCAAAATGCGTGTACCGCTAGGTGTGGTGGGCATGATTTACGAATCACGTCCAAACGTAACCCTTGAAGCTGCGTCTTTGGCATTAAAATCAGGCAATGCGATTATTTTACGTGGTGGTTCTGAAGCACTGGAATCTAACCAAGCGATTGCTGCCGCGATTCAACACGGCTTAAAAGCATCAGGCTTGCCAGAAACATCGGTGCAAGTGATTAACACCTCAGACCGTGCTGCCGTTGGGCAATTAATTACCATGTCTGAATATGTAGATGTAATTGTGCCACGTGGCGGTAAAAGTCTGATTGAACGCATCAGCAATGAAGCGCGTATTCCAGTGATTAAACATTTGGATGGTAACTGTCACGTATTTGTAGAAGCACAGGCCGATTTACAAAAAGCCCTGCCTATTGCCCTGAATGCAAAAACTCACCGTTATGGCGTGTGTAATGCTATGGAAACCTTGTTAGTCGATGAGCGAGTTGCTGAGCAATTTCTACCTCGCATTGCAGAACTGTATGCAGAGAAACAAGTTGAATTACGCGGTTGCCCTGCAACCCAAAAGATTTTAGGCACGACTGTCAAAACTGCCACAGAAGAAGACTGGTACACCGAATATCTAGGTCCAATTTTGGCGGTTAAAGTGGTTTCAGGAATTGATGAGGCAATTGAACATATCAATAAATATGGTTCACATCATACTGATGCCATTATTACTGAAAACTTTAGTTTGGCGCGTCAATTCTTGGCTGCGGTAGATTCTAGTTCAGTCATGATTAACGCTTCTACACGCTTTGCTGATGGTTTTGAATATGGTTTAGGTGCTGAAATTGGAATCTCTACCGATAAAATTCATACCCGTGGCCCTGTCGGTTTGGAAGGTTTAACCTCACAAAAATGGATCGTGTTTGGCGATGGTCAAATCCGCCAATAAAATCCATCTGTAATTTTGCAATATCCAAATATAATGTTCAGTTTCACAGGAAGCTGAACATTATTCCCTTCTATTTTTTAGACATTGTTTTAAGACACAGTTCCACTACACATTTCTGCCTCACGCTCACTTAAAATAAAAACACCATCAAGATTAGAAAAATCATCAAAAAGAGTGGCGATGCTTATGTTTTATTATTTGATTATTAGTACCTTTGCTTTAGCACTGTTGGTGTCGTTCATTGTCATGCGTCTGTTTTCCAGCTCCATCAATGCAATTTTGGCGCGTATCATCCACGACCCAATTCATGAAGCATGGGCAAAGTACACCAAATTTGCAGGCATGGTGGTCGGCACATCTTCAGGCATTCGTATTTACGATATGGAAAAATACATTACCCCACTCACCTATGCCGAAAATGACAAAAGAATTGTGATTGAACTGACGCAAGAACGCTGGGTATTGGAAATTTACCGCACCATTATTGAAACCTTACAAGGCTTGGCGTGGATGATGTTGGTGTTTTTTATGGTGGCACTGATTGCTTATGTGATTGTCCGTTGGTCGGAAATTAAATACGCTGCCAAATCAAAATAAACCGACAAAGATTGAGGAAATAATTTAAAACAGTTTGCCACTCGCCTGCAGAATGAAGTGTGCTATGTTAAGAGAATACAACAGGAATTAAGCAGAAATTTTAGACCATCATTTCATGAAAAAATGAAAGTTTCGGGCTGATAAATTTTAATTATTTCTGATTTCATGGTCGATAATGCTTAAGTCTAATCTCCTAAAGTCTATCTAGGAGCAATAAAAAACCCATGATAAAACATACGTAATGATCAAGATTGCAACACAATAGATTGCCGTTTGCCATATCTTGCAATGCAGCTTGATTGACTAGGGATAACTTCAATTAGAATTCGGGTACATAAAAGTGACTACATCAGTATTAGTGATTAACTGCGGATCTTCTTCTATCAAATATGCGCTTGTATCTGAAAGCGTTGGAGATCGTATCTTTGGTTTGGCAGAAAATCTAGGTTCTGCTGATGCGCGCATTAAAGGCATTACCGCAGGTGGTGAGCCGCTCGAACTTTCTATTCCACATGCTGACCATGAAAAAGCATTGGAAACTATTCTTGGTCGCTTATCTCAATATAAGCCACAAGCCATTGGTCACCGCGTTGTACACGGCGGTACTTTAACCAAAGCAGAATTATTAACTGAAGAAATCGTGCAACGTATTCGTGAAGCAACTCCGCTTGCACCTTTACACAACCCTGCACACTTGGTGGGTATTGAAGCAACAATGCGTTTGTTCCCAGAACTTCCGCAAGTGGCTGTATTTGATACTGCATTCCACCAAACGATGCCTGCTCACGCTTACCGTTATGCAGTGCCTAAATTCTTATATACCGACCACAACGTACGTCGTTATGGCTTCCACGGTACAAGTCACGCATACGTTTCAGAGCGCGGTTCAGAGTTGGCTGGCAGCTTCAAACAAGGTGGCTGGTTAACTGCTCACTTGGGTAACGGTAGCTCGACTTGTGCAATCTGGAATGGTCAAAGTGTAGACACATCGATGGGCCTAACCCCACTTGAAGGTTTGGTGATGGGTACTCGTAGTGGTGATGTAGACCCAAGCTTACACAGCTTCCTTGCAAGCAACTTAGGTTGGGATATCTACAAAATTGACAAAATGCTAAACAGCCAAAGTGGTTTACTTGGTTTGTCAGGCTTATCGAACGACATGCGTACCCTGATTGAAGCATCTGAACAAGGCAACGAAGATGCAACGCTTGCAATTGAAGTATTCTGCTACCGTTTAGCTAAATCTTTAGCTGCACTTAGCTGTGGTTTACCACGCTTAGATGGCTTATTCTTCACAGGTGGTATTGGCGAAAACTCTGCGTACATCCGTGAAAAAACTGTATCTTACTTGCCACACTTTGGCTTTAACTTCAGCAAAGAACGCAATGACAGCTTAAAACGCGGTACTGAAGGTCGTATTGATGCAGGTACAGGCGGTCCACAAATTTGGGTTGTACCAACTGACGAAGAAGGCCGTATTGCGAAAGAAACTGCGCAAGTTGCAGAGGAGCTAAAGTCAGCTGCAAAAAAGTCTGAATGTGACGCTGCGATTGCTTAAGCAATCGTAGTGCTCAGCCACTTTCAATCAGTCCCTTTACGATTTAGAAAAAATTATGAAAACAATACTTTTGGTTCCTACAGAAATTGGTGTTGGTTTAACATCAGCATGTTTAGGTTTAATTTACGCTTTGGAATGCCAAGGCGTAAAAGCAGGTTTCTTAAAGCCTTTTTCACAAGAATTACAACCTGAAGCAGACCGCACAACTGCGTTGTATCGTCACCTGTTCAAGCATGAAACAGTTGAGCCGATTTCTTATACTGCGCTGACTGAGCGTTTAAAAAATGATGAAAATGACGAATTGCTTGAAGATGCAGTTCGTTTACATCGTGAAATTTCTAAACATCACGATATCATTATTGTAGAAGGCGTGTTGCCAAACGGACGTGATCCATTTGCAACTGAATTGAATGCAAATTTGGCTAAAGCACTTGATGCAAAAGTCATTATTGTCAGCAATGCCGACATCAACAATGCTGTTAAAACAGCGTCAAAAGTAGACAATCAATTACGTTTCTTTGGTGGTGCAACTTGTGAGCGTACTGCGGGCGTATTGTTTATGCGTACCAAAGGTTTACCAGAAGATTCTGCACAAATTCCTGTTACGCTTGATCCAAACTTACGTTTAATTAGCGACACCAACCAGTTTGTCAGCAAAATTCAAACTACACATCCAATGATTGGTAAAGATTGCATGCCAGTGATTGGCTTGGTGCCATTCAGCAATACTTTAAGTGTGCCACGCATGTCGGACTTGGCTGCACACATTTCTGCAGAATGGATTAGCCAAGGTGAAGCTGCGCAGCGCCGTGTTCTACACAGCAGCCTGATTGCATCAAACATCGAACATGAAATGCACAAATTTGTTGCAGGCGAACTGATCATTAGTGGTTCTGACCGTGTAGATGTATTGCTTGCCAGTAGCTTAGCTAGCAGCAATGGTATTCCACTTGCAGGTTTGGTGTTGACTGAACATCAAGCACCAAGTACACAAGCTTTAGAATTCTGTCAAACGGCGATCAAAAATGGCTTGCCAATTTTACATACTAAATTGAGCACCTTTGAAACTGCACAACAGTTATTAAACCTGAGCAACGAAATTCCTGTAGATGATACTGAGCGTGCAGAACAAGTTACCCGCTTTGTGGCCAGTCACATCAATGCAGAATGGTTAACCCAATTAATCAGCGATACGCATAAACCACGTTTATCGCCTTCTGCGTTCCGCCATGAATTGGTGCAAAAATCTATTGCAGCGAAAAAACGTATCGTGCTTCCAGAGGGTGATGAGCCACGTACCGTTCAAGCTGCAGCGATTTGTCAATCACGTGGTATTGCCCACTGCGTATTATTGGCAAAACCAGAAGCGGTAGTCGATGTTGCCAAAGCACGCGGTATTGAGCTTCCACACGACTTAGAAATCATTGATCCTGACTTGATTCGTGAAAACTATGTCGAAAAAATGGTTGCGATGCGTAAAGGCAAACTTACTGACGATCAAGCACGTGAACAGCTGCAAGACACTGTCGTATTAGGTACGATGATGTTAGCACTTGATCAGGTTGATGGTTTGGTGTCTGGTGCTGTGCATACTACAGCCAATACAGTTCGTCCCGCATTCCAGCTCATTAAAACTGCACCTGATTATTCATTGGTATCTTCAGTATTCTTTATGCTGTTACCAGATGAAGTATATGTGTACGGTGACTGTGCGATTAACCCAGACCCAGATGCGGAACAATTGGCTGAAATTGCAATCCAGTCTGCAGACTCTGCAAAAGCGTTTGGTATTGACCCACGCATTGCGATGATTTCTTATTCAACCGGTACTTCAGGTGCAGGTGCTGATGTAGAAAAAGTAGCGAAAGCGACTGAAATTGCGAAACAGCGTCGTCCTGATTTACTGATTGATGGCCCATTACAGTACGATGCAGCATCTGTTGAAAGTGTTGGTCGCTCTAAAGCACCTAACTCTGAAGTTGCAGGCCGTGCCAATGTGTTCATTTTCCCTGACCTGAACACTGGTAACACGACTTATAAAGCCGTACAACGTTCTGCGAATGTGGTAAGTGTTGGTCCAATGCTACAAGGTTTGAACAAACCAGTAAACGACTTGTCTCGTGGTGCATTGGTAGATGACATTGTGTTTACCATTGCATTGACTGCAATTCAAGCAGAGCAACAGTCGAGCTAATCAAATATCTGCCTGATATTCAAATCAGACCATTCAATGATGTAAAAATTGAATGGTCTATTTGTATCTGAACTATGTTTACTGTATCTTTTAGATTCGTTATTTTATGTATACGACTCATTGATATATAAAGTAATTTTTAACTAAAACTTTAAAAATAAAATAATTTCTAACTTATTTTTTAGAGGGAATAAAACATGATTCGTCAACTCATGCTACTTGGCTGTTTCACCTTGACTAGCACCTTTACTCAAGCTGGCTGGCTCACCAAAGCCATAGACAAATGGAACTCGTCAAGCGACCTAAATGAAAATATTTTCGTTCAATATCCAACAGTTCAAGAGTATTTTCACGATAAATTTAAAAGTCCACGTCAAATTGCATTGAATAATGTTTCATACAAGGCTGGTGTGGTGATGTATGAACGCGCTCAACAATATTGTGAAAAAGACTTAGGACAACTGGTTCAAATTGAACAACATCCTAAATCTTTATATCCATATCGTGGGGCAGAAATTTTAGATACACCAAACTTACAAAAATATTATGGTTTATTTGAATGTCAAAATATTGCCAACCCTTGGAAAGTCTATTTTGATCATCAAAATCAACGCATTATTCAAAGCCTAACGCCAATCTTGTCTGTCGATGTCAGTTATGTATTTGAGTAATTATCATGAATAAGAAAATTTTAATCTTCACATCAAGTCTGTTGTTACTCACAGGCTGCCAAGTGACAGGCGAACAAAATAATCTTTATCAAAAAGTTTTAAGCTATTCAGGTCAATCTACCAAAAGCGAACCCTTAAATGGCGCACAAAATCGTTTTAGTATTATTGTGCCAAAAAGTAGTGTCAATGAAACCACACGTTTTAAGGGATTGGTGTCAAACCAAAACTACTTCTCTAGTTTAGCGCGTAGTCAATATTTTGATCATATTTGGAAACGTTATTATTCAACTTTAAGATCACTCTCTGATACCACGACAAAGCTTCGTATTTGTAACAGTACTTTTGCTGAAGATCGAAGACAGCCTTCTTCTGTCTCTAACTCATGCAGTGAAGTCACTTTAAAAACCCATGTCAAAGACATTGGTTCAGCCTATCAGATTAATTTTGAGGGTATTAACGTCGACCAGCATCAGCAAAGTTTTGCACTCTCAAAAATTGAGGTTCCCAATGTCTATAGCTCCGTTGGCGTGCTAGATCAAAACCTTTTGAAATCCACCTTCGGATATTATGATCGTATTGAATTTAAGTCGAAACTCAAAACTGAACAATTAGCACAAAAACTTGGGCATCAATTTGGTTCAGTCCAAATCTATAAAGATAATGGTGAAATATATCTTCAAGTCAATTTTGACCATGAATATAGAGTCGATCAAGCTGTCTCACCGATTAACTGCAAAACCAACCCTACAAAGCCAAATGTTGCACCGATAATCAGATGTGATTATGCAATTTTTTCTGCCAAAGGGATTTCAGACTACCGTCAAAATAAAATACAAACAGAAAATTTTATCAAAAAAGTCTTTTTAAATTAGGATGAAAATAAAAATGAAAAAACTACTTCTTATACTAATGAGTATCATCGCGATCCAAAGTGTATATGCTGAAAACTTTAAAACCATGCTGAGAAATAATGGAATTACTTTCCAGATTGATTTAGATAGCATTAAGAAACAAGGGCAATATCACCATGTCGTTGTGGCGCAAAAATTTAATAACACCAAAACAGAAGGCGCTCTCAAATATAATGAATTACGCTCAGATTTCATTTTGGACTGCGCTTCAAACCGTGAATACATTTCACGCTTAAGCCGTTACCAAAATGGCACCATGGTCTGGGAAATGGCCAATCCAGAAAGCTTTAAATTGGAGAAAAATGACTCAGGAATGATTGAATATATTTGTGAAAATGAAATTAAATCTTAAAAATTAATTTTTTGTGATTTTAAATATTCGATTATTTTTATGATCAATACTAAAGACATAAAAAAGAAGATGAAGCTTAGGCTTGATCTTCTTGTTGACCGTAGAACCAAGTAGCTGCGATAAACATAGAAAAACCAATAACTGATGCAACGACTGTAATCATAAAAACATACTCAAGTTTCGATGAGTGCATTATGCGAAAGTTTTATGACAGTTATATGACAATATAAAATTCATTGTAATATTTAATATAAATATAATTTTCAATAACTTAATGATAATTTAAATGAAAAATCAACCTGTAATAAATGAAATATGACAGCGAAGATGACGCTTTTCTTGTCATATATGACAGTTTTTAACATAAATATGACACATAGATGGCCTATTAAACTTTAGACCCAAAACGCTGTATAAACGCCCACAACTTTCTGTTTTTATCTTATAATTTAGTCCGCTAGCTATCCGCCCGCTCAAGAGATTTTTGATATGACAACTATTATCAAGCAAGATGACTTGATCACTTCGATCAAAGACGCGCTTCAGTTTATTTCCTACTATCATCCACAAGACTTCATCCAAGCGATGAGCCGTGCTTATGATCGTGAAGAAAACAAAGCTGCGAAAGATGCGATTGCACAGATCTTAATTAACTCACGTATGTGTGCAGAAGGCCATCGTCCAATCTGTCAAGATACTGGTATCGTAAACGTATTCCTTGAAGTGGGCTTAGACGTTAAATTTGATTTAACCATGAGCTTAGATGATGCAATTAACGAAGGTGTACGTCAGGGTTACCTAGAAAACTCAAACGTGCTTCGTGCATCTGTATTGGCTGATCCTGCATTTGGTCGTAAAAACACCAAAGACAACACCCCAGCAGTCATTCACTACAAACTCGTTCCGGGTAACAAAGTTGATATTACGGTTGCTGCTAAAGGTGGCGGTTCAGAAAACAAATCTAAATTGGCCATGCTAAATCCATCTGACTCAATTGTAGACTGGGTACTTAAAACTGTTCCGACCATGGGTGCAGGCTGGTGTCCACCAGGTATGTTGGGTATTGGTATTGGTGGTACTGCTGAAAAAGCCATGATGCTTGCAAAAGAAGCACTCATGGAAGAAATCAACATGGACGAATTATTGCGTCGTGGCCCACAAAACAAAATGGAAGAACTCCGTATCGAGATCTTCGAGAAAGTAAACGCATTGGGTATTGGCGCACAAGGTTTAGGCGGCTTAACTACCGTTCTTGATATTAAAATCAAAGACTATCCTTGCCACGCTGCGGGCAAACCAGTGGGTATGATTCCAAACTGTGCGGCAACACGTCACGCACACTTCCAGTTAGATGGTTCAGGTGTTGCACACATTCAAGCACCTAAACTGGATGACTACCCAGAAGTAACTTGGGACTCTTCTAAATCTAAACGTGTAGATTTAGACAACATTACTCAAGAAGAAATGAACACTTGGCAGCCGGGCGATACTTTATTATTAAACGGTACGATTTACACAGGTCGTGATGCTGCGCACAAACGCATGGTAGACATGATCAACAATGGTGAAGAATTACCAGTCGACTTAAAAGGCAAGTTCATTTACTACGTTGGCCCAGTTGATCCTGTTGGTGATGAAGTGGTTGGCCCTGCAGGTCCGACAACAGCAACACGTATGGACAAGTTCACACGCCAAGTATTAGAGCACACTGGTTTGTTCGGTATGATTGGTAAGGCGGATCGTGGTCCTGCAGCAATTGAAGCCATCAAAGACCATAAAGCAACTTACCTTATGGCAGTAGGTGGTGCGGCTTATCTTGTATCTAAAGCTGTACGTGAAGCAGAAGTGGTTGCTTTTGAAGACTTAGGTATGGAAGCAATCTACAAGTTCAAAGTTGAAGATATGCCTGTTTCTGTTGCGGTGGATGTAAACGGTACATCAATCCACGCCATTGCACCAAAAATCTGGCAAGCTAAAATTGGTAAAATTCCTGTTGTAGATGCTGCAGCAGAATAATTTTCCAACGCAGTAATAAAGAAAAAGCACCCAACTTTGGGTGCTTTTTTATGCGTGCTAGAAATGAATAAAAGCAATGCACAAGATACAGATGAAAAACCTTACCAGGTTCTAGGATCCCACAACTTAAATGGCTGGGTTAAATGCACATCTTCTGCAGGGTCATATTTCTCATGCTTAATTTTTTGTGGCTTTTTACGCAACTTGCCTGTGGTTTGATCTTCCGCGACAAAGTTATAGCTTTCTGTTTTGAGTTGAGTAAATGCAATTTCCTGTTGTGCCGTACTTGCAGGCATGAGCATTAAAGGCCCAGAAACTTCTTTGCGAGTACTTAGGTTTTCTTCATCATACTTAATAAAATACGACTGCCCTGCCTGCACCTGAAAATCCAAATACTTCGGTTTTTGGAAATGTAATGCCCCCAAAGGACGGCTCACACTCAGACGATACGCACCTGGTGCCAGTTCAACCCAGTAATAATGATTGTGTAGTAAACTTGGAATCCGATGTTTGTTGATAAACATACTGGTCGCGACAATTTCCTGTCTGTTCCATTTGGAATCTGGACGATATAAATACACGATGGCAGCATCGGCATGTTGTGCCTGAACAGGTTTAAAATTTTGCCCTAGTTTTTGATTGACCCAACCACCAATGGTCATCATGCCCAAACGGTGTTGTTCTACAAAACCAGGTTTTTGTTCTAAATCTAAAACTTTTAAGGTACTAGGTGGTTGCGTTTGTTGCACCACGTTTTTTTTGCCATGACATCCCAGCAACATTAAACTGGTCACGACCAAGATTGCGACACCACGCATGTCTATCCCTCACTGCGTTTCTTATTTTTGTAAATCACGTTTTTGAAATCACGCTGCAAATTCATTTTGCAATTGTTGTTTTGAATAATGGGCATCCACGCCTAGGTCTAAGATTAACACTGCCTTGATTTTTTTGACAATAAAAAACGTGCCGAAACCTAGCGTTTCGGCACGTTTCAGACGAATAGCGTATTAAGCAGTTTTGCTGTCTAATACTTTTAAGTCAATTTTTTCTGCTGCAGGTTCTTCTGTTTGAGGCTGACGTTCGGTCTGAAATTCAGGTTTAGCACCTTCTTCAATCACCGCTTCAGTCACTACCACTGTGCCAACATCGGTACGGCTTGGCAAGTCGTACATGGTTTCGAGCAAGGCATTTTCCAGAATTGAACGCAAACCACGCGCACCTGTATTACGTTCAAGGGCTTTTTTCGCCACTGCACGTAATGCCGCATCTTCAAAGACTAAATCGACATTTTCCATCTCGAATAAGTATTGATATTGACGGGTTAAGGCATTTTTCGGCTCGGTCAGAATTTGCATCAATGCATCTTCATCTAGCTCGTCTAGCGTTGCAATTACAGGCAAACGACCAATGAACTCTGGAATTAAGCCAAATTTCACCAAATCGGTTGCTTCTACCTGACGAAATAAATCAGACAATTTCTTGCCTTCATCTTTTTTCTTCACGTCTGCCGTAAAACCAATGCCGCCTTTTTCTTGGCGTTGCTGCACAATTTTCTCTAAACCAGAGAATGCGCCACCGCAAATAAACAAGATATTTGAAGTATCAATTTGAATGAATTCTTGCTGCGGATGCTTACGTCCACCTTGAGGCGGAATAGAAGCCACCGTGCCTTCAATCATTTTGAGCAAGGCTTGCTGAACACCTTCACCAGACACATCACGAGTAATTGATGGGTTTTCAGACTTACGCGTGATCTTGTCAATTTCATCAATGTAGATAATGCCTTTTTGTGCTTTTTCTACATCGTAATCGGCTTTTTGCAACAGCTTTTGCACGATGTTTTCGACATCTTCACCCACATAACCCGCTTCGGTTAAAGTCGTGGCATCTGCCATTGCAAAAGGCACATCTAATAGACGTGCTAAGGTCTGTGCAAGTAAGGTTTTACCCGAACCCGTTGGACCTACCAACATGATGTTACTTTTTGAGATTTCGACAGCATCGCCTGCTTTATGCGCCTGATTGCTCACTTTTAGGCGTTTGTAATGGTTATATACTGCAACCGATAAGGTTTTTTTCGCAGTATCTTGACCAATTACATACTGATCAAGCGCAGCACGAATTTCATGTGGTTTTGGCAATGGACGTGTTGCCCAATCACCCGACTCAACTTGTTGACTGGTCTGAACCAAGTCTAAGCATACGTCCACACATTCATTACAGATGTATGCGTCCTCGCCTGCAATCAGCTTCCCGACTTCAGACTGCGTTTTACCGCAAAATGAACAATGTTTTTGTCCCTGAGGATGTTCGGACATAGTCACTCCAATATCTCAATCTTTAAAACTTATGGACGTTTTGTTAAAACTTCATCCACAAGACCGTATTCCTTCGCTGCCTGTGCAGTCATAAAGTTATCACGGTCGGTATCTCTTGCGACAGTTTCATAGTCCTGACCACTATGTTCTGCCATTAAACGGTTTAAACGCTCTTTAATGAATAGAATTTCACGTGCATGAATTTCAATATCAGATGCCTGACCACGGAAACCACCGAGTGGCTGGTGAATCATGACACGTGCATTTTCAAGACAATAACGCTTACCTTTTGCACCTGCGTTGAGCAGAAAAGCACCCATAGATGCCGCTTGTCCCATACAGTAAGTCACAACGTCAGGCTTAATAAATTGCATGGTATCGTAAATTGCCATACCTGCAGTCACAGAACCGCCTGGTGAGTTAATGTATAGGTGAATATCTTTATCCGGGTTTTCTGCTTCTAAAAACAACATCTGCGCCACAATTAAGTTGGCCATATTATCTTCGACTTCACCCGTCAAAAAAATGACACGTTCACGTAAAAGACGTGAATAAATATCAAAAGAACGCTCACCACGAGAGGATTGTTCAACCACCATGGGCACTAAAGCATTTTCAATTGTTGGAACATACATATGGTTATTTATTCCTAAATTCTTGTGACACGACTCATGTTCACAATATGAGGGATAATTGTCTAAATTGCAAAATATTCACAGCTTAAATCGTAGATATTTTGAGTTAAATGTTGTCGATCTGTGAAAAACCCAAAAACTGCGATGCAATAAAAAAGGCGCACAAAGCGCCTTTTTTACCTAAAGCCTATTAGCCTTGTTGACGAGCTTGTTGCTCTTTCAATAAGTCTTCATAGCTTACAGATGTATCAGTCACTTTTGCAGAAGCCAAGATGTGATCTACAACCTGATCTTCTAAAACAACTGCTTCGATTTGTGAACGCTGTTGTTTGTCATTTTTGAAGTATTCAATCACTTCGTTTGGATCTTCATAAGAAGAAGCCATATCTTCGATGTAAGCATCTACACGTGCTTGGTCAACTTCAAGTTTAGCATCTGCCAATACTTTGCTGACCAATACGCCTAGTTTTACAGATTTTTCAGCTTGTTCTTTGAACAATTCATCTGGAAGCATGCTTGAGTCAAATGCTTTTGCACCTTGCGCACCAAACTGCTGAGTGAATTGCTGAATCATTTGCTGACGTTGACGGTCAACTTCTTGAGCAACCATCGCTGCTGGAAGTTCAACTTCGTTTGCCGCAACGAGTGCATCAAAAGTTGCGCCTTTCACTTGGTTACGTAAACCATTTTTCACTTCACGTTCCATGTTTTTACGAACGTCAGCTTTTAATTTGTCTACGCCATCTTCTTCAGAAATACCGAAGATTTGTAGGAATTCAGCATCAATTTCTGGAAGTTTTTGCTTTTCAACAAGTTTCACAGTGATTTTGAATTGAGCTGCTTTACCTGCAAGGTTCGCTGCTTGGTAGTCTTCAGGGAAAGTTACATCAATCACTTTCTCTTCGCCTTTTTTCATGCCCACGATACCATCTTCAAAACCAGGAATCATGCGACCAGAACCAAGTACCAGTTTAAAGTCTTCAGCTTCACCGCCTTCAAACTTCTCGCCATCTACAGTGCCTTCAAAGTCAAAAGTCACTTGCATGTCTTTTTTCGCCATGCCTTTGGTTTCAACCCAAGAAGCACGTTGCTTTTGAAGGTTTTCAAGCATTTGTTCAACATCGCTATCATTTACTTCAGAAGACTTGCGTTCAACTTCCAAACCGTCAAATTTCACTTCAACTTCTGGATAAACTTCAACAGTCGCTTCATATACTAAAGCGTCGTCTTTCATTTCAGTTTTTTCGATGTTTGGCATACCCACAGCATTGATTTTTTCTTGTTGGATTGCTTCAAACACGGTGTCACGAATAATGTCGTTGACCACTTCTTGATAAATACCCGCACCGTATTCACGACGAACAACGTTTAGAGGCACTTTACCTGGACGGAAGCCGTTAATCTTCACAGTTTTGGCAGTGCGTTTCAAGCGAGCTTCAAACTGCTCGTTAATACGGCTCGTCGGTACAGATACATTTAAACGACGGGCAACGCCCGAAACCGCTTCAGAAGTTACTTGCATGGCTTCCTCGATATAGTTAGTAATAACAGTTTATAAAAAAGTGCCACATTATATGACAACATTAAAGGATATACAAAATACGTTCTGATCTCGACTGAATTTTTTTAATCGGAGCGCTATTTTCTGTAAATTTTCAACTTTGTGTATATTTCTTGTTGTAAATAAGAATCCTTATCATTATTATTAGCCAACTCCTTCATGAATGATTCTAATTACCATATAGGTCTAAATTAGGATCATTGATTCATATTAGAGATATAATTTTATGGCTAAGTTCAACCTACACCCGCTGTGTCTTGCATTACTTGGGGCAACCTCTACTGCTGTTTTCGCAAATACCTCTACCGATGCGACTTCAACCCACCAACTTTCCACAATTGTGGTTTCAGCGGCAGGTTTTGAACAAGAGCTAAAAAATGCACCCGCATCTATAAGTATAGTCAGTAAAGAAGATATTGAGAAAAAAAATGCGACCAGCATTGCAGACTTACTGGCAGATGTTCCTGGTATCGATATACGTTCTGGTGTCGGTAAAACCTCTGGTCTAAATATAAAAATGCGTGGTCTTGGAAATGATTACAGCTTAATTTTAATTGATGGTCGTCGTCAAACTACCTCTTCAGATGTTACCCCAAATGGTTTTGGAGAAACATCAAACGGATTTTTACCCCCACTGGCTGCAATCGAAAGAATTGAAGTGATTCGTGGACCTATGGCTACTCGCTATGGCTCAGAAGCGATGGGTGGTGTGATCAATATCATTACCAAAAAAGTGTCTGATGAGTGGAATGGGAATGTCACTGTCAGCGGTAATGTCATGGAAAGTAATGCCGAAGCAGACTCATGGAAAACCAGTTTTGTCGTCAATGGACCACTGATCAATGACCGTTTAGGTTTGCAACTACGTGGCAGCTATTTAGACCGTCAACGTTCAGAGCGTATTCAGGGTTCAACAGGTCGTGACCCACGCCCAAGCAAAGCTGATAATTATGATATCGGTGCAAAATTAGACTTTAAACTTGATGATCAAAACTCTTTTTGGATCGATGGTTTTTCATCAACTCAAAAATATGACAATTCAGATCAACGTTTGGGTAACTTCATTTCTCGTGGCGGTATTGCAGGATATGAAGATGAACTTGAGTTTAATCGTATTCAAATTGCTGCAGGTCATGATGGACAATATGACTTCGGTTTGTGGAAAACTTATATCAGTCAGAATACAACTGAGACTAAAGGACGCACCATTCCAACGGATGCATTTCCAGCACTTGCAGGACAACCCCGCAAATTAGAAAATACTGATTTAGTCTTTGACTCACATTTAGTCACTCCAATTGCGAACCACAAACTCACTATTGGCACCGAATATAAAGACACTACTATTGCAGATGATATCGCAGGCATTGGTAAAGAATTTACTCAAGATACTTGGTCACTGTATGCTGAAGATGAATGGCAATTAAGAGATAACCTTTATTTTACCTTTGGTGGACGCTACGAAGATCACAGTGGTTTTGGTGGACAGTTTAGCCCGCGCGCATATTTAGTATGGAATACAACTGATGACTTAACGATTAAAGGAGGCGTCAGCACAGGCTATAAAACTCCATCAGCCAAAGATTTGTATAACGGTATCAATGGTTATAGTGGACAAGGTGCAACACCAAGTCTCGGAAATCCTGATCTAGATCCAGAAACTTCAGTCAACTATGAACTTGGTTTTAATTATCAACCGACTGATGCTTTAAATTTAACGGCAACAGCATTCTTCAACCAAGTTGAAGATAAAATTATTTCTAAAACATTTAGCTGTCAAACCAATAACTGTTCTAACTTCAGCAACAAAGTTACCTCTTTTAGTAAAAGCTTTAATGCTGATGAAGCAGAAATTTACGGATTAGAAACTTCATTGCAGTACCAAATTATCCCAGAATGGGATATCAAAGCCTCCTACACCTTTACAGAATCAGAAATCACCAAAGGTGATGATAAAGGGTATGCTTTAGAATCAACTGCTAAACATTTACTTAACTTGACTTCAACTTGGCATATTAATGATGCATTTGATATTTGGTTACAACATGAGTACCAATCTGGTCGCCCTCGCTTTACTGCCAAACCAACAGATGCCGGCTCACAAAGCATTGAAGTACAAACAAATAATGAGTTCTCTGGGTATAACCTCTTTAACTTAGGCACAAGCTATCAATTTAACGATCACATTCGTATTAATGCTGCGGTAAACAACTTACTAGATAAAGACTTTACCCAAAATATGGATTACATCGATATCAATGGTGATACACAACAGGCATATAAATATCTATCTATCGGACGCAGTTCTGAAGGTACATATTTAGCAGGTCGTAACTACTGGCTCTCTGTTTCTTATGACTTCTAAGTCTTAAAACTTCATCTCAAACCCTGCTTCGGCAGGGTTTTCTGTCTTTACTCCCAAGACTTTCACGTTCACATCGTTTTATTAAATAAAAATATTGATAATGATTATTATTTTCAAATAAGAATTAGAAAAAAGTGCCGTTCCGCACATTGTTGTTGATAATGATTCTCAATACAATTAGCAACAATTGTTATAGACGTCATAACAACAACTTCACACTTTATTCATTTTGAACTAAAAACGCTGAATAAAGCGTGGCCTCCTGTTGGTTTACATTTAGGGAAATACCATAAATGGCACAGATCAAAAGCCGCAAACACAATCGCTCTGCGCAACTGATGGCTTTAGCCGCCTCTCTTCCACTACTTGCACATGCCGCAAGCCCTGAAGATGACGTCACCCACTTACCCACCATTACGGTTAAATCAGAAGCCGAAAGCAAATACAAGGCAGACAGTTTAAGCTCTGCAAAATACACACAGCCGTTGTTGGATACTCCACAAACCATATCTGTAATTAAAAAAGAAATTTTGCAGGAGCAAGGTGCAACCTCGTTGGTTGAAGCCTTACGCAACACTCCAGGCATTACCCTGCAACTTGGTGAAAATGGTAATACCAGCGCAGGCGATGCCTTTCAAATGCGTGGTTTTTCCACCCAAACCTCGACCTATGTTGATGGTGTCCGAGATTTAGGCGCAATCAGCCGTGATGTATTTAACATTGATCAAATTGAAGTTGTCAAAGGCCCATCGGGTTCAGAAGCGGGTCGTGGTGCAGCATCGGGTTATATCAATTTAGTCAGCAAATTACCGCAAAGTGAAAGCAGTCAGGAAATTTCTGCAACTTACAACACAGCACAACATACAAGACTTTCTGCAGATATTAACCAAATCATCAATCCTAATACCGCCTTTCGCCTGAATGTGATGGGTCAAGAAGGCGGCATAGAAGGACGCGACTATATTGAAAACAATAGTTATGCCATCGCCCCTTCTATTGCCTTTGGATTAAATACTGCCACACGCCTGTATTTATATTCTCAACACATCAGACAACGCAATATTCCAGATGGTGGCATTCCAACTGTGGGCATGCAAGGCTTTTACAATACCGATTCACTGTTAGCCACTGCGCCTAAAGTCAATCGGGAGAATTTTTATGGCCATGTCAATGACTATGAAGATGTCGATGCTGATATGTTCACCGCAAAAATTGAAAGTGATTTAACCGATCAACTCAAACTGACCAATATCACCCGTGTAGCGAAAACCCACATGAATCGGGTTTTAACAGGCATCAATACAGGTGCAAATGGTCTTCGAACCAATGGTTCATCAAACCCTGCCGAATGGGAAGTGAACCGCTCCCGCCAAGGCGTCGATCAAGAAAATAAAATTCTGACCAATCAAAGCACTTTAAACTGGAGTGTCAAAACGGGGGCAGTACAGTATGATGTTGTTGCAGGCATGGAGTTTTTAAAAGAACAGCAATCTAGCAAACTCATGGCAACTCAGCTGCCTGGCGAAGCCACTGCCGATACACCGTGGGCCAATCTTTATCACCCAGACCGCAATCAAGCCATGCCAGCGCTTATTTATAATGGCGGTTATACCGATGGTGAAACCCAAACGGCAGCCGCATATTTATTTGATACTCTAAAATTTGGGGAGCGTTTCCAGCTGAACGGCGGTGTTCGGGTCGATTATTATGAAACCGATTATCAGGGCTTAACTTTGCCGCGAGGTGGTAATGCCTTGGTCGCCAAAGACCTCAGTACGCACGACACATTGTTAAGCTGGAAACTTGGCGGTGTGTATAAACCTACTTTAAATAGCAGTGTTTATGCATCTTACGCAAAATCACTGACTCCGCCAGGCAGTGCCAACTTCACGCTGTCTGAATCAGGCAATGATGCGATTAATGCGCAGCCTCAAGAAACCCATCATTATGAGTTGGGTAGCAAATGGGAGTTATTGCAAGGCAAACTTGCTGTAGCTGCTGCTGCGTATCGTACAGAAAATGAAAATCAATCGACCATTGATCCGATTTCCCAGCTTGCCGTGCAGGAAGGCAAAAAACGTGTCGATGGTGTTGAGCTAAGTGCTGTGGGTCAAATTACCGATGCCTGGAATATTTCTGCAGGCGTTGCCCACATGAAAGTTAAACAACTGAATCAACGTTCATCGAGTAGCACAACATTATCTGAACGCTGGTCACCTGAATGGACTGCAAGCTTATGGTCAACCTACGACTGGGCAGGCTTTAAATTTGGTTTAGGCGCTCGTTATGTTGATGAACAAAAACGTGTAGTCACTGACAGCACCGCACCTGCCAACATGCCGAATATTCCAGGCTATGTCGTCTTTGATGCTTTGGTAGGCTACAACTTTAACAAACACGCTTCACTAAATCTGAACCTCTACAACCTTGCCGATAAAGAATATATCAGCACCCTTAACAATGGTGGTGGTCGTGTGGTTCTTGGACAGCCACGCTCGGCAACGCTTAGCTTGAATTACAAGTTCTAAGTAATTGCAATAAATCTATAGCGTAGCTCAAAAGAGACTATATAGATTGGTTCGGGCGATGAGTCGCTTTCATAGCACAGATCGCTCGAACTTTTACTGCTGAACCATAATGTCGAGTATTCAATTTTTTGAATTATAACTTTCACAGGAAGAATCAATATGATGCTTCACATTCCTAACGTACTCAGTAAAGTGCAAGTCCAGCAAATTCGGGCTGAGTTAGACAGTGCATCGGCTTGGCAAAATGGCCAATTCAGCGCAGGCGCGCAAGCACAAAAAATTAAACAAAATTTGCAGTTTGATCCCAAACATCCGAGTTATGCAGCACTGGCGCAAGAAATACTCAGCGCTCTCAAACAACAGGCTTTATTGCAGTCATTTGCCTTGCCGCTGCATATGCTTCAGCCGATGTTCAATTGTTATCAAAACACAGGAACTTATGGCAATCATGTCGATAGTGCGGTGCAATATTGTGCGCAGGCGCAACGTCCGATTCGTACTGATGTTTCTATGACTTTATTTTTAAGTGAACCTGAAGAATATCAGGGAGGTGAACTGATTATTGAAGACAACTATGGAAGTCATGAAGTTAAACTCAGTGCGGGCGATGCGATTGTGTATCCTGCGACCAGTTTACATCGGGTTGAACCAGTAACAGTAGGCCAAAGAATTGCGGCATTTACTTGGTGTCAAAGTATGGTGAAAGATGACTGGCAGCGCAGTATGTTGTTCAATTTAGACATGACCATTCTGCAATTACGTCAACAACTTGGTGATACCACAGAAGTATTGTCCCTGACTGCGCACTATCACAATTTGATTCGTCAATGGAGTCAATTATGAATACCGCACCATTGGCAGCCTTAAACCATATTCCCCCACATTTACAAACCATTGCCGACTATCAAAAACAGGCGCAACTACATTTAAATGCAGCCACATGGGCTAATTTAGAAGGCGCTGCGGGCGATGAATACAGTCTAAACAATAACCGAGCTGCTTTTGCCAATATTCAATTGTTGCCACGTCATTTAAATTCTTTTGCAGGGGCAAATACCCAAATTCAGCTCTTGGGCGAACAGTATCCCCACCCGATTTTTTTAGCCCCCGTGGCTTATCAACAACTGTTTCATCCGCAGGGGGAAATTGCCACAGCACAAGCCGCTGCCGCCCTGCAAGCACCTATGATTCTCAGTCATTTAAGTACCACCTCAATGAGCACACTGAATCAGGTTTCTTCTGCGCCAAAATGGTTTCAGCTGTATTGGCAAGGTAGTCGTGAAGCCGCTTTAGATTTGGTGTTACAAGCCCAGCACTATGCGTATCAAGCCATTGTTCTGACTGTAGATGCACCCCACATGGGCGTTCGAGATCGGGAACGTCGTGCTTATTTTCAGTTACCCGCACATATTCAGGCAGTGCATCATCATCCTGTGAGTACAGCAACGCTCAAGGACAATCAGCATGCTTTATTTGATGGCTTAATGCAGCAAGCCGCCACATGGGAAGATATTGCTTGGCTAGTCCAACACAGCCCACTTCCTATTTTACTCAAAGGAATTTTACACCCTGCCGATGCACAACAGGCGTATCAATGCGGCGTACAAGGGATTATTGTGTCTAATCACGGTGGTCGAGTTTTAGATACCGCAGTCAGTCCAATTCAAGTTTTAAGCACGATGCGAAAAATTTTACCGTACGATTTCCCTATTCTATTGGACAGTGGTATCCGTCGTGGCACAGATATTTTTAAGGCATTGGCCTTAGGGGCAAATGCAGTATTAATTGGACGGCCATATATTTATGGCTTGGCAGTTGCAGGTGCACTAGGGGCAGCACATAGCATCAAGCTCTTAAAAGAAGAATTTGAAGTGAGCATGGCACTCATGGGAACAAGCTGCATCGAACAGATTAACGACAGTTATATTTATCAGAAATAAAACAAATAACAGAAAAAATTTTCACAGCTATGGCTATATTTGTAAAAAACAGGGAATTATTACCCTTGCAGATCGATTAACATACAGATATTGGTTTACAAGTGCCATGATTCGACTTTTAGCGATAGTCTCCTGAAAATAGCTTGTAAATTGATAGAATAGACACAATCTATATTTATAGTAAGTTGCCGTTATCCACGACCGATGCAACCGCTACTATTCAAGGAGTTTTCACATGATGTTGGCAGATCCAAGTAAAAAATACCGTCGTATGTACCAGCGTGTCGACTTACCAGACCGCCAATGGCCAAATAACGAAATTACCAAAGCGCCAATCTGGATGAGTACCGACCTACGTGACGGCAACCAAGCGATCTTTGAGCCAATGAACATTGAACAAAAATTCAAAATGTTCCAAATGCTTGTGAAAATTGGTTTTAAACACATCGAAATTGGTTTCCCATCGGCATCTCAAGTTGACTTCGATTTCACACGTAAATTGATTGAAGAAGGTCATATTCCAGATAACGTGTATATTGAAGTATTGGTACAAGCACGTGACCATTTGATCGCACGTACTTTTGAATCTTTACAAGGTGCAAAACGTGCAATTGTGCATATTTATAATGCCAACTCGCCTACCTTCCGCCAAAAAGTCTTAAATGTAGATGTTGCGGGTGCCAAACAATTGGCCATTAACGCTGCAACCAAAGTAAAAGAATATGCAGCGAAGCAACCTGAAACTGAGTGGGTATTCCAGTACAGCCCAGAATGTTTTACTGCAACTGAATTAGAAGTGGCTAAAGATGTATGTGATGCGGTAACTGAAATTTGGGAAGCATCGCCAACCAATAAAGTGATTTTAAACTTGCCTGCAACAGTGGAAGTGTCTACACCAAACGTGTATGCAGACCAAGTTGAATGGATGCACCGTAATATTGAGCGTCGTGATGGCGTGATCATTTCAGTACACTGTCACAATGACCGTGGTTGTGGTATTGCCGCTTCTGAATTGGCCATCATGGCGGGTGCAGACCGTGTAGAAGGTTGTGTATTTGGTAACGGTGAGCGCACAGGTAACGTAGACGTTGCGGCAATTGCCTTGAACATGTACACCCAAGGTGTTGCACCTGAGTTGGATTTCTCAAACATCAACGAAATTATTGCAACAGTTGAAGAATGCACAGGCTTGCCAGTACACCCTCGTCATCCGTACGCAGGTGACTTAGTCTTTACTGCATTCTCTGGTTCACACCAAGACGCAATTAAGAAAGGTTTTGAGTTCCAGAAAAACGAAGAAATTTGGGATATGCCTTACTTACCAATTGACCCGAAAGATTTAGGTCGTGACTATGACGCAGTGATTCGTGTCAACTCACAATCGGGTAAAGGCGGTATTGCTTACTTGTTAGAATCGAACTACAACGTGACTTTGCCGCGTCGTTTACAAATCGAATTCTCGCAAATTGTGCAACAACGTACCGATGAACAAGGTACAGAAATTAGCGCAAGCGAAATCTGGAACTTGTTTAAAGAAACTTACGTTGCGGTAAAAGATGCGCAATATGCAACGCAAAACTACAAATTGTCTGATGAAAATGGCAATCAAGTCATTGAACTAGATGTTGTGGTAAACGGCGAAACGCAACGCTTACGCGGCGAAGGCAATGGTCCAATTTCAGCAATTTTGAATGCATTGCAATTGCCAATTGATGTCTTGAACTATGAAGAGCGCAGCATTAGCTCGGGCGCACATGCAAAAGCGTTGGCTTTAATTGAATTGCAAGTGAAAGGCACAGGTAAATCTGCCTTTGGTGCAGGGGTACATGACAACATCGTGACCTCATCTATTGATGCAATTATTGCCTGCACCAACCGCTTGATTGAACAAGGTGTGTTAAGCACAGATCAAGTGGTTGCAGCAGCAGTATAATCTTGCGCTAACATGTAAAAGCATTTTGAAAAGGATACCCCAAGTGGTATCCTTTTATTTATTCATCCTCAGGATTTAAGGCGAATTATTCCCGTGTCTTTTCCAGCTGACTCAGTAGGCATTGTTGTTCCAAAAAAATTCCAATTTGAAGAACCTTTAGAACTCGAATGTGGTCGTGTTCTGCCCCGCTTTGAACTCATGGTCGAAACTTATGGCACACTCAATGCCGATAAATCCAATGCGATTCTAATCTGTCACGCACTATCAGGGCATCATCACGCTGCAGGTTATCATCATGCCGACGATAAAAAAGCAGGCTGGTGGGATGCCTGTATTGGCCCAGGAAAAGCCATTGATACCAACCACTTTTTTGTGGTGGCCTTAAACAATATTGGTGGCTGCAACGGCTCTACTGGCCCAACATCGCCTAACCCTGAAAATGACAACCGTCCTTATGGTCCTGACTTCCCTTTAGTGACGGTGCGAGATTGGGTCAAAACCCAAGCCATGCTGTCTGATCGTTTAGGCATTGAGGTTTGGTATTCAATTATTGGCGGCTCTTTAGGTGGCATGCAAGCTTTGCAATGGTCGGTAGATTATCCTGATCGTCTTAAAAAATGCGTCATTATTGCCAGTGCACCAAAACTCTCCGCACAAAATATTGCTTTTAACGAAGTCGCGCGTCAGTCAATTTTATCTGACCCAGATTTTCATCATGGACGTTATTTGGAACATGATAGCTATCCAAAACGTGGATTGATTTTGGCGCGCATGGTTGGACACATCACCTATTTGTCTGAAGAAGCCATGAAACAGAAATTTGGTCGTGACTTAAAGTCTGGCAAGTTTATGTATGGTTTTGATGTCGAGTTTCAGGTCGAAAGCTATTTACGCTATCAGGGCGAACAATTTAGCCGTAATTTTGATGCCAATACCTATTTAATTATGACCAAGGCACTGGATTATTTTGATCCTGCACGTGAATACGAGCAATCCTTACAAAAAGCTATGGCGAATACAAAATGCAAGTTTTTAGTGGTGTCATTTACCACCGACTGGCGTTTTAGCCCTGAGCGTTCGCAGGAAATTGTGGATGCCTTAATTAGCAATCATAAGCCGGTAAGCTATTTAGATATTGATGCCGAACAAGGACACGACTCGTTCTTGTTCCCAATTCCACTATACGTGAAAGCCATGCGTGCATTCTTGGGTGGAACAGAACATCTTCAAGCAACCCCACAGGAGGCCGTGTAATGCGTCTTGATCAGCAACTTGCCGAAAAGTGGATTAAACCCAATTCTAAAGTACTCGATTTGGGTTGTGGCGATGGTGAACTGTTGGCACACATGAGCAAACAGCATAATATTCGTGCATACGGATTAGAAATTGATCAAGAAAAGATTGCAATTGCGATCAGTCGCGGGTTAAATATCATCCAACAAGACTTGAATTTGGGGCTTAGCCGTTTTGCCGACCAGTCTTTTGACTATGTGGTCATGGCACAAGCCTTGCAAGCAGTAGATGCACCTGACGTATTATTAAGAGATATGGTCCGTGTGGGTAAACAGGCAATTATTACCTTTCCAAACTTTGCGCATTGGAAGACTCGCTCTTTTCTTGCCTTAAAAGGAAAAATGCCTGTTTCAGACGCATTACCTTATATGTGGTACAACACCCCAAATATTCATTTATGTACGTTTCGTGATTTTGAGGCACTTTGTGCCGAAAATAATATTCGCATCATTAACCGACTTGCCGTGAATGGGAATCAACAAGATAGCTTACTCAGTAAGCATCTGCCTAATTTGTTTGGTGAAGTCGCAATTTATCGAGTGAGCGCTCTATGAAAAAACTATTATTAAGCACCACGCTATTGGTTGGACTGTTGAGCATTCAAGCCCATGCAGATTATGTTCCACCATCTTCTGTAGCAAGCCAAGCAGCACAATATTCTGTGATGGATATTAACGGCTTAACGAAAGCAGCCAAAGCAGGTCAAGCAGGCGCACAATTTTACTTAGCGACTAAATATCAACAAGGTAAAGACGTACAGCAAGACAGCCGTCAAGCGTTTGCTTGGTACAAAGCTGCGGCAGATCAAGGTTTATCTGCAGCACAATTGAATGTAGGCCGTATGTTGGCAGATGGCATTGGCACGAAAAAAGACGAAGTCTTGGCGCGTCAATATTTTGAAAAAGCAGCCAGTCGTGGCGACAACCGCGCAAGCTTTAACCTTGCCATGATGGAAGAGCAAAAGAAAAACTATATGGGTGCATATCAGTGGTATGAATTATCTACCCGTGATGGCATGCTCGATAACAAAGTGATTTCTCTGTCTGAAGGTAAGAAAACTGCATTGGCAGCGAACTTGACTCAAGAACAAATTCGTCAAGCACGTGACCGTGCTGACAAGTGGATTCAAGCACAATAAATTTAATCTCGCTTAAATTAACTTCATGCACCTTCGGGTGCTTTTATATTTTATTCAAAATAAGCCTGATGCATGGCCTGTAGCAGTTCAGGGCTGAATTCTTCTACTGCAGCAGAACCTAATACCGCATCTATACCACAATGCGGACAAATTGCGGTTTGCTCATCATCACACCAATCTTCAATTTCGCTATAAGCAAAAGTTTCCAGACAGTAAAAACAGCCAGAACGCTCACTTTGCTGCAATAATGTACGGTGCTGACTCGAATAACGGTAGATCTCTGAAATTTTGCTCATCATGATTCCCCTATTTTTTTTATAACTCAGCATAATTGGTATGTATTAAAACAAATCTATCTAAGATTAAACTTTTAAGTCTGCAAAATCCGTTAAAATATCCAAGATTATTTTGAATTAAGATCTGAATTATGGCTGCAACTGATTGGCGTGCTCAAGGTACTTTGGTTTTAGCAAGCAATAACAAGGGAAAAATTGCAGAATTTGAAACCCTGTTTGCGCAATTAGACTTGCCTGTGCAAGTGATTCCGCAAGGTCAACTAAATATTGAAGATGCTGTTGAAGATGGTTTGAGCTTTGTTGAAAATGCCATTTTAAAAGCACGCCATGCCGCAAAAATTTCAGGAAAGCCTGCCATTGCAGATGACTCTGGTTTATGTGTGCCTATTTTAGGCGGCGCACCGGGGATTTATTCTGCACGTTTTGCAGGCGAACATGGCAATGATGCAGCCAACAATGAAAAACTTTTGAATAAACTCAAACCACTACGTCAAGACGGCGCAGCAATTGAAGGTATGTTTGTTTGTGTTTTGGCTTTGGTTGAACATGCCGATGATCCATTACCACAAATTTTCCAAGGTATTTGGAAAGGCGAGATTTTAGCAGAAGCTCGTGGTGAAAATGGTTTTGGCTATGACCCGCTCTTTTGGTTGCCTGAATTGGGAGTGTCGAGCGCAGAAATGTCGAAAGCAGAAAAGAATAAAATCAGTCACCGTGGTCAGGCGATGCAACTGTTTAAAGCAAGTTTACAAGCTTAGATTTAACAGATGTGATTGATCTTACAGCCCGTTTTCAAACACGGGCTGTTTTATTTTCAAGCTTTACAAATCAGGTCAAACATCCCTTGTCGTCAAATCGCAACACATTCGTCACCGCATTGTCATACAGACCTGTTGAGATAGGCTCAACTATTGAGAGGTCTAAATCATGGCAGGATTATCTATTTGGCACGTGCTGATTTTTGCAATTGTGGTCATTTTATTATTTGGTACATCTAAGCTTAAAAACTTAGGTAAAGATGTAGGTGGCGCGGTCAAAGATTTTAAAAAATCAATAAAAGATGATGAGGCAGAAGCGGCGCAACTGAAAGAACCTCGTACGATTGAACATCAAGCCAATAGCAGTGATGTAAATTCGACTGTAAAGCATTAAGGCTGAGGGTTTGAGATTATGCTCAATATTGGAATGACGGAACTGCTGATTTTCGGCATCATTGCATTATTGGTGCTGGGTCCTGAAAAACTCCCTGAAGCAGCGCGTTTTGTCGGCAAGTGGTACGCTAAAATTAAACGTATGGTCAGTAATGTTCAAAATGACATTGACCGCGAATTGCGTTTATCTGAATTACGCGAGCAAATGCAGCAAGAAATGGCGCGTATTCAGGAACTTGAAGCAAAGATGCAAGCACAAATGCATGAAATGCAGCAAGAAAAAATATTTGAAGATATAACTGCAAAAAGCACACATTCCCCGCATGCCGTATCAAAAAATACCTTACAACAGCATCATTACACCTTGGTTTTAAATACTGAAAAAACCTCTGCGGTGTTACTCCCTAAAACTAAAATGACATCACATTCAAATTTATCTGCGCTACAACATACTACAGCGCCCTATACTGAAATGAAGGTTGCAGTATGAGCCAATCAAACGCTTCTGAGCTTTCACATTTGCCTGTGAAGGCAGAGCAAGCCGCATTAGAAGAAATGCCAATTACCAAGCACTTGATGGTGCTGCGTAATCATCTTTTTAAAATTGTAGGGCTTATTCTTGCCTTATTCTTCTGTTTATTGCCCTTTGCCAATAAAACTTATCAAGTATTGTCGGAACCATTACGTGCACAGTTGCCACATACATCAACCATGATTGCGACTGATGTTACCGCAACCTTTATGGCGCCGTTTAAACTAAACTTTTTTGTCGCGCTGTTCATTGCGATGCCATTTATTTTGTATCAGATTTGGGCATTCGTAAAACCAGCGTTATATGAAAAAGAAAAAAGTTTGGCGCTGCCTTTGCTGATCGGCAGTATTTGCTTGTTCTATATCGGAATTAGCTTTGCTTACTTTGTCGCCTTGCCATCCATTCTGCACTTTTTCATTAGCGTTTCCCCTGAAACAGTCGCCCCGATGACCGACATTAATAGCTATCTTACGTTTTGTTTGAAGCTGTTTTTGGTTTTTGGTTTTACCTTTGAGATTCCAATTGTCACACTTTTGCTGATTATGATTGGTGTCGTGTCTACGCAAACTTTGGTTGAAAAACGTCGCTTTATTATTGTTGGCTGTTTTTTTGTGGCCATGTTTGTCACACCGCCAGACGCTTTATCGATGATCATGCTTGCCATTCCGATGTGGATGCTGTTTGAAATTGGTTTGTTTTTTGGCAAATTAATTGAGAAGCGCCGAGTCAGTCACAGCTAATCTAAAATATTGAATTTTAAAAAGAAGCACATAGTTGCTTCTTTTTTTTGTGCGTGTAGATCACAACTGAACGGATTTAATCAGTTTGACACATAAGCTTAACCCGCATGTCATGTTTAGCCACTAATTTACATATAACTTTCAAACGACTAAGCAATTTGCTAGGAAAAAAAATGACTGATTTTATGCCTTACAATGAAGATCAAGAGTTAGATAATAACACTTCAGACAATACGCACTTTCGTGACATTCTAGAACAACGCATGAGCCGTCGCAGTTTAATTAAAAAAACTGCAAGCGGTGCAGCAGCTTTAGCTTTAGCTTCTTCTTTATCTGCATGTAGTGATGATGATGAAGATACAAATGCAACACCACCAACAAGTAAAGAAGAACCCAATACCAAGCCTGAAACATTAACATTTAAAGCTGTAGATAAAAATTTAAATGATATTGTTACTGTTCCTGAAGGTTACCAAGCAACTGTATTATATGCTTTAGGTGACTCAATCAATCCTTCTTATAGCAATTGGAATGCAGATGCAGATGTTCCATCTGGCCCAAGTTTCCAATTCCGCTCTGGTGACTGTCACGATGGCATGAGCTATTTTGGCTTAAGTACTAAAACTGGTCGTTATGATGAAAATGCATCAGATCATGGCTTATTGGTTTTGAACCACGAATATATCAACCAAACCTTCTTACATCCAAAAGGCGCAACTAAAAAGGATGGACGTCGCCCAGAAGATGAAGTGATTCGTGAAGTAAATGCACACGGTGTTTCAGTCGTTCATATTAAGAAAAATGCTGAAACTCAAGCTGTAGAGATTGTGAAGTCATCACCATTTAACCGTCGTATTACAGCTTCGACTGTCATGGATTTTGCAGGGCCTGTAGCTGGTTCTCCATTACTGCACACAGCATTCTCTCCCGCTGGTCGTCAAACTCGAGGCACACAAAATAACTGTGGTAATGGTTATACACCATGGGGCACTTATTTAACTGCTGAAGAAAATTTTATTGGTTATTTCCAACGCTCAGGTACAGACCAATACTCAGCCCGTAGTGAAGCTGAAAAAATAGCACTTAAACGCTATGGTTTAGGCTTAGAGATCTCTTATCAAACTGAAAAAAATGCAGACGGTAGTGTTAAACGTGATGCGAAAAACAACATCATTTATATTTTAGATGCTGATGGTAAAAAAATTCCAGAACGCGATGAGCAAGATCGCATCGTGTATTTGAATAAATCTTCACGCTATGGTTGGGAAACAGCAGAAGCTGGTTTTGAATCTCAAGACATGTATGATCGTTGGGCTGCTAACGTAACCAAAGAGTCTGCAACTCAAGACTATCGTAATGCGCCAAATACATTTGGCTGGATTGTAGAAATTGATCCATTCGATAGCCGCTCAAACCCAGTAAAACGTACTGCATTAGGTCGTTTTGCTCACGAAGACTGTCGCGCCAGCCGCGCAATTGAAGGGCAAAAATTTGCATTCTATATGGGCGATGACTCGCGCGGTGAGTACATCTACAAATTTGTATCAGATGCAACATGGGATCCTAAAGATGTGAATGGTGGCTATCGAGCTGGCGACAAATATATGAATTCAGGGAAATTCTATGTCGCTAAATTTAATGCATCAGGCACAGGAGAGTGGATTGAACTGGCTTATGGTAAAAATGGCTTAACCGAAACAAACGCTATTTACCCATTTAGCTCACAAGCGGATGTCCTTACTTTTGCTCGTCTTGCAGCAGATGCTGTAGGAGCTACAAAAATGGATCGTCCAGAATGGGTTGCTGTAAACCCTGAAAATGGTGAAGTGTACGTGACTTTAACCAATAACTCGAACCGTGGTTCAAGCTATGCAACAGATCCTGCAAACCCACGTAACTACACCGATCCTGAAGGTGGTAAAGGTAACGTCAATGGTCATATTATCCGCTTTAAAGAAGAGAATACTGCAGCAACATCATTTGAATGGGATATCTATCTATTTGGTGCTGAAGCAAGTATGGATCCGACAATTAACCTTTCTAATTTAAGCGATGCAAACGACTTCTCAAGTCCAGATGGTATGTGGTTTGACCCACGTGGTGTTCTTTGGATTCAAACAGATGATGGCGCATATACAGATGTTACAAACTGTATGATGTTAGCAGCACTACCTGGTCAAGTTGGTGATGGCGGTGTTGTAAAAACTGTTGGTGATCAAAGTACAATTGCTGGTGCTCAAGTCACCGATAAAAACTTACGTCGCTTCCTTGTTGGGCCAAAAGAATGTGAAATTACAGGTGTAACCATGACACCTGACTACAAAGCAATCTTTATTAACGTTCAGCACCCAGGTGAAGATTCAAAGAGTTTTGATGCGCCAAGCAGCCATTGGCCTGCAACACAAACTGACATGAACAATAAAACTGCACGTCCTCGTTCAGCAACGGTTGTCATCACCCGTAAAGACGGCAAAGCAATTGCTGGATAACATCCATAAATTAAAAATGCCGACATCACGTCGGCATTTTTTATGCCTCAATGTTCAACTGTTGCTGCACAATATCTCCCTTTTGCTCACCATATTGTGTTTTTTCCAGCCATGTAAATTGCTGCGCCTGCATACGTAAAAAATTGGAACAACGTGTACCGTAAAGTGGACTTTGAATAAAAGTCGATGACAACAACGCTTCCATCTCCAATGAAATCCCTGTTTGCGGTAACAATTCAGATGCAACTTTGCGTTCATCTTGCAAAATATCCCACGCCGCAGCATTTAGCTCTGCCGTTGCAAGATCAGGCAATTGCAGCATCGGTAAAAACTCCTGCGTAAAGCGTTTGCGTAAGCGTGCAGTTTTCTCCCAAGGGTCACTCATCAATCCATTCGACACCACATAAACGCCTTTGGCTAAAACCTGCGGCGCTTCTCCACGGTTACTCATATACACCGCTTGAGTGGTATCGCCCACAAATAAATTAAAACCTGCATATTCACATTGCTGTTTTTCTAAGGCTTGCGCAAAACGGATAGGTGTTTGCTCAGATTCTAAAAAAGCCTGAATAATATGCCCGCGTGAGGTTGGATATTCACGAACATCATTCGCATCACGATAATTGGTAATCACTGCCCAACGACCCGACTGAGTAATGCCCATCCACGTACCGCCCGATTCTAAATCCTGCCCTGCAACAATTGGACTATGAAGCCATGCTGCCAGTGCTGCTGTCGGACGCCGATAAAACTCATCCCGATTTGAAATCAAACACAGTGGTGTGTCTGCCAAGACCTGCCAAGCCAATGCCACAATACACATAATTTAAACTCTTGATCTTTACACATTGAATGTACAACATTTTTCATCACATTCAGCTAAAATCTGTGCAAAACAGAATCACAAGGAACAGGAATGCTCACCTATCCAAATATTGACCCCGTTGCTATTTCGCTCGGGCCTTTGCAAGTCCATTGGTATGGCTTGATGTATTTACTGGCATTTTTATTTGCTTGGGGTTTGGCAACTTATCGTGCCAAACAACGTGGCTGGACTTCCGACATGGTGTCCGACCTGATCTTTTACGGCGCTTTAGGCGTGGTGATCGGCGGGCGTGTCGGTTATGTCTTCTTTTATGGCTTTGAACAATTTTTGGCAAATCCGCTGTGGTTATTCCAAGTTTGGACAGGCGGCATGAGTTTCCACGGTGGCTTTCTGGGCGTGATTTTAGCCATGCTGTTCTGGTGTAAAAAATACAAAATGACGTGGTTTCAAACTCTGGATTTTATTGCCCCGTGTGTACCTACAGGTCTGATGTTTGGTCGTATTGGTAACTTTATTGGCGGTGAATTATATGGTCGCCCTGTGACCGATCCAAACTTTGCATTGGGGATGATTTTCCCAACCGATCCTTTGCAATTGGTACGTCATCCATCGCAGCTTTATCAAGCCTTATGCGAAGGTTTAATCCTGTTTGTTGTGCTGTGGTGGTTTAGTTCAAAGCCACGTCCACGCATGGCAGTATCAGCCCTATTCCTGATTGGTTATGGTTTAGCGCGCTTTGTTGTCGAATTTTTCCGCGAACCCGATCATGGTCAGCTCTTTATTGCATGGATGAGTAAGGGACAATTCCTGAGCTTGCCAATGATTTTGGTGGGTTTCTGGATGATGTGGTATGCCTATCAAAAGAAAATTTATGATTGGGGACCAAAGAAAACTCATTGAGATGGAGACAGTCATTAAGTAAATAGTACCCCAATAAATTTGGGGTACTATTGGCTAAAAAAATACCAGTCAATAAAACAAACTGCTAAGATCACAGTCTTATAAAATATTTTATTTTTTACTAAACGGTATGGAATCCATGAACAAAAAATCTTTTAAACATTTAAGCTTAATTTCAGTTGCAAGTATTACACTAACAGCCTGCGGTGGTGGAAGTGACTCAAACGGCTCTCAGACAAGTGCTTTACCCGATACAAATACACCAACAGTCCCTTCAAACCCTACTCAACCACCACATACTGCACAAAAAAACATTTTAACTTTTCCTGTTAGCCAGTTTGAAATTATAAGTATTAGTCTTGGTCCTGCTGCTATAATTCACTCTGTAGCAGAAAATACTAAGACTCAAATAAACGATGTTTTATCAGAAAGTATTCAATCTCGTTACACCCAAAACAATCAGTACAATTTCTCATGGAATTTTCAAAAAGAAAATATACTAACAAAAGATAAATTATATACTTCTAAAGATGGGGTTTTTACACAATATATTCTTCAAAATACTGATTCAAAAATCATACTCGCCTATGACAATAGCACTCCAAGTTTAACTAATACCATTACCTTTAAAAATATTGATCTCTCAAATGAGAAACTAAGCTCTGCAAGAGTGACCACAGACTTATTCAATAGGATGATAGATAATTCAGATACTAATTTAAATACAATTAAGAATGCTATCTCTGAATTACCAACCACCTTTGAACCTGGAGCTATTTGCCATCAATATTTGACTCAACAATTCAATCAACCTAATATTATTTTTGGAAATTTCAGCAGCACTCAAACGATTGAACAGTGGGTAACTGATGAAACAGCTAAAGGTAATACAGTTAAGCAAGACACATGGGCAAATTTTAAAGTTGCATATGTCACAAATGATTCCCATTTAAATCATCACCGCGACTTAGGTTATCGTACAGATGCCGCTATTACAATGGATGGTCAGTTATATACAGGACTATATGACGCAGGAAAACTCCAGGAAGCTATAGAAAATTATGACTCTTCCAACCAATTCTCTAATGGTATCTGTAATCTTTATAACAAGTCTGCAGCCAATACATTAAGAACAGCTATAGAAAAACTACCTACCCCATAAAATCAAATCTACTCTATTTAAAACTCAAAAATGAGTCACTCAGGCGAAGTCAATCTTCGCCTTTTTTGTGCTAAAGTAAAAATTCTAAATGTTCGTTTAAACAATTGAAGACTGCAAATGCTTGAATTTTGGTTTAACCCACAGGTTGCGGTCACAAAGAAAATTGCCCTGCTGATGGTGATCGCGCTGGTCACTGCAGCGGTATACTTCTTAGAACCCTTAAAGCTCGATGCGATTTTAATGTTTCTGGCCACAGGTATTGTTTTTTTAATTTGTCGTTACTGCAAAATTCATTTTACTGCACAACATCCCACAGGTTGGTTGGCACGACTATTGACTTGGATTCCACTGGCGTTGTTACTCGCAATAATTTTCATGCAGATTCAACACGGTGAAATTTTACTGTCGGGCGCTCAAGGCATTGGCTTTACCGCTTTGGCTATTTGCCTGTTTTCGCCGTTGGCTTTACTGCATCAACATCACGCTTCCGACACACAATAAAGTCACAACTTTAAAAACTCTGCTATTATTCTTTCTGATTTACTGGGCATCGAATTGCCCAAACAAAAAATATTTCTTTTGCTTGACCAGAGAACGCTATGCGCCAGTATTTAGACCTACTCCAACATATTCTTGACCATGGTGGCGACAAAGGTGACCGTACCGGAACAGGCACACGTTCAGTGTTTGGGCACCAAATGCGTTTTAACCTTGCACAAGGTTTTCCACTGCTGACTACCAAAAAAGTACATTTCCGTTCTATCGTAATTGAGCTGTTATGGTTTTTAAAAGGCGATACAAACGTCAAATATCTACAAGAACATAAAGTCAGTATTTGGGATGAATGGTCTACCGCAGAACAAACCGCGCGCTTTGGTCGTCCTGAAGGTGAACTTGGCCCAGTGTACGGACATCAATGGCGTAATTTTGGTGCAACACAAAAAGCCGATGGTCTGTATGAGCAAGATGGTTTTGACCAAATTGCATGGTTAATCAATGAAATTAAAACCAATCCAAATTCACGGCGTTTAATCGTGTCAGGCTGGAACCCGAAAGAAGCAGGTCAAGTTGCTTTACCGCCTTGCCATACTTTATTCCAGTTTTTTGTGCACAACGACAAACTCTCATGCCAGCTATATCAACGCAGTGCCGATGTGTTTTTAGGCGTGCCTTTTAATATTGCCAGCTATGCTTTACTAACCCACATGATCGCGCAAGTCTGTGATTTAGAAGTCGGAGATTTTGTCTGGACAGGTGGCGATACGCATTTATATGCCAACCACTTTGAACAGGCACAGTTACAGCTAAGCCGTGAACCACTGGCGTTATGTCAGTTAAAACTCAATCCTGAAATCAAAGATATTTTCGATTTTAAATTTGAAGATATTGAAATTGTAGGCTATGAGTCACATCCTGCAATTAAAGCACCTGTCGCTGTTTAATTGCCTGTTGCTAGATTTATCATCTCAACATTTAAATTGCCCCAACGTCCCCAAAAGATGCTTGGCAGACTAAGAAAATACGAGCCTAATTATGTCATTTCAAAATTTAGAAGTTGTACACGTAGTCGCTATGGATCAACAACGCTGCATTGGTCAGGGTAACCAATTGCCGTGGCATATTTCGGCAGACTTAAAACACTTCAAAGAAATCACCCAAGGTGGCGTGGTGATTATGGGACGCAAAACCTTGGAGTCGATGGGACGCACCCTGCCTAAACGTGTCAATTGGGTGATTACCCGCGACCCAAACTGGGCATTTGAAGGCACAAAAGTGGCGCATAGCATTGAAGATGCCTTGCAACAAGCCGTTGCCGATGTTCAAGCCTCAGAAAAACCAAACACTTTATTTATTATTGGTGGTGGTGAAATTTTTAGCCAAACTATGCCGATTGCTGACCGTTTGGAACTGACACATATTGAACTAGATGTTCAGGGAGATGCGCATTATCCTGCCATTCCTGCCGAGTTTAAAAAAGTGGCCTCAGAACAGCATGTCGATGAAAAATCAGGGATTGCCTTTGAGTTTGCCCGCTATCAAAAATAATGCTGACAGCCTTGGCAATATTTGATTATGATGACTTAAACGGAATTTAACTTTGCCTCAGGAATGGCGGATGCTGCATTTCATCTTCAGTTTAGGTGTCGTTCTTTCTTCTATTTGGCTCAGTATGGCCTTGTGGATTCATCAGCCTTTGGGTTGGTTAATGAGCCGTGTGCTGATTGGGACTTGGCTAGCCTTCACCCTCAGCATTTTGGGCATTTATATCACTCAGCATTTGCTCAGTCGCAATCAGGATATTTTGGTTTATCTTTTGGGTTTTACCTTGGGGCTGTTTTGGTATTTTGGGATGGATGCCAAGCAAGACCGTGACTGGAACCCTGAAGTAGTCCGTATGCTGCATTATGAACAAGTACAAGATCAGGTCACGCTGCACAATGTCCGCAATTTTGACTGGCATGCCGATGGTCGCTATACCGAACGTTGGGAAACCCGCCAATTTAACCTGAAACAGATTACGGGGGTGAATATCATCACCTCTTACTGGATGGGGCCAAAAATTGCGCATACCTTAGTCAGTTTTGACTTTGCCGATCAAGCGCCACTCACCTTTTCCATTGAAATTCGCAAAGAAAAACACGAAGAGTTTTCTGCGATTGGTGGCTTCTTTCGGCAATATGAACTCAGCCTTGTCGCTGCCGATGAAAAAGATATCATCTACACCCGCAGCAATATTCGGGGTGAGCAAGTTTATTTTTTCCCGATCCAGCTCAATCCACAAGAAGCACAAGCACTGTTTCAGGAATATCTGCATAAAGCCGATGCTTTAGCCGCCAAAGCGCGTTGGTATAATACGTTGACCAGTAATTGCACCACGCTACTGTTTGACATGATTCAGGCAGTATCTCAAAAACGTTTCCCTGCCGACTATCGTCTGTTTGCTTCGGGTTATTTACCCAATTATTTATATGATTTGCATGCGCTGGATCATCGTTGGGATATGCAAACTTGGTATCAACGTGCCCACATTAACCCACGTGTGGAAAACTTAAAAGATATCCACAGCCAAGACTTTTCCGCGCTCATTCGACAAGGCGTGCAGCTCGATTCTTCAGCAAACATCAGCACGCCTTATTCGCATCCGACTTATCAGAACAAAGTGCTGCCCTGACCTATTTTGGTCATTTTGCGCAGATACAATCAATTCAGAGAAAAAACCACACCATATCTTGGAAAAAGTTGCAGCAAACATACAAGTTTAACTAGAGCCACGGCGCATAATTTGTTTAGATAGCAACAATTTCAAAAAATTAGAGATCATTCCATGCTAAAAAAATACTTCGGGATCACCTTATTGGGTGCAATGATTGCTTTATCAGGATGTGAAACTATGCCAACTCAAACGAGTGCAAGCCAAATTAGCGCAATCAATCAAGCCAACTTAGTACAACGTACATGGACTGCTACGCAATTGGGCAACAGCATGTTAAAAACAGAAGCAAACCGCCAAAACTTGCCATATTTAAACTTTGATGCCGCCACACAAACAGTCACAGGTTCAGATAGTTGTAACCGACTCAGCGGTAGTTATGTCGCAGGACGTGACACCCTACAATTGGGGCAATTGGCAACCACGCGAATGGCTTGCTTAAATAACAACAACTTAGATCAGAAATTTCATGAAGCCCTAAATAAAGTGACGCATTATCAGGTCTATGGTAAAACCCTGAAATTGCTAGATCGCCATGGAAATTTACTGATTCAATTTGAAACACCAACGGCTGCACGTTAACGGCTAAGCCTAATAATAGACAGGCTTAAAATGGTTTATTCATAAAATATAAGGACAAAATCATGCAACAAGCATTGTTTGGTGGCGGATGTTTCTGGTGTGTCGAAGCCGTATTTTTACAACTGCAAGGCGTAGAAAAAGTCACCAGCGGTTATGCAGGTGGACATACCTTAAACCCAAGCTATGAAGATATTTGCCGTGGCGACAGCGGACATGCAGAAGTCATTTTGATTGATTTTGATGAGCAGCAGATCAGCTATTCACAATTACTTGAGGTGTTTTTTGCCACACACGACCCAACCACATTAAACCGTCAGGGCAATGATGTCGGCACACAATACCGCTCTGTGATTTATTATTTAGATGCTACACAGCAACAAGCTGCCGCCGAGATGATTGCAGCCTTACAAGCTGAAGGTGTGAATGTTGTGACTGAACTCAGTGCAGCACCTGAATTTTACCCTGCAGAAGACTATCATCAGAATTTCTTTGCCAAAAATCCAAATCAGGGCTACTGCAATTTTTCCATTCCACCGAAACTGAATAAATTACGCAGTAAATTTCAGCATTTACTGAAAGTATAACCATTGGATTTAAAAGCAAGTACAAAACGGTGATACTCATCTTTTGATGACATCACCGTTTACACCACTATTTATTTTACAAAAGTCGTCCAGACAAATGCCTGAGTACGTCCTTGTAAGGTCATCTTCAGCTGATCGCCCGACTGTAATGCTGCCACCCCTGCAGGTGTACCAGTCATTACCACATCACCAGGTTCTAAACTAAATACTTGGCTAATATCTGCCAACAATGCCGCAATATCAAAAATCAATAAACTGGTATCGCCTTGCTGACGTAATTCATCATTAATGTCCAAACGATATTGCACGTTTTTCCAGTCCTGAATTTCCGATACATCCACCCAATCTGCCAACACACAAGAACCGTCAAACGCTTTGGCTCGTTCCCACGGCTGTCCTTTTTTCTTAAGTTCATCCTGCAATTCACGCAAAGTTAAATCCAAGCCCAAAGTCACTGCACTTACAGCATCCAATACTTTGGCAGGATCTGTGTCTGCATTTAAAGGCTGGTCAATGCGTAAACTCAATTCACATTCATAGTGACAATTGCCCCAGACCTTATTCCACGTAATCCCATCACTTAAACTGCGTAAACTGCTTGGCGGTTTAATAAATAACACAGGATGATCAGGTACAGCATTACCTAATTCTTTGGCATGGTCTGCATAACTGCGACCGACACAGACAATTTTAGATGGACGTGTACTCATGATCATCCTCGAATAACTCGTAAATTGGGAAAATTAGAACTTACTTTTTAAAAGTATTTTCAAAAACCGTTTGTTCTGCAGGCAGATTAAATGCACGTTTCGGTACAATCACCACTGTACGATTTTTTAATTCCAGCATATAGGTGAGTTTACCCACAGCGAAATTTTGCACCTCGTTATAATGAAATACCTGTTTACGACCATTGGCATACAGCTCGGCATAGTCCTGAAATAAATCAATGCCTTGCTCGCTTTTTCCAAATTGGTATTTTACAAACTGGCGTTTAAACATCATTGGCAAAAACCAATAACGCATTAAAGTTTGCAAGATTAAAAAGAAAGCACCGAGTGCAACATAATAGCGACCTACCCCATCGAAGCCCAAATAAAAGCCCCAAGCAATAATCGCCACACTAATCAACGGTGTAATAAAACGGGTAAATTGTTTTTTACCAAAAGTCGCAAGGGCAAAGCCGTCTTGAGATTCTTCTAAATTTAAAAAATAGCGCAAAGACAATGCTGGCTGCGTGTCAGACATAAGCTCATCATCAAGTCATTCAAATTGAGCTAAATCTTACACTAGATTGAGCACTTTCCTTATTTTTTTCGTGTTTATTCGCTCAAAGCCAGACGTAAAACAATGGTCATGCTTTTGACACAAAAATTTCATCATTTTTAGATAGTGTAGATGCAAAAAAACCGCATCAAAAGTGCGGTTTTTTATTTCAAGTTGGTGCGCTCAGAGAGATTCGAACTCCCGACCCCTTAGTTCGTAGCCAAGTGCTCTATCCAGCTGAGCTATGAGCGCGACGACTTGATGGGGTGCATTATACGTGTTTTTTTCTGGCTGTTAAGTATTAATTCATCATTTTGCAATCAAATGCACAGATATTGGACGATTCAAAAGAATTTTAACGTAAAACCATGAGTACGCTATTCTTTTTAATAAACTGATTATTGTTTGAGTTTACTAAATTTCAGGCACAAAAAAGCCGCATTTAAGCGGTTGATTGTTTAAGTTGGTGCGCTCAGAGAGATTCGAACTCCCGACCCCTTAGTTCGTAGCCAAGTGCTCTATCCAGCTGAGCTATGAGCGCATTACTTGTGTGCCAATTTAGGCGATACGTTACTGTTCGGTTTACTTATTGGTGCGCTCAGAGAGATTCGAACTCCCGACCCCTTAGTTCGTAGCCAAGTGCTCTATCCAGCTGAGCTATGAGCGCGACATAAGTAAAGCGTGGCGGTGAGAGAGGGATTCGAACCCTCGATACAGTTACCCGTATGCGTCCTTAGCAGGGACGTGGTTTCAGCCACTCACCCATCTCACCGTAACGTGCCGCCATAATACAAATTAAGTGCTAGCACTGCAAGCTTCGATACCACAATTTTTGCATATTTTTGCTCAATTAAATATTTTTTAAACAATTTTCAGGATTCATCACCAGAATTACGCCTGAACTTTTGGCAATCGCTGCACAAAAACTAGAAACATCGTAAAATAACGACAGAAAACACATTATTGCAATCATTTACGTGCAGTCTTTCCGTACATGACTTATGCTAAACCTATCTTCTGACATGAAGTTTATTCCATGATGAAAAATTGGGTCGATCCTGAAGCGAAAGCTGAAGCCGAACGCTACGAAAATCCTATTCCAAGCCGTACCTTAATCTTAGAAACCATTGAAACCTTGCAAGCGGCACAGTCACATGCAGACTTGGTAGAGCATTTTGCGATTGCCGATCAAAAAAGTATTGATGCCCTGAGCCATCGTTTAATTGCCATGGTACGTGATGGTCAGCTCATGAAAGATGGATTCAAGTTCCAGCTGGCTGCAGAACAACCGACTCATGACGCCACGGTTTACATCAACAGTAAAGGTTTAGGCACAGCCAATATTGCAGGTCATGAAGATATTTTATTGCCTGAACGCGAACTACGTTTGGTGTTTAATGGCGATCAAGTCAAAGTCCGCCAGACATCGGTAGATCGTAAAGGCAAGGCATGGGGGTTTATTACCGAAGTCACCCAGCGTCGTGTCAAACAAATCATTGGTAAATTGTCAGAATACGATGGTGAATATTTTATTCAGCCTGCCCAGCCAAATAGCCATCAACCCATTACCCTTGAAAAAGAATTAATTGAACATGCCCAAGTTAAATTGGGCGATTCTGTGCGCATTGCGATTGATGACTATCCAACCCGCGAAGAATTTGCCACAGGACATATTATTCAGTCGATGGCAGACAAAGCCGAAACTGAAATTATTATTCCGCAAACCATTTTAGAATTTGGTCTGCCGTATGAATTTCCTGAAGATGTCATTCAAGAAGCTGAAAGCTTTCAAGAACCGACTGCCCAAGACCGTGAAGGACGTGTTGATTTACGCGATTTAGCCTTAGTGACTATTGATGGTGAAGATGCCCGCGACTTTGACGATGCGGTGTATGCGGAAAAACGTCTGGGTGGTGGTTATCGTGTTGTGGTGGCAATTGCCGATGTCAGCCATTATGTCCGCACAGGCAAACCGTTGGATGATGAAGCTCAGGAACGTGGGACTTCAGTCTATTTCCCGCATTTTGTATTGCCGATGTTGCCTGAAGCTTTATCGAATGGCTTATGTTCGCTGAATCCGCAGGTTGACCGTTTGTGTATGGTCTGCGATTTAAAACTGTCACGCGCAGGTCGTGTCACAGGTTTTGAATTTTATCCATCGGTCATGCATTCCAAAGCACGTTTAACCTATACTCAAGTGGCACAATATTTTGAGGGTGATAGTGCGGCAATTCCTGAAGATCGGGAAATGCGCAAATCATTAAATACCCTGTTCCAACTGTATCAAGTGCTTAAAGGCTTACGTGCCGAACGTCATGCCATGGAATTTGAAACCATTGAAACCTACATGACCTTTGATGAGTTAGGTGGAATTAAAGAAATTTTGCCGCGCAGCCGTAACGATGCGCATAAACTGATTGAAGAATGTATGTTACTCGCCAACGTCGCAGCAGCAGAATATGCACTCAAACATGATGTGCCGATGCTGTACCGTGTGCATGAACCGCCAGAGTTTTCACGTATTCAAAAAGTCCGTGATTTTGTCAAATTACTTGGGCTACATTTTCCAGAACAACCCACTCAGGCCGACTATCAAGCGGTGATTGAAGCCACTAAAGATCGTATTGATGCACCAAGTATTCACGCGGTGTTATTACGCTCAATGATGCAAGCCTATTATGGTGCCAACAATGCAGGACACTTTGGTTTAGCTTATGATGCCTACACGCATTTCACTTCACCAATCCGTCGCTACCCTGACCTATTGTTGCATCGTGCCATTAAAGCGCATTTAAAACAAAAACCATCACCACTTTCGGGCGCAGCTTTAGATGATGCAGGCGAACATTATTCTGCAACTGAACGTCGTGCCGATGAAGCCTCACGCTCTGTCACCACATGGCTAAAATGCCACTATATGCAGCAGCATTTGGGTGGAGAATTTGTGGGCGTAATTTCTGCAGTAGCCGAATTTGGTTTATTTGTTACTCTCAAAGACCTTTATGTCGATGGCATGATTCATGTCAGCCAGTTGGGCGATGACTTCTTTGTATTTGACCAAGCCAGCCAAAGTCTAATTGGACAAGTACGTGGTCAAAGCTTTAGCTTGGGCGATGAAGTTAAAATTAAAGTCGCGGCTGTCAATTTAGAAGATCGCAAAATTGATTTTGAGCTCATGCAGCAACTCACCCATGCAGGTCGTGCTATTCGTATGCGCGCACCGCGCGTGGCAAAACCGTTCAGCCGTGAAGCCACCGAAGAAGTTTTTTCTGAGCGTCCAAGCAAGGCGACTTTAAGTGAAAACGGTGAGCAACCTGTGCCGAAGAAAAAACCAAAAAGCAAACCGAGTTCTTACGGTAAAAAAACCTCAGCGAAGTCGGAAATCAAACCGAAAGACAAAGCCAAAAAAAAGACCAAGGTGAAAAAGAAAAAATCCAATGCCAAAGCAAAGGGTGAGTAAATTTTACTAAATAAAAAAGAGTGCTACGGTGCTCTTTTTCATTTAATATATCTCTATAAAAATAAACCACTTAAAAATCATGACATCACAGAAAATTACTAAATACTATTACCATGAATATGTAATATGCTTAGTCTTTGTACTTAGTATTTCAGCACTGATTGCTCTCTTTTTTATAGACTTCACCCCAACAAATCAAGTCAAAATCACAGCCTTCATTGTTGCAACGTTGATTTATTTGGCTGTTTTGATCTACTTTTATGTTCTGCATAGATACGGACAATGGATCATTCCACGTACATGGACAAATGTACAAAAAAAGCCAAAATTCTATTTTTTACTCCTCTTCCCTATTTTTGTAATTCTGTTTCTTTACTTAAATCTAGTTGTCTATCCTCCTCTGCTTCATACCCTAGTTTTGGGTACACCTACTGTGGTGACATTGGAAGCAAGCGCTGTTAAAAAACATGGTAAAAAAGGAAGTGTCTACTATTCTATTGAAACACCGTATGACTCTACTGGTATGTTTCGAATCAATGTAGATGAATATGAACACTACAAAAATCAAAATCTATTCATAAAATTATCGGTCATTGAGGGGCGCTTTGGCACCTACATCCAAGATATTCAATCTATCCACGGTGAAACAAGAGCGAATAAATAGCACCCAAGGCTTGATTTATCCTTCTAGAAGCCTTACTTCTACAAATAACACAGGAAATAAATCGGCAGACCGACATGACATTAGAAAAGGCAACTTTGCCTGTTCCACAATTTGACCAAATTACCCTTGCAGACTTAAAACAAAAGATTGAACAGAGCATTGCCCAAGGTCAGGCATTTTTAAAAGAATTAACGGATGTACCCGAATCCGTACAAGCACAACTACAAGTACTCGAACACGTCGATACCCTTGAAAATAACATGAGTGAAGCATGGGGCGTGCTTTCGCACCTCAATGCTGTCATGAATAATGCCGAAACACGTGAAGTTCATCAGGCTTTATTACCAAGTTTAAGTGAATACTACACACAACTTGGTCAACATACACCGTTATATCAAACCTATCAGCATCTACACGATGCTCCTATTTTTAGTGACCTACCTACAGCACAGCAAAGTGCGATTAAACTTGCACTGCGTGATTTCAAGCTTTCAGGTGTCGCTTTAGAAGGTGAAGCAAAAACACGTTATGCAGAAATTTCTTCACGTCTGTCACAGCTTTCTTCTGACTTCTCAAATCACGTGCTCGATGCTACACAAGCCTACTTCAAACCTTTAACTGAAGCGCAGCTCAAAGGACTACCTCAAGGCAGTATTGAACTTCTGAAACAATATGGTCAGCAACGCGAACTCGAACAGGCTGTAGCCACACTCGACTTCCCGTCTTATATTGCCATTATGACCTATGCAGAAGACCGCGAAGTGCGTGAAGCGCTCTATAAAGCCTATACCACACGTGCTTCTGATCAGGCAGACTCTGCTGAATTTGACAATACAGCAGTCATGGAAGAAATCTTGCGTTTACGTCAAGAAATGGCGCAATTGCTCAGTTTTAACAACTATGCAGAATTATCCCTTGCCAGCAAAATGGCGCCAAGTGTCGAAGCAGTCGATCAATTCCTGCGTGAACTGGCAGAACATGCTCGTGCACCTGCAGAACAAGAAATTGCCGAACTCAAAGCCATTGCCGCCCAAGATGGGATTGATACCTTACAACCGTGGGATACAGGCTACTATTCTGAAAAATTAAAATTACAGCAATTTAACCTTTCACAAGAAATGTTAAAACCATATTTCCCTGCACCGAAAGTGGTTGAAGGTCTATTTAGCATCGTCAAGCGTTTATACGATGTCGATATTATTGAGCGCGCTGCCCCTGTTTGGCATCCTGATGCACGTTATTTTGAACTTGAAGATCAAGGTCAAGTGATTGGTGGTTTTTACTTTGATCTATATGCCCGTACAGGCAAACGCGGCGGCGCATGGATGAGTGGTTTCCGTTCACGCATGCAATTGGCACAAGGTTTACAAAAACCAATTTGCTATATGGTGTGTAACTTTACCCCACCTGTTGCAGACCAACCCGCGCTTTTAACGCATGATGAAGTCATCACCCTATTCCATGAATTTGGACATGGCTTACATCACATGCTGACTGAAGTAGATAATATTGCTGTGGCAGGTACACACGGTGTCGCTTGGGATGCGGTGGAATTACCAAGCCAATTCATGGAATTCTGGACTTGGGATCAAGACAGTTTAGATATGCTGAGTGCGCATATTGAAACCCAAGACACCCTGCCTGAACACCTGCTTAAAGCGCTGTTAGATGCACGTTTCTTCCAGTCGGGAATGCAAAGCCTGCGCCAAATTGAATTTGCGCTGTTCGATTTAAGTATTCATCGCAGCAACCCTGCTTTAAATGCGGAACAGATTCAAGCCATGCTAGATGACATCCGTCAAAACTATGCCGTTGCACCAACTACAGCTTACAACCGCTTCCAGCACAGCTTCAGCCATATTTTCGCAGGCGGCTATGCTGCAGGATATTATTCATACAAATGGGCAGAGGTTTTGGCCAGCGATGCCTTTGATCGCTTTGAAAATGAAGGGCTATTTAACACCGAAACTGGCAAGCAGTTTAGACAGTTTATTCTAGCAGTTGGCGGAAAAGATTCAGCGCTTGACGCATTTATCAATTTCCGCGGACGCGAGCCAAAAATAGACGCACTATTACGTCATCAAGGTTGGACGAACATAGTCAAAAACGCTTAAACTAAGAACTTTAGATGAAGTTAGGGGAGTCGTGATGACCATTAAACGTCGTTTCATTGCAGGCGCAAAATGTCCGAAATGTCAGGCGATGGATCGGGTTGTCATGCTCACCGCTGACGAAGCTGAATGGATCGAATGTATCGAGTGTGATTATACGGAAAACCGTCCAACACATATTGATGAACCTGAAATCCCAGAGGTTTCAGATGAAATTGGGGTGATCCAGTTTAAGCCGCGTCAGTCAAAGTAAAACAATAAGGTTCAACAACGCATGACTGAAGATCAACGACATAACCCTAAGCTTTTATGGGCGATTACGGGTGGGTTAATTATTGTCATTATTGCCGTATTTATCTTTCAATGGATGGGCGATAGCGACAATACTGCGCCTATAGAAACTGCCCCAACTACGGCGTCTGTAGCGAAAGCTGTACCTGCTGAAGCAACGCCATTGCAAGAAGATGAAGCAGCACCAAAACAGTTGGTCACAGAAGATTTACTCAAAGCACCTGTATCTGAGAATGCAGCGCTTGCCAAAGAAGAAGTGGCTAAATTAGATGACATTCAAAATCAGCTGAATGATCAACGTGCCTTATTAAAACAGCAACATAACGATGCTGATGAATTGATTAAACTGAAAGAAGAACAAATCAAAATACTGGAAGCCCAACTGGCACAGTAAGCCTCCTCTGCTTCACATCAGTCATTTTAAAATACGATAAAGGGTCAGTGTTGTAGCCAATTTAAGCTAGAATAGCCAGAGGTTATTCTGGCTTTATTTGTATGACATCTTCTGGTTCTGCCCAACAAAATTTGCTCAAAGCAATTATGCTGTTGACCTGCTCTGCCTTTCTGTTTTCACTCATGGGAGTGTGCGTTCGTTACGCCTCAGAAACGGTAGATAATGCCACAGTGGTATTTTTCCGTAATTTCATTGGTTTGTTTATTTTTATCCCGCTCATTTTCAATAAAGGCTTGGGCTTTTTTAAAACTGAAAAGTTATGGATGCACACTTGGCGTTCGGTAGTCGGATTAACCGCCATGTATGGTTTTTTCTACGCGATTGCCAATCTAAAACTGTCCAATGCGATGGTCTTCACCTATTCATCGCCTATTTTTATTCCCTTAATTGCATGGCTATTCCTTAAAGAAAAAATCACCAAACCAATGCTATGGGCTGCGTTCATTGGTTTATTTGGCGTGTTATTTGTCGCCAAACCCGATGCAGGTATGTTTAATAGCATGTCCGCAATTGGACTCAGTGCCAGTTTTTTAGCAGCGATGGCTTTTGTCACGGTACGCGCCCTGACTCAAACCGAACCGCCTGAACGCATTGTGTTTTATTTTTGCATGATTGGGACACTCATTTCTGTTGTACCGATGTTCTGGTCATGGCGTCCTTACAACTTAAAAGAATTGAGTTTTTTAATTGGTGCAGGATTGCTGGCCAATATCAGTCAGATCTTTATGTCCAATGCCTACCGTCTTGCCCCTGCTGGGCAAATTGGCCCTGTCAATTACATTGCGATTATTTTTGCAGGGATTTGGGGCTTTAGCTTTTGGCATGAAACGCCAGACTTATTTAGTTTAATTGGCTTTGCCCTAATTTTGCTTGCCATTATTTTGTGCAGTCCACTGTTACAAAAACACCTGAATCATCACTCCCCGCATTCATAATGCTGCTTTGTATTCCCTACACATCAGCCTCATAAACCTTATAAAAAAACACCCCGCAGTGAACCACAGGGTGTTTTTAAATAATAAGATGACAGTGATTAAGTATCCATGTGCTTATTCATACCAGCCGAATAGCTTGAACGCATACGGTGCATAGGCAATAATCAACATCGCAGGAAGCATCACAATCATAGGCAAAATCCAACGCTCATAACGATAATAGAACGATTTATGACGAACTTCTGCATCGGCTGCAGCGACTTCTTCATCTCCAATCGACTGCCTTGCCAATAAGTGATTCAGCGCTACAGGTGGCGTCACATAGCCTAATTCAAAACCAATTAGGGTAATCATCCAGAAATGCGCAGGATGTATCCCATATTGATAAGCTACAGGCGCAACCGTTGCAGAAATTAGAATCACCGCACCGAATGGATCCATAATCATGCCCACAAAAATCATCAAGGCAACAATCAGGCTAATCACAATAAAGATGCTGCTAATGTCGGTTGGGAACGCTTCCATAATTTCAATGCGTTCTAAATAGCCACCTACACTGACTGAAAGCGCCATCAAAATTACCAATGCCCCAATATGTCCCACCGTTTCACTGGTCGATAAATGCAGAGCTTTGAAGAAACCATACTGACGCAATGGTGAATCAGGTGCAGTCAATAATGAGCGCTCAGATGAAGCTGCTGTCTGTTGTGCTACAGGCTTGTGATCTAAAGTCTGATCCCACTGCCCCATCGCTGGAATAGGCGCAGGTTCATGGCGCAATTTATCAAACAACACCATCATCAATAAAATAACCGGCATCATTACAGGTGCAGTAAATTCATTCATATTGGTGTCTAAAGCATATTTATAGAACAACCAAATCAACACAAAAATGAGGATATATGGTAGTACAGGGCCAAAAGCACGTAAGGACAATGGCGCAGCTATGTTCGGTGCAGCAATGCGGAATTTATTTTCAGCAAAGAACAACGAAATCACTAAAAATAGGGTTGAAGTCAGTAGGAACACATACAAACCATAGTGATACAGCATGTCCGTTGTGACTTCTTTATTCAGCGATGCCACCACAACAATCAATAGGCATGGACGAAGCACGACCCCCATTGAACCCGACATAGCTGTTGCCGCCAGTGCAAACTGACGTCGTCCACCCGCATTCCAAACTTCTTTATAAATGATCGCACCTGCAGCAATGACAAAAATCCCCGATGCACCGGTATAAGCCGTTGGTAATGCAGCAGCAATCAGAATCAGCCAGGTTAAAGTTTCAGGTGCCAAATTCCACGGACGCAGAATATTCAGGAACAAATCCACAATTCGGGTTTGTTTGAGCAACATCCCCGCCCAAATAAACAAAGCCAAGTTCAAGAAAATACTAGAGAATTCGACCAGTTGCCCTAGGTAAATCCCTTGCCCCATTGGATAATCCATCAGGAAGGTAAAAGAGAAACCCGTACTAATTGCCATATAGGCATACAAAGGTACGCTCAGGAAAGCAAGACCTAAACTACCGCCTTCACGGGTCGGTGCAGGTGGCTTAATAAGCTGGAATAAACTAATTAAAGTCAGAGTTGCAAACAGAATCATCCACATCCAGTAAATGATTTGCGTTTCACCACTCATCGGTACGCCTGAATTGAGTACTGAACGATATTGACTGATACTTGACGAGGTTAAGAAACCATTCGCCACCACCATTAAGGTCGAATACACCTTGAAGTCAATTTTGGTCGCAGGGCCACGTAAACCAATGTGATGGGTCTTTAAAGTGGCACTAATTGCAGCAAAGACCACCATCAATACCAATAAAATGGCACGGTTTTCAGTACCAAATTTAAAAATACCAAAAAAAGAGGTTTCAATGGTTCGATACATTTTCAAGCTTGGATGGGCTTGAATATGCTGAATCGCCTGATCATGAAATTGAAATTTTTCTTCACAAATTTGTTTGGCTGCTAAAATGGAAGCGCGGACATCTGATTCAGAGGCAGTACCAAAAATATCGGCAAACTCATCAGCAGCATTGGCTTGCATTTGGGCATGTACTTGTGCATCGATATCGGGGTTGCGTTCGCAGTCAGGTGCAGTGGGTTCGGCACGCAAAAATGAATACTGCATACCCGTTGCAGGGTCACCGTATAGGCGTTCACCCATGCGCAACAACTGACCATGTACCATTTCACCTGTACCAATAATAAGTGTCAGTAGCAACAAGATCAAAATAACGAATGTAGAAATCCATTCTGTCCATATATGTCTGAGCAAAGCCAAGCCAGACCTGCGTTGTCCGTTATTGTGCATATATTTTCCTGTTTTTATTCTATGCAGAAACCGAGACACTCGAATTTCTGTCTGTCCTTATTCAACGGAATATCCATCTTCCATTGAGCATTTTTGTATTCAGTTTAAATGTGAATGAACGTCGTTATTTTTAAAATGACAATATAGATTTTCTTTTAAGTAAAAATGGTCAATTGTGAGATTTCTTGTGAGCCCTTTTTGCCATCATTTTGATGTAATTTTAATGCGGATCAATGCAATAGGCCCAAATAATATAAGCCAGTGCAAAAATTACTCCCCAAATCACCCCCAATAAATGTGCCTCAACTAATACAGGACTGCCGATTAATTCTGCTGTACCCAAACTGCCCACTGTATTTTCCCAAATCAGTTTAGATAAAATAAGCAGCAAGACCAATGTGGCAAAGCCACGTTCTTTTTTATAAAGCAAATGCACACATGCCACCGCCACATAAGCACCATGCAACACCCCAGAAAGTCCTGCATAGGCATCAATATCGGCAAGGAAGTAATAGAAACTCAGACTAATCGCTGGCGGTAGTACCAACAAAAGCGCCACAAAGTGCCATACTTTGGCATGCGGAAAAATAAAAGGTAAACAGGCAAAGGCGATCATATTAAGCAAATAATGAATCCAGCCCACATGCACCCAATGCCCTGTCCATAAGCGCCAGAATTCATCCAATAAATGTGTAGACCAATAAATAAAATGCTCTGCAAAAATCTGCAAACATGCCGAAACCGACATACATGCCGCAATAAACACAATTTTTCGACTGAGAAATTGAGATGAATATTGCATAGGCGCTGGCATCCTCCAAATTATTCTTGTTATGTGCTTCGGCAAACGGATTGCCCAATCCTAAAATTTCTTGTCTATATTGAATTGGGCAATCTTGATATTTTTACAATTGAGCTGCCGTATCCTCATTAAATAAATCATCTAATTCAGATGAATCATCTTGTTCATCCCAGAAACGTTGCTGATCACCAGTACGCACACCTGTATGTTCAGTCCAGTAACGGTCTGAAATTCCTTGTACCATGCTTCCCGCCATGGCATCAATCAATTTAAATTGTGGATTTACAGGTTTTTCGTCACTGCGTGCATTAGAAAAGGCTTTGAGTGCATCGCGGATTTTGGCATCTTCACCACTGGCTTGGGCAGCAACCGCATATAAAGCGTGTGATAAACGCACGCCTTTATTTTCACCAATTTGCATCGACTGCTTTAAGGTTTGATACGGATCAGGTTTGCCATCTCCCGCACCTGGAAGCAAAGTCCAAATTACGGCACGTGTAGCCTCTGGTGCGCCCCAGAATTTTTCATTGTTTAAACAGGTCATACCACGTTCAACAATCGCGGCAATATCTTTAGGCACATGCACTGCCCCGCCTGAATTAATATCATTGGTCATGGCTTGCAAGCCACTCAACATCCCCAACATATACACAGTTTGATCAATATCACTGTTCATTTTTGGACAACCTTCGCCCAAAGGTTTCCGATATTTCTTTTCCCAACGATGCTGAAACAATTGATAGCCTGTGTATTGGCGCTGTGCCGCCAAAGCCGCCCAACGTTTTTGCTGAATCCGCGCATCTTGCGCTTCGCCCACTTGCCCTGCTTTTGCTGCACGTAAATAACGCAATTCAGCATCCAAAGCTTTTTCTTCGGCACAAATACCCGCAGCCGAATACATTAGTACCGCAACACGGGTTGGGTCTGCGCCCATATCTTTAGTCGCCATAATGGCAGGGGTTAAGGAATTACCAGAATTACACACCATTTCAGCATCTTCCATCGCTAAAATTGGCGGCACAATATGTTTTTCAGTAAATCCAAGTGCGACATTGGCACCTGTTTTGATCACTTGTGAACAACCTGATAATAATAAACTTGTGATTGCAAATACGGCCACACCCTGGCCTATTTTTTGGACTTGCGACATTTTCCTGTCCTCTATAATTGTGTTTATGTCCATTGCAACAAACATAGCAGAAGAAATATCTGAATAAAAGCGTCTACTTGCTGCTTCAGATGGATAACTTTGCCATGTTTTAAAGTGACTAAAATTGACTGAAATCTGTCATCCGACAAAATTTAGGCAAAAAAAAGTAGCATTGCGACGGTTCAGCACATGCTACTTATTAACTGATGCCCAATTCGGGCTTATCTTAAAAAATCTTTCGACTAAATTTAAATCTGCACATTTCAGGAATCTGATTTGTATTGATCTACACTTGTCTGGAATGAATATAACTGAAAATAGGGATATGTGTAATCTTTTATGCCAATATAAAATGACTGATCAGGACACGAAAAATAGATGATAATTTTATCTTTATGATACTTATAGTTTTTTATTATTATAAAAATATACAGCTGTCTGTAAATTAGAGCATTTTCGCCAATACTTTTAGAGCCTTCCATTCCGCCTTGGAAACCTGATCACACCAAATCACCAGAGGTTTAAAGGCTTGCTGAAATTCCATGACGATATAAATTTGATGATCTATCACTTGACGCAGTTGCACACGCTGAATTTCAATTTGGCGAGCTGTGCTTTTAATCTGTTGTGATACTACACGAGGCGCGAGATAGGAAATTGACCATTCACGGTCATCTAATTGATCTAAACCAACAATTCGGTTTGCACGAACAAATTTAAAATATGTCCAGCCCATAATGACAATACATACAACGCTAAGCCATGGCTTTAACACTTGTAGTAAAAGCCAAACGATGAGTAGAGCGATCATCAGCTGAAACACTATTGCGATGACACTAGGTTTCAGCTGAAACTGCTGCTTAGCCATGCACATAATGCTTTAGTTTACGGATAAAATCTTTCAACTCAGGACGTGGTGGCTCAGACACTTCCATAAACCAATCCAATAAATCTGGGTCTTCCTGCTCAACCAAATCGGCAAACATTTGTTTTTCTTCCGCACTGGCAGTCAAATAATGATTTTTCACATACGGGTCAAAATAGACATCAATTTCCTTTAAACCACGACGGGCACGGTAAATCACTTTGCGTTCTTCTAAGCTGATGTCATCACTCATGCGGTTTCCCCATTAAAACTAAACTCAGGCTAGTTTAACCGACCCCTTTTAAAGTTTCGATGACTTTTATGCAGCATTGACCAAAAGCATCATCTTTCATTTGCAATTGAAACTTTTGCACCTTGTTGCCCCCTATAAATTCTTCTAAGGTGAATTCAAAATAACAACATCAGGAAGATAAAACCATGCAATCTGCCGCAATTCGCCCCATTGCCAATATGTTACCGCGCACCTTATTCAGTGCTGAACACGACAGTTTTCGTGATTTGGTACGAAAATTCTATTTGCAGGAAGTCATCCTCCATACTGAAAAATTTGAAGCGCAGCAGCATGTAGATCGTGAGCTATGGCGTAAAGCAGGTGCTTTGGGTTTGCTGTGTAGCACCATGCCTGAAGAATATGCAGGCTCAGGGGTAGACCGCTTATACAGCATGATTTTGATTGAAGAACAAGCCTATGCAGGTGACAGTGCTACCGGTTTTTCACTGCATTCAGATATTGTCGCCAATTACATTAATAACTTTGGCACAACTGAACAAAAACAACACTGGTTACCCCGCATGGCCACAGGCGAAGTGATAACCGCGATTGCCATGACCGAACCCGGTACAGGTTCAGACTTACAAGCTGTGCGTACCTCTGCGGTATTGGATGGCGATGAATACGTGATTAATGGTTCTAAAATTTTTATTACCAACGGCTATTTGTGCGACATGGCGATTGTGGTATGTAAAACAGCGAACACAGACAAAGGTTCAGCCAATCTGTCTTTAATATTGGTAGAAGCAGACCGTGCGGGATTTAGCAAAGGCAAACCACTGAATAAAATTGGTATGAAAGGTCAGGACACTTGCGAATTATTTTTTGATAATGTCCGCGTGCCTCGCAGCAATTTATTGGGTGCAGAAGGCATGGGCTTTATCATGCTGATGAAAGAACTGGCTTGGGAACGCTTAATTGTCGCGATTATTTGCCAAGCAGGTGCAGAAGCTGCTTTTGCACATACACTGCAATATACTCAGCAACGTCAAGCCTTTGGCAAAAGTATTCATAGCTTTCAAAATACGCGCTTTAAACTGGCAGAATTACGCACCGAAATTGATTTCTGTCGTGCTTTTTTAGATCAATGTATGCAGTTACAACTTCAAGATCAGCTCAGTGTTGAAGCTGCAGCGGCCGCCAAATATAAAATTTCAGAGATGTACTCCAAAGTGGTGGATGAATGTCTACAACTGCATGGTGGTTATGGCTATATGCTTGAGTATCCAATTGCACGTGCTTACTTAGACAATCGGGCCAATCGTATTTATGCAGGCACCAATGAAATTATGAAAGAGCTGATTTCACGTTCTTTATAAAATTACCACTTCAACATAAAAATGGCGCAAGAGATTTTAAATCCCTTGCACCATATTATTTTTGCACCCAACGATTTAAGACACTAATTTAGGTTTACGCTGCTGTGCAGGCACAGCCTGTTTGAACTTTAAAATACCATCTTCAAAGCTTGCTTGTTTTAAAGTTTTGCGATCTTCTAAGTAATTGTTAGTGACTCGCCATGGCGCATGTTTGCCTTGCTTTGGCATCACATCAGCAGCACGTGCGATATAGCCCGAACTCAAACTGCCCATCACCGTATCTTCTAACAACTCTGTTTGGTCACCTTGAGGAATCACCTCGTCATAACCTTGTCGATCCATATAATTGAGCAAACGACAAATATAATCCGCAGCCACATCCACTTTAAGTGTCCAAGACGCATTAATATAGCCAATAATCATCGCCATATTCGGCACATCGCTGACCATCACACCTTGATACAGCATGTGTTTGGAGGTATCCAAAGGCTCACCATCAATTGTGGCTTGAATACCGCCTAGAATTTGAATATTCAAACCTGTCGCAGACACAATAATATCGGCATCCAAATGTTTACCTGATTTTAATTGCACACCTGTTTCAGTAAAACTAGCAATTTGATCAGTTTCAATCGAGGCATGTCCTTCGCGTAAAATCTTAAATAAATCACCATCAGGCACAACACATAAACGCTGATCCCACGGATTATAATGTGGTGTGAAATGCTTCATATCCACCTTGCCTTTGAGCTGCATTTGGATAGATTTCAGCAACAAAGTCCGCAGTAATTTCGGCTGCTTTTGTGCTAAAGCATAAATTGCGCGTTGCATGCCAATATTACGTGCGCGCGTGATTTTGTAAGCAACATCTTCAGGCAAAACTTTACGCATTTGCTGATAAACAAAATCCATTGCAGGCACTGAAGCAATATAAGTCGGCGAGCGTTGTAGCATGGTGACATGCGCTGCACCACCTTTTGACATAGCAGGTACTAAGGTAATGGCGGTTGCACCACTACCAATAATTAAGACCTTTTTACCACGATAATCTAAATTCTCAGGCCAATGCTGTGGGTGAATAAATGTACCTTTAAACGCATGTTGATTCGGAAAGTCAGGCTGAAAACCTTGATCGTAATTGTAATAGCCTGTGCAACCTAAAACAAAATTAGCCACCCAAGTTTCAATCTGTTGCACTGCATTTTCTATACGTAACATCCACTTACGTGTTTGAGAGTCATAATTGGCAGATAACACACGATGCTGAAAATGAATTTTTGAGTGTAAGGCTTTTTCTTGAATGACTTCTTCTAGATAGTCTTTGATAGATGCGCCATCGGCAAGTACATTGGTTTTTTTCCAAGGCTTAAAATTATAACCAAAAGTCGACATATCCGAATCTGAACGAATGCCCGGATATTGGAATAAATCCCAAGTGCCACCAAAACTTTGACGACGCTCAATAATTTCAAAAGAACGCTGTGGGCAGTTTTGACTTAAATGTGCTGCTACACCAATGCCCGAAATCCCTGCCCCAATAATTAATATATCAACCTGCTTATCCATGTTTTATTGTCCAGCTTGAATGATGTTTTTTATTAAAGCATAAATTTGACAATACACAATGTCAAGTTTAGCAAAAGTTACTAAAATTTATATCAATTCGGGACAATTTCATCATTTATTGAGATTCAATATATTTTTTTCATAAAAAAAGACCGGTAAAACCGGTCTTTTTCTGAACAACGTGCGTTATTCTTAGCGAAATTATTTAACTTCGCGATCTACAAGCTCAACGTAAGCCATCGGTGCAGCATCACCCGCACGGAAGCCCGCTTTAAGAACACGTAGATAACCGCCGTTACGCTCTTTGTAACGAGGGCCAAGAACGGTAAATAATTTACCAACAGTTGCTGCTGAACGAGTACGAGCAAACGCTAAACGACGGTTTGCTACTGTATCGTTTTTAGCTAAAGTGATTAAAGGCTCAGCAACACGACGTAATTCTTTTGCTTTAGGAACAGTTGTTTTGATTAACTCGTGTTCGAACAAAGAATTAGCCAAGTTTTGGAACATCGCTTTGCGATGGCTGCTTGTACGGCCTAATTTCACACCACTATTACGATGACGCATGGTGATAGTCCTACTTAATTAACGGCTACGATAGGCGAAACGATCGTCCATACGGAGACTAGCCGGTGGCCAGTTCTCTAAACGCATGCCGAGCTGTAAGCCTTTAGAAGCCAGAACATCTTTGATCTCTGTAAGCGATTTTTTACCCAAGTTAGGCGTTTTAAGTAGCTCAACTTCAGTACGCTGTACAAGATCACCAATGTAGTAAATATTTTCTGCTTTCAAACAGTTAGCAGAACGAACAGTAAGCTCTAGATCATCTACTGGACGAAGCAAGATTGGGTCAACTTCTTCACGAGGCTCTTGAGCAACAGGAGCTTGATCTTTCTGAAGATCAACAAAAATTGCAATTTGTTGTTGCAAGATTGTTGCCGCTTTGCGGATTGCTTCTTCTGGATCAACTGTACCATTGGTTTCAAGATCAATGATCAACTTGTCAAGGTCAGTACGTTGTTCTACACGCGCATTTTCTACGATGTAAGACACACGTTTAATTGGGCTATAAGAAGCATCTAACTGCAAACGACCTACAGGGCGAGTTTCGCCTTCTGGGAAACGTGAGTCAGATGTTTCATAACCACGACCTTGAGCAACTTTCAGGCGCATTTTTAAATTGCCTGTAGCACTTAAAGTGCCGATCAAGTGTTCAGGGTTAACCACTTCAACATTATGCGGTAAACGAAGGTCTGCAGCAGTTACATCGCCTGGACCTTGTTTTTCCAATGTCAAATAAGCTTCATTTTGATCGAACAGCTTAATAGACAATCCTTTCAGGTTCAGCAAGAGCTCGACGATGTCCTGCTGCAAGCCTTCCAAAGTACTGTACTCGTGCTCGACACCTTCAATTTCAACTTCTACCACAGCTGCGCCAGGTAAAGAAGAAAGAAGGATGCGACGTAAAGCATTACCAAGAGTATGACCAAAGCCACGCTCTAATGGTTCTAGAATAACTTTTGCCGAGGTCCCGCTTGCCGCTTCGACCTTGATCGCTTGCGGAGTAAGAAACTCATTTGCAGTACGCGTCATTATTGCTACCTCAAGGATTATTTAGAATACAATTCTACAATCAAGCTTTCGTTGATTTCAGCAGGTAAATCAGAACGATCTGGTGCAGCTTTAAACGTACCTTCAAATTTAGAATGGTCAACTTCCATCCATGAAGGGATACCACGTTGAGCAGCCAATTCAATTGCGTTTTTAATACGTAATTGTTGTTTTGCACCTTCGTGAACTGCAATTACATCACCAGCTTTAACTTGAATAGACGCAATGTTAACACGACGACCATTTAAAGTAATGCTACGGTGAGATACAAGCTGACGAGCTTCTGCACGTGTAGAACCAAAACCCATGCGATAAACAACGTTATCAAGACGGCTTTCGAGCAATTTCAACAAGTTCTCACCTGTTGCGCCTTTCACACGAGCAGCTTCTTTATAGTAGTTACTAAATTGACGCTCTAAAACACCGTACATACGACGTACTTTTTGTTTTTCACGTAATTGTAGTGAGTACTCAGATTGCTTACCACCACGAGCCCCGCCATGTTGGCCAGGAGCTTTAGCGTGTTTTTTAGTTTTGACGTCAAATGGTTTAACGCCAGATTTTAGTTGCAGGTCTGTCCCTTCGCGGCGAGAGAGTTTGCATTTTGGACCAATATAACGAGCCATGAATGTTTCTCCTTACACGCGACGTTTTTTAGGTGGACGGCAACCGTTGTGAGGGATTGGAGTCACATCGGTAATGCTGTTAATTTTATAACCCACTGCACCTAATGCACGAACCGCAGACTCACGACCTGGACCAGGACCTTTAACAAGGACGTCCAAGTTTTTCAAACCGTAATCTAAAGCAGCTTTACCAGCAACTTCAGCAGCTACCTGAGCAGCGAACGGAGTTGATTTACGTGATCCACGGAAGCCTTGTCCACCTGAGGTAGCCCAAGCCAGTGCATTACCTTGACGATCGGTAATGGTCACAATGGTGTTATTAAAAGAAGCGTGAATGTGTGCAACACCTTCAGAGACGGTACGAGTGACCTTCTTGCGTGTGCGAGTATCTTTAGCCATCTTTTAGCTTCCAGAAATCTTATTTCTTAATCGGTTTGCGCGGACCTTTACGGGTACGTGCGTTAGTTTTGGTGCGTTGACCACGGACAGGCAAGCTGCGACGATGACGAAGACCGCGGTAGCAGCCTAAATCCATTAAACGTTTAATGTTCATGGAAATTTCGCGACGTAAGTCACCTTCGGTCGGAACCTTAGCAACTTCTGCACGAATCGCATCAAGCTGAGCGTCATCTAATTCACGGATCTTTGTTGTTGGTGCGATACCAGCAGCAGCTAAGATAGTCTTAGCAGTGTGGCGACCAATACCAAAGATATAAGTGAGAGAGATAACAGCGTGCTTGTTATCCGGAATGTTTACACCGGCAATACGAGCCATTCAATTTTCTCCAAAAAGGCAGTTAAGATAATCAACCGCCCCACAAAAATCTTGAGGGGCGGATAATAACCTAATTAGCCTACTGAAATCAACAGGTCTTAATCAAATTAACCTTGACGCTGCTTATGACGAGGTTCTGCGCTGCAAATTACGCGAATAACCCCATTACGACGGATAACTTTGCAGCTACCACAAATTTTCTTTACAGAAGCTTGTACTTTCATGATGAAACCTCTAAGTGCGCTTATCCCTTAGGATGAGCAGTCGTTTTTCTCATTAACGTTTGATTATCGTACTGGTGCGAGGTGAGATGTGCTTGAAGCTGAGCCATAAAGTCCATCACAACCACTACAACGATTAATAATGATGTACCACCTAAGCTAAATGGAATTCCAAATGAGCTTTGTAGAATCATCGGCATTAAGCAGACTACAGTGATGTAAATCGCGCCAATAAAGGTCAAACGACTGAGAATATGATCTAAGTAACGAGCAGTTTGCTCACCTGGGCGAATACCAGGCACATAAGCTCCGCTGCGTTTCAAGTTTTCCGAAACTTCTTTAGGGCTGAAAACTAGCGCAGTGTAGAAGTAACAGAAAAAGATAATTAACGCACCAAAGAGCACCAAATACAACGGTTGTCCAGGCGACAATACCAATGCCAAGTCTTGTAGACTACGCTTGATTAATCCAGCACTAGGATCCGCACTGCCGACCCATTGACCTAAGCTCGCTGGGAACAAAAGCAATGAACTGGCAAAAATTGCTGGAATCACACCTGCCATATTAATTTTTAATGGCAAATGCGTTTGCTGAGCAGTAAATACACGACGACCTTGTTGTTTTTGAGCATAGTTTACTGGAATACGACGCTGCGCCTTCTCAATAAACACAATTGCTGCAAGTACACCCAAAGACAATAAACCAAAAATTGCCAAACCAATCAGGCTTGACTGGCCACTGTCAATAGATGTGAAGGATTGCATAATTAAATTAGGCAAGCCTGCAACAATACCTGCGAAAATGATCATGGAAATACCATTGCCCACTCCGCGTTCGGTAATTTGTTCACCCAACCACATTAAGAACATTGTGCCTGCAACCAAAGAGGTCACAGCTGGAACGTAAAAAGCCAGACCTGACGTTAAGGTAATACCTTGACCAATCAGACCTGCACACATCCCAATCGCTTGCACAAGTGCAAGAAACAATGTGCCTTGGCGCGTATATTGATTAATTTTGCGTTTGCCTTGCTCGCCTTCTTTTTTCAAAGCTTCAAGCGAAGGAACCACGGTAGACATTAACTGTACGATAATCGAAGCAGAAATGTATGGCATGATCCCTAAAGCAAGAATCGACATCCGCTCTAATGCACCACCCGAAAACATGTTAAACAAACCAAGGATTGTACCTTGGTTTGCATTAAACAATTGTTCAAGTGCGGCATTATTAATGCCTGGTACTGGAATATGCGCTCCTAGTCGAAATACCAACAACGCACCAATGAGAAACATCATTCGGCGTATAATTTCACGGTATTTCACGTGAAATGGTTGGCCTTTCATCATGTGAACATGACCTGAAGAACTAGGAGACATAGACACTGGGGATTACTCCTCGACTTTACCGCCAGCCGCTTCAACAGCAGCTTTAGCGCCTTTAGTCACAGCAACACCTTGAATAGTGAATGCGCGAGTAATTTCACCAGAAAGTACGATACGAGCACGAGCCATATCTTTACGTACAACGTTCGCTGCTTTTAAAGTTTCAAGGCTAACGATGTCGCCTTCCACTTTAGCAAGCTCAGATAAACGTACTTCAGCAGTTTTCAAAGCGATTTGGCTAGTGAAACCGAATTTAGGTAAACGACGATATAACGCAGTTTGACCACCTTCGAATCCAGGACGTGTACCACCGCTCTTACGTGAGTTTTGACCTTTGATACCACGACCACCAGTCTTACCAACGCCAGAACCGATACCACGGCCTAAACGACGGGCTTCACGCTTAGCACCTTCTGCAGGTGCAAGTTCATTTAAACGCAGAGTCATGGCTTATTCCTCTACACTAACCATATAGTAGACTTGGTTGATCATACCACGGTTAGAAGGCGTATCTTGCACTTCTACAGTATGACCAATACGACGCAGACCTAAACCTTTAAGGCTAAGCTTGTGATTTTTCAAGCGGTGCGATGCAGATTTAGTCTGGGTAACTTTAATCGTTTTCATGATTGATTACCCTTGAATTTGTTCTACTGAAAGACCACGTTTCGCAGCAACCTTTTCAGGAGTTGTCATGTCACGCAAACCGTTGAAAGTTGCGTTCACTACGTTTGCAGCGTTAGTAGAACCACGGCATTTAGTCAATACGTTACGTACACCTGCAGCTTCTAAAACTGCACGCATAGAACCACCCGCAATTACACCAGTACCTTCAGATGCTGGTTGCATGTAAACACGGCTTGCACCATGACGCGCATGAATCGGGTGTTGTAAAGTACCATCTGCCAATTCGATAGTGATCATGTTACGACGTGCAGCTTCAAGTGCTTTAGAAATAGCAGCTGGAACTTCACGTGCTTTACCACGACCAAAACCTACGCGACCATTACCATCACCCACAACAGTTAATGCTGTGAAAGAGAAGATACGACCACCTTTAACAACTTTGGCTACGCGATCAACGGCAACCAGCTTTTCAACAAGACCTTCGTTTTGTTCAACTTTAGCCATGATTAGAACTCCAAGCCGTTTTCACGAGCAGCATCAGCCAAGGCTTTGATACGACCATGATATTTAAAACCAGAACGGTCAAACGCAACTTTAGTTACACCAGCTGCTTTCGCGCGTTCTGCAATTAAAGCACCTACTTTTTGAGCTGCTTCAACGTTACCAGTTGTACCAGCACGTAAAGTAGCATCTAAAGTTGAAGCTTGCGCTAAAACTTTGCCACCATCTGCTGAAATAACTTGGGCATAGATGTGACGCGGCGTGCGGTTTACACACAAACGAGTCGCACCCAATGCACGGATGTGCAAGCGTGTGCTTTTCGCACGACGCAAACGGGATTGTTTCTTTTCGTTCATAAGAACCTCGCGCCTTATTTCTTCTTAGCTTCTTTACGAAGAACAACTTCATCCGAATAACGAACACCTTTACCTTTATATGGCTCTGGTGGACGGTATCCACGGATATCCGCAGCAACTTGACCTAAAGCTGCTTTATCAGCAGATTTAAGGATAATTTCAGTTGCAGTTGGAGTTTCTGCAGTCACACCTTCAGGAAGGGTGTAATCGATTGGGTGTGAAAAACCAAGGTTAAGGTTAACAACGTTACCTTTTACCGCAGCTTTATAACCAACACCAATCAATTGCAACTTACGTTCGAAGCCTTCGCTCACACCTTTTACAAGGTTGTTAAGCACAGCGCGAGCAGTACCAGCTTGCATCCAAGCGTCTTTCGACTCAGCTTTAGGAGCAATAGCTAAAATACCGTCTTCCTGTTTTAGCTCGACCAGCGCATGCAGGTTGAAAGACAATGTACCTTTGCTGCCTTTCACTTCGACCTGCCGGCCGTTCTGAGTAACTGTAACACCGTTAGGTACAGTTACTGGGGCTTTAGCCACACGAGACATGAGGAATCACCTATTATTAAGAAACAAAAGCAATAACTTCACCACCGATACCTGCAGCACGTGCAGCGCGATCAGTCATGATGCCTTTGCTTGTAGAAACGATTGCAATACCTAAACCTTGCTTAACGCTTGGAAGTGCATCTTTACCGCGATACTGACGTAGACCTGGACGGCTTACGCGTTTCACAGTTTCGATAACTGGTTTGCCTTCATAGTATTTTAAAGTAATCGTTAATGTAGGTTTGCCTTCGTTGTCAGCCACTTCTACATTTGCGATATAACCTTCTTGTTGAAGTACGTTTGCAATAGCAACCTTCAACTTAGAATTAGGCATAGAAACAGTTTGTTTCTTTGCCATTTGAGCGTTACGAACACGCGTTAGCATGTCGGCAACGGTATCTTGCATACTCATTTATAGTGCTCCTTACCAGCTTGCCTTAACAACGCCCGGTACATCACCTTGCATTACTGTGTCACGTAATTTGTTACGGCTTAAACCGAACTTACGGAAGTAACCATGAGGACGACCAGTTAAACCACAACGGTTACGAAGACGTACTGGAGACGCATTACGTGGTAATGCTTGTAATTTCATCATCGCTTCGAAACGCTCTTCGTCGCTTGCATTTACGTTTGCAATCGTTGCTTTTAATTCAGCACGTTTTGCAGCGTATTTAGCAACAGTAGCTTCGCGTTTCAATTCGCGATTAATCATACCTTTCTTAGCCATATCGACCTCTTATTTGAACGGGAAGCCGAATGCACGCATAAGCGCACGGCCTTCGTCATCGGTGCGAGCAGTCGTAGTAATGGTGATGTCCATACCACGAATTTGATCAATCTTATCGAAATCGATTTCAGGGAACATGATTTGTTCCTTGAGACCCATAGAGTAGTTACCACGACCATCAAATGATTTCGAAGAGAAACCACGGAAGTCACGGATACGAGGGATCGCGATAGAGATCAAACGGTCTAAGAATTCGTACATACGTTCGCCGCGTAAAGTAACTTTACAACCAATCGGCCAACCATCACGGATTTTAAAACCAGCGATTGATTTACGAGCTAATGTTAAAACTGGTTTTTGACCAGCAATAGCTTGCATATCAGAAAGAGCGCCATCTAACAATTTCTTGTCAGCAGCTGCAGCACCAACACCCATGTTGATGGTAATTTTAGTGATGCGAGGGATCTCCATCACATTCTTAACGCCCAATTGTTCTTGTAATTGAGCCTTAAGTTCGTCGTTGTAACGTGTTTTAAGTCTGGCCATTGCCTATTTCAACCTATTACTTCGCCACCGCCACTGATTCACCATTCGATTTATAAACGCGAGTTTTCACGCCATCAATCGTTTGGTAACCAACACGGTCAGCCTTTTGGGTTGTAGCATTAAAAATTGCCACGTTTGAGATATGAAGCGAAGCTTCCTGCGTTACGATACCGCCTTCAGCGCCCGTAGCACGGTTTGGCTTCTGGTGCTTCTTAACCAAGTTAAGACCTTCGACCTTAACACGGTCATTAGAAACTGACAGAACAGTACCCTGTTTGCCTTTTTCTTTACCTGCGATCACAATTACTTGATCGCCTTTTTTAATCTTAGCCATGATTGCCTCTTATAGAACTTCAGGAGCCAATGAAATGATTTTCATGAACTGTTCAGTACGAAGTTCACGAGTCACTGGTCCGAAAATACGAGTTGCAATCGGTGCTTTGTTGTTATTCAAAATAACAGCAGCGTTATCATCAAAACGGATCACAGAACCGTCTGGACGACGAATACCGAACTTTGTACGTACAACAACAGCATTCATCACGTCACCTTTTTTAACACGTGCGCGTGGAATAGCTTCTTTTACAGTAACTTTAATAATGTCGCCAACAGAAGCATAACGACGATGTGAACCACCTAGTACTTTAATACATTGTACGCGGCGAGCACCACTGTTGTCAGCTACGTCAAGCATCGTTTCGGTTTGAATCATTGCCCTACTCCAAAACCGAGCATCACCGGTCACAATTTCGAAAGGCTCAAAGAGTACTCGAAATTGACCGATGATGCAACAAGAACGTTAATTACTCAGCAGCAGCTTCAACAACTTCAACTAAAGTCCATGACTTAGTTTTAGACATTGGGCGGCTTTCTTTGATGGTTACAACATCACCAATCTTGGCGGTATTGTTCTCATCATGAGCGTGTAATTTGGTTGAACGGCGAATCAATTTGCCATACAACGGGTGTTGAACTTGGCGTTCAATAAGAACAACAATAGATTTTTCCATTTTGTCGCTTACAACTTTGCCAGTTAACGTGCGGACTGTATTTTGACTCATTGCCCGTTCCCCTGTTTTTCGGTAAGGAGGGTCTTGATGCGTGCAATAGTTTTACGAGTAAGCGCAACTTCATGCGATTTACCCAATTGACCAGTTGCTTTCGCCATACGAAGACGGAATTGGTTAAGCTGTTGCTCATCAAGCAAAGCTGTCAACTCTTCTACCGACTTTTCACGTAGATCTTTAGTTTTCATTACATTACCGTCCGAGTCACGATAGTGGTTTTAAACGGAAGTTTAGCAGCAGCAAGCGTAAATGCTTCACGTGCCAATTCTTCGTTCACACCATCAATTTCGTACAAGACTTTACCTGGTTTGATTTGACAAACCCAATATTCCACAGAACCTTTACCTTTACCCATACGCACTTCAAGAGGCTTAGAAGTAATTGGTTTGTCTGGGAATACACGGATAAAGATCTTACCACCACGCTTAATACGACGGCTGATTGTACGACGTGCCGCTTCAATTTGACGCGCAGTCATTTGACCACGTTCAACTGATTTAAGAGCGATAGTACCGAAAGATACTGAGCTACCACGGTGCGCTAAGCCAGTGTTACGGCCTTTTTGCACCTTACGGAATTTAGTACGTTTAGGTTGCAACATGGATTATTCTCCTTTTTCAGCAGAACGATCATTGCGACGACCACGACGCTCTTGACCTTCACCACGACCGCGACCGCGTTTAGCTGGACGTTCTTCAGCAGGTGCTGGGTTCATGACTTGTTTCATGCCACCCAAGATTTCACCACGGAATACCCAAACTTTAACGCCAATCGTACCGTAAGTAGTTTCAGCACGCATAGTTGCATAGTCGATGTCCGCACGAAGTGTATGCAAAGGTACACGACCTTCACGATACCATTCAGTACGTGCAATCTCTGCACCACCTAAACGACCAGAAACTTCAACTTTGATACCTTTAGCACCAGCACGCATAGAGTTCTGTACCGCACGCTTCATAGCACGACGGAACATTACACGCTTTTCTAATTGAGAAGCGATTGCTTCAGCAACTAAACGTGCATCTAAGTCTGGACGGTCAATTTCGTTGATGCTTACTTGCGCAGGAACACCCATAATAGATGTTAATTCGCGTTGTAATTTCTCAATGTCTTCGCCTTTTTTACCGATTACGATACCAGGACGCGCAGTGCTAATTGTTACTTTAGCAGCACCCGTTGGACGTTCGATAAGAATATTGCTTACCATTGCGTTCTTAAGTTTTTTAGTTAAAAACTCACGAACTTGAAGGTCTTTAAGCAAGTATTCAGCGTATTGTTTCGGATTCGCATACCAGTTAGCGTTATGACGTTTCACAACACCTAGGCGGATACCGATTGGATGAACCTTCTGACCCATATCAAACCCCTACCTTAACGGTGATGTGACAAGTACGCTTAGTAATACGATCTGCACGGCCTTTAGCACGTGGCATAATACGTTTAAGGCTCATGCCTTCGTCAACGTAAATCGTAGATACTTTAAGGTCGTCTACATCTAAACTGTTATTGTGTTCAGCATTTGCAATTGCAGATTCCAATGCTTTCTTAACTAAAACAGCAGCTTTTTTGTTGCTGAAGTTTAAAATGTTAAGTGCATGCGCAACAGATTTGCCGCGGATAAGATCTGCAACCAAACGTGCTTTTTGTGCCGAGATAGCGGCACCGCGTAATTTAGCAGTTACTTCCATCATAGCACCTATTAACGTTTAGACTTCTTGTCAACACCGTGACCACGATAGGTACGAGTTGGCGCGAATTCACCGAGTTTATGACCAACCATGTGTTCAGAAATAATCACTGGAACATGGTTACGACCATTATGAACAGAAATTGTTAAACCAACAAAATCCGGGAGGATCATCGAACGACGCGACCAAGTTTTGATCGGCTTACGGTTATTAGCCGCGATTGCCGCTTCAACCTTAGCGAACAAGTGCGCATCGACGAATGGGCCTTTTTTCAGAGAACGAGGCATTGTCAGATTCCTTTACTTGTTACTTAACGCGACGGTCGCGAATAATCATCTTAGTCGTACGCTTGTTGGTACGTGTCTTGTACCCTTTAGCTTTTTGACCCCATGGGCTTACAGGTTGAATACCTTTAGTACGCCCTTCACCACCACCGTGTGGGTGATCAACCGGGTTCATCGCCATACCACGAACGGTAGGACGAACACCACGCCAGCGCGAAGCACCTGCTTTACCAAGTGAACGTAGGTTGCTTTCTGAGTTAGATACTTCACCTAACACAGCGCGGCATTCAACGTGCACTTTACGCATTTCGCCTGAACGTAGACGAACGATTGCGTATGAACCGTCACGACCCAACAATTGAACTGAAGTACCAGCAGAACGAGCTAATTGCGCGCCTTTACCGATTTTAAGTTCGATGTTGTGAAGAGTAGCACCGATAGGCATGTTACGAAGTGGTAAGCAGTTACCTGGACGAATTGGAGCATCGTTACCAGATTGAACTTGATCACCAGCACGTAAACCTTTAGGCGCAATGATATAACGACGTTCACCGTCAGCATACTTCAACAATGCGATGTGTGCAGTACGGTTTGGATCGTATTCAATACGCTCAACTACAGCAGGAATGCCATCTTTGTTACGTTTGAAGTCTACGATACGGTAGTGTTGCTTATGACCACCACCAACGTGACGTGTAGTAATGTGACCGTTGTTGTTACGACCACCAGTACGTTTTTTAGCTTCTACCAACGGCGCATAAGGCGCACCTTTGTGAAGATGGTCGTGAACGACTTTCTCTACAAAGCGACGTCCTGGAGACGTTGGCTTACATTTTTGAATCGGCATAAATTTCGTCCTTATTCCGCTGCGCTTTCAGCGGTATCGCCCAAGTCAGCCATTTCAACATCTTGGCCAGCTTTCAGGGTGACGTATGCTTTTTTAACATCAGAACGGCGTCCTAATGTACGACCAAAGCGCTTAGTCTTACCTTTAGTGATAGTCGTGTTAACTTTAACAACTTCCACACCAAATAATTGCTCAACAGCTTTTTTGATTTCAAGCTTGTTTGCATTTAATGCAACTTTAAATACTTGAACACCAGCAGTTTCGCCTAAAACTTGTGCTTTTTCTGAAAATACAGGTCCTTGTAGGACTTGATATAAACGTTCGTTGTTCATCCGAGTTCTACCTCAATTTTCTTAGCAGCAGCAACAGACATTACAACTTTGTCGAACGCGATCAAGCTAACAGGATCGATTGCAGTAGCATCAACCACATCTACATGTGGAAGGTTACGCGCTGCAAGATATAGATTCTCATCTACAGCTTCAGTTACGATCAATGCGCGAGTTGCATTCAAGTCGTTAAGTTTTGCAAGCAACTCTTTAGTTTTAGGAGCTTCAACAGCAAACTCTTCAACCAATACAAGACGATCTTGGCGAACAAGTTCAGCTAAGATACATTGCATTGCACCGCGGTACATTTTGCGGTTAACTTTTTGAGACCAATCTTGTGGACGAGCAGCAAAAGTTTTACCACCACCAACCCAGATTGGGCTACGAATAGAACCAGCACGAGCGCGGCCAGTACCTTTTTGACGGAATGGTTTTTTACCACCGCCAGCAACGTCTGCACGTGATTTCTGTGCTTTAGAACCTTGACGACCACCAGCTAAATAAGCTGTAACAACTTGGTGTACAAGTGCTTCGTTAAAGTCACGTCCGAAAGCAACTTCAGATAACTCAACAGCAGAGCCGGAAACAGTTTTTAAATTCACGTTATTTCCCCTCAGGCCTTGATCGTAGGACGAACAGTTACGTCGCCACCAGTAGCACCAGGAACCGCGCCTTTAACAACTAGAACTGAACGTTCTGCGTCAATAGCAACGATTTCAAGACCCTGTGTAGTTACGCGTTCAGCACCTAAATGGCCAGCCATTTTTTTGCCTTTGAACACGCGACCAGGAGTCTGGTTTTGACCTGTAGAACCTAGAACACGGTGAGAAACAGAGTTACCGTGAGTAGCATCTTGAGTACGGAAGTTCCAACGCTTAACACCACCCTGGAAGCCCTTACCTTTAGACTGACCAGTAACGTCAACAATTTGACCCACTGTAAACAGATCTACACCGATAGTAGCGCCAACTTCACGACCTTCAAGCTCAGCTTCTGAAACACGGAATTCTTGAACTAAACGACCAGCAGCAACACCCGCTTTAGCGAAGTGACCTTTCTGAGCGTTAGTTACGCGAGATTCGCGACGTTCACCAGTAGTAACCTGAATTGCTTGATAACCATCTGTTTCAAGCGTTTTGATTTGAGTGATGCGGTTAGGATCAACCTCAATCACTGTAACAGGTACAGAAACACCAGCATCTGTAAAGATACGGGTCATACCGCACTTGCGACCGACTAAACCAATAGCCATGTGCATAAACCTCTAAAAAAGCGGCCTAATTAACTTAGAGTGTTAATTAACCGAAAGCCTTAACCCAATGCAATCTGAACATCAACACCAGCTGCTAGATCTAATTTCATCAACGCATCAACAGTTTTATCTGTAGGTTGAACGATGTCGATCAAACGCTTATAAGTACGAATTTCGTACTGGTCACGCGCATCTTTGTTTACGTGTGGTGATGTTAAAACGTTGAAGCGTTCGATGCGAGTTGGCATCGGGATTGGACCACACACTTGTGCGCCAGTACGCTTAGCGGTTTCTACGATTTCTTGAGCAGATTGATCAATCAGACGGTGATCAAAAGACTTCAAACGGATACGAATTCTCTGGTTAGACATACCAGTTAACTCCAAGCCAAATATATAAAGAATCACCCTTGACGCATCTCACCCCACTAATTTAAGGCAAGTGTCAAAGGCAGTGAATTATCACTAAGGTCATGATCGATGCCACGACTGTCACGATGTTAACTACTTTCTTCGCAGTTAACCCCCTTGTATAAAGGGTCGCCCATTATAACGATTGTTTAATGCATAAGCAAATCCCTTTTAGCCTTTATTGCTTTATTTTTCATGTTCTACTAATTATATAATGGATCAATTACAACCATTTGCTTTCAAGTGCTTGTTTGTGCGAGTAAATAATCAATTGCTTGGTTTAGCAATTGATTACCCGGCTGAAACTGACGACTTGTACTACGTTTCAATTCAGCCGCCGCCTGTACATAAGTTCCTGCAAAGATATTTTTCTCAGCATCATTATCTAAAAACAATTGTAGTACCTGTGGGGTGATTTCAGGATGGAACTGAAAACCGAGGACATGGTTGCCTATTTGATAGAGCTGATTGGTACAAACGGGGTTGGTAGCTAAGCGTATAGCACCTTTAGGTAATTCAAAGGTTTCACCATGCCATTGCATCACCTTAATTTGGTCAGGCAACTCAAAACAGGAAGCTGGTACATCGCTGACCTTATACACATCATGCCAACCACGTTCTTGTTCAGGATTACGACTGACTGCTGCGCCAAGTGCATTAGCAATTAATTGCCCACCCAGACACAAACCAATTGCAGGCTTACCCAAAGACAAATAGCGACGAATCCAGCGTTTTTCTATTTTTAACCATGGGAAATTTGCCTCATCGTTTACACTCATGGCGCCCCCCATCACAATCAACAAATCGACATCTTCTACCCGTGGCAGGGCTTCAATTTCGATATTTTGTTCAGGCGGCAAGGCAAAAAATTCTGTTGCACTGATTTGTGCCTGCATCTGCTTTAAATAGGAATAGCAACTTCCGAACCCTTCTCCAGCAATGTGCTGAAAATAATGCACTCTTAATGGCGCTTGCATTTTACTCATCCTTTCTCATGTCTACCCCTGAGCTTCTGCAAAAATAGCGCCAACTTCAATAGTCATGTTGTATTTTTAAACAGTTCCGCTTTTTTATAGCCTAAAGTCTGTGTTTCTCTTAAGCTAAAGCCAATACAGACTGATTTACCTGAGTGAACCTGTGAAAAAAAATGCTCAAACTGCTTTAATTCATGCACCAAGACGTGCCCCACAATATATTTCGAGTGTACAACCTCCCCTATTTCGTGCATCGACCATTATTTTTGAAAATACCAATGCCTTATTCAACCGCCATTGGACCGATGCTTATGACTATAGTTATGGTACACATGGCACACCCACCACCTTTACACTTGGTGATCAGATTGCACAAATAGAAGGCGGGCAATATTGCTTACTGGCGCCTAGCGGCCTGTCTGCAATCAACTTAGTTAATTCCTGTTTTTTAAGTTATGGCGATGAAGTTTGGGTGGCCGACAATATTTACGGCCCTAACATGGAGCATTTGCGTAATTTAGAGCAGCGTTACGGCATTACAGTTCAGGTGTATAACCCGATTGATGCCACAAGCTTTCAACCCTCTGAAAAAGCCAAACTCATTTGGCTGGAAGCAGCAGGCTCCGTCACACTGGAGTTTCCTGACCTCACCGCTTTAGTCAAAAAAGCCAAGGCACAGAATATCCTCACCGCTTTAGATAATACCTGGGGTGCGGGCTTAGCATTTAATGCTTTCGACTTTGGTGACGATCATTTAAGTGTCGATATAAGTGTCCATGCCCTAACCAAGTACCCAAGTGGTGGTGGCGATATATTAATGGGTTCTGTGGTGACCCGTGATCAACATTTACATCATCAATTATTTCGTATGCATGCCATCCAAGGCATTTGTGTATCGGGCGATGATGTTGCGCAAGTACAACGTAGCTTAGCCTCAATGCAATTGCGCTATGAACACCAAGCGCAAAGCTGTTTGCAGTTACTGAACTGGCTGAAACTACAACCACAATTTGCTCAGGTGTTGCATCCTGCTGATGCCACATCTGCGGGGCATGCGTATTGGAAAGAAATTTGCCGCGATGGACACAGCGCAGGTTTGGTCAGTGTGATTTTTAAGCCTGAATATGATTTAGCCGCTGTACGTCAATTCTGCGATGCTTTATCTTTATTTAAACTCGGCTTTAGCTGGGGCGGCCCTGTAAGTTTAGTGATGCTTTACGATCTCAAGACCATGCGTACCTTAGATCATTCTCACTTGGCTGAAGGATTATTGGTGCGTTTTTGTATTGGACTAGAACATCCTACAGATTTAATTCACGATATTCAAAATGCCTTACAACGCTTCAGCGACTAATGCAGCACAGATCATCATTTTAACAATAGCTATATAAATCAGGATAAAAATATGAGTACAGCAATCGTTATTGGTAAAAAAACTGCCGACGTTCAACAAGACGTGGTTTTACATTCACAGTTTGCCAACCGCCACGGTTTAATTGCAGGTGCAACAGGTACAGGTAAAACCGTCACCTTAAAAGTCTTGGCAGAAAGCTTTTCACGAATTGGTGTACCCGTATTTTTAGCCGATGCCAAAGGCGATGTTTCCAGTCTAGCCAAAGCAGGCAGCAGCAGCCCAAAGTTTGATGCACGTATTCAGAGCTTAGGTATCGAAAGCATTCCGTTTGCAGCATCTCCTGTGGTGTTTTGGGATTTATTTGCCGAACAAGGTCATCCGATTCGTACCACCATTTCTGAAATTGGCCCGTTATTATTGGCGCAAATGCTGAACCTGAATGACACCCAAGAGGGCGTGTTGTCTGCGGTATTCCGTATTGCCGATGATCAGGGTTTATTACTGATTGATTTTAAAGATTTAAAAGCCATGCTGACCTATGTCAGCGAACACGCCAGTGAATTTAAAGCTGAGTATGGCAATCTTTCCCCAGCCAGTTTGGGTGCGATTCAGCGTAATTTATTGGCTTTAGCCGATCAGGGCGGTGACAAATTCTTTGGTGAGCCGAGTTTGGATATTTTGGATTTTATTCAAACTGACAGTCAGGGACGCGGCAATATTAATGTCTTGGCTGCAGACAAACTCATGAACACGCCAAAGCTGTACGCTACCTTTTTATTATGGATGTTATCGGAACTGTTTGAACAATTGCCTGAAGTGGGCGATATGGACAAGCCAAAACTGGTGTTCTTTTTTGATGAAGCACACTTGTTATTTGACAATGCCAGCAGCGCGCTACAAGAAAAAATTGAACAAGTGGTACGCTTAATTCGCTCTAAAGGCGTGGGGATTTATTTTGTGACCCAAAACCCGCTGGACTTGCCTGAAAGCGTATTGGGACAATTGGGTAACCGTGTTCAGCATGCCTTACGTGCTTTTACACCCAAAGACCAAAAAGCAGTAAAAACTGCCGCAGATACATTCCGTGCCAACCCAGACTTTAAAGTTGAACAAGCCATTACCGAACTTGCGGTAGGTGAAGCCTTAATTAGTTGCTTAGATGAACAAGGCACACCGCAAATTGTAGAACGCGCTTGGGTAATGCCGCCCTACTCATCGTTTAGCCCAATTAGCACAGAAGAACGTCAAGCCTGTATCAGCCAGAGTGTTATTGCAGGTGTGTATGAGCAGCAATTAGATCGTGAAAGTGCTTATGAAATGCTGCAACAAAAAGTTGAACAACGTCAGCAACTAGCCGCAGCAGCAGAACAAGCTAAAATTGAAGCCAAAGAAGCTGAAGCTCGCGCCAAGCAAGAGGCAAAAGAAGCCGAAGCACTCGCCAAACAACAAGCGCGCGAGCAAGAACGTCTAGCCCGCGAACAGCAAAAAGAAGCAGAACGCGCTGCCAAACAGCGTGAAAAACTGACTCAAGATATTGTGGGTACCTTTGCCAAAAGCGCAGCACGCAGCTTAGGCGGTTCTACTGGGCAGAAAATTGTACGAGGTTTGTTAGGGTCATTATTTGGTAAGAAATAGCATGTTATAAACGATGAGGTTTGTATAGATTTCATTCATGGATGCACCATCCAAAACCTAAATGAACACTTACAAACCTCTCGCTGTCACATCTACAAACCCCATAAAAACTTTAAAAATAATGGGATATTTTTATAATCCATATTTTTTTTAAGGTTTCACAAAAAAATGTTTGCAATCCTTATTTATAAGATGTATTTTGAATACATCTTATAAATAACAGCCATGAGAGATCGAACATGACTCCACAGCAAATTGACCTTGTAAAAGCAACTGTTCCTGTACTCCGTGAAAATGGTGTCGCACTGACTGGTTATTTCTATAACCGCATGTTGGGGAATAATCCTGATCTAAAAGAAACCTTTAACATGGGTCACCAACGTAGTGGTGCGCAGGCTCAAGCGCTTGCAGGTGCTGTATTGGCTTATGCTGAAAACATTGAAGATCCTTCTGTGCTTGCGCCTGTGATTGAATTGATTGCCCACAAACACGTGAGCTTAAACATTCAAGCACCTGACTATAATATTGTGGGCGAAAACCTACTTCACTCTATTAGCGAAGTATTAAATATTTCAATGGAAGATCCTCTAATTGATGCATGGGCAGCTGCTTATGGTCAGTTAGCAGAAGTGTTTATTAATGCTGAACGTGCAATCTACGAACAACACGAACAAACTAAAGGCAGCTGGTTAGGCTGGCGTAATTTCAAAATTGCCAAGAAAGTTGTAGAAAGTGACGAAATCACTTCAATCTACTTCGAGCCAGTAGATGGTGGCGATTTACCAAAATACGAAGCAGGTCAATATATTTCAGTACGCGTATTTGTACCTGAACTTGGCTTGAAGCAACCACGTCAATACACGCTATCGACTAGCCCACAACAAGATTACTTACGTATTTCTGTAAAACGTGAGCCAGGCAATGGTGCAGATAAAGTTGCAGGTTGGGTATCGAACGTATTGCACCAATTACCAGAAGGTTCTGAAGTTGAAGTATCTGCACCAACAGGTAACTTCTTCCTCATCGACAGCAACAAACGCAATGTCTTCATTAGTGGCGGCGTTGGCTTAACACCAATGATTGCAATGTTGAATCAATTGGTGACTTTAGATGTGCCACAACCTGTGACATTTATTCACGCATGTCGTAGCAAACAAGTACATGCCATGAAACAGCATCTCCAAGACTTAACTGCAAAATGTCCACGTATTCATACGTTGACTGCGTATGAGTTCCCGAACGAAGGTGATGTACTGGGTCAAGATTACGATGTTGCAGGTCGTTTAGACCTCAGCACTGTAGATGCAGCGCTGTTACCAGCCGATGCAGATTACTACTTATGTGGTCCAATGCCATTCATGGCAGAACAGCGCAAAGCTTTACTTGCGCGTGGCATCAAAGATGAGCAAATCCATAGCGAAGCGTTTGGTACAGGTGGTGTTCGCCACTAATCTAAAGCGTTAAAAGCTAATAGGTAAGGCTAGTCTAGTTATGCTAGACTAGCCTTAATTTATTTGTATTTTAAAAAAACATCTGTGCGATCATGCAATTAAATAAATTCACCGACTATGCGCTGCGTATTTTAATGTATATCTCGCGTCCACGAGATGTACCCTATACCATTGCGGAAATTGCACAGGATTTGCATGTTTCCCAGAACCATCTGGTTAAAATCGTTCACTTTATGGGTAAGCAAGGATGGCTCATTACCACTCGTGGCAAAGGTGGCGGGATTCGTTTGCATCCTGAAGCACTGCCTTTGCGTTTAGGCCATGTGGTGAGGATCCTGCAAGGTGAAAATCAAATTGTAGAATGTAATACCCCGCCCTGCGTGCTGCGTGCGCAATGTGGACTAAAAGGCATTCTCAATCAGGCAATGGAACAGTTTTATCAAAGCTTAGATCAATACAGCTTGGGTGAAGTATTACAGCCTGTACCCAATTTACAGTTCAGTACACAATCTCCAATCCCACTGATTCATCTTTAAAGCAACTTAAACGGTCAAAGCAATATCATCCTAGATGTTGCTTTTTTCGGGCATTCAGAGCGCAAAGGTCGCTTGCCTGTATGACTTGCTTTATAATGCCTGTTTGTAGACCATGAATTGAAGTTAAGTTATGCACCATAGCAGAGGAAAATCGAAAAACAGTAAGGCAGCAGCACAGCCACGGCAGAAAATTAGCTACGAGAAAAAAGTAGACCCTGCCATTACTGAATACTCTGTTCGCGCCTTAAACTGGCTGCGTAAAGCCGAGTTTTTAATGAGTGCGCCTAAACTGAATTTATGTGTAGAAGATACTGGCTACGAAGTGGCTTTTGCAGGACGCTCCAACGCAGGTAAGTCCAGTGCAATTAATGCTTTAACCAATCAAAAACAATTGGCACGTGCTTCTAAAAAACCGGGTCGTACTCAAATGATCAACTTCTTTAGTTTGGGCAACCCTGAACAGCGTTTGGTCGATTTACCCGGTTATGGTTATGCAGCCGTACCTGAAGCCATGAAAATTGTGTGGCAAAAAGAACTCGAAAATTATTTGATTCATCGTAAAAGCTTACAAGGCTTGGTGTTACTAATGGATATTCGCCATCCCTTACAACACTTTGATGTGATGATGCTGGAATGGGCATATTCACGTAAATTGTTCGTGCATGTACTGTTAACAAAATCGGACAAACTCAACCGTGGCCCTGCCAATAAAGTATTGCTTGAAGTCAAACAGCAGTTGAAAAAGATGAAACTAGATTTCTCGATTCAATTGTTTTCATCACTCAACAAACAAGGTTTGGAAGAGCTTGCGAGTGTGATGGGCGGACGTTTGAACTTCACCTTAGAACAAGCACATCAATTTGATTTAGACAGCATTCCAGAAGCGACCGGCGATGATGTTGATGTTGATGTTGATCAGCCTGAATTTTTAGAAACTGACGATTTAACCGCATCTGATACCGAAACCAAATAGTCCGTTAAATTACTGACTATTGGTCTATAATATAAAGTCCTATTCGCTCAATCTCGAATAGGACTTTTTATTTGTATGTCCACTTTCAGTTTTACGCCGTAATCACAATCTCCCTCTCCACCAAAGTTGCACTTTACAACGCAGCCAGAAATGCCCTACTGTCAAGATCATAACAATTAAACGTTTAAACAATTACATAAGATAAGGAGATCAAACATGCAGGCACACATTTCAGTGATTACCTTAGCGGTAGAAGATTTACAACGTGCACTCGATTTTTACCGCGACGGCTTAGGACTTGTAACTGAAGGCATTATTGGACAGGAATTTGAACAAGGTGCGGTGGTCTTTTTTGAACTGCAAGCAGGCTTAAAACTGGCTTTATGGTCTAAACAAAGTTTACAACAAGATACAGGCTTAACAGGTACAGCCAGCAGTGCTGCACAAATCACTTTAGGACATAATGTACATAGCCCACTCGAGGTCGATCAGGTATTGAAACAAGCAAAAAATGTAGGTGCGAAAATTTTAAAACCTGCACAGAGCACCTTTTACGGCGGTTATGCAGGTTATTTTCAGGACTTAGATGGTCATATTTGGGAAGTGGCCTACAGCCCATGTTGGGATTAATCTGCTTTGGCTCATGTCTTTACATAGCACAATAAAACAGGATGATGCTGAAAACTTGATTCGATTTTAAACCCATTATCAGGAATGCAGTGCAGGGTCATCACGAGTATGCCGATCGACCACCACACTAACCATCATATCGCCCTGCACATTGACCACAGTACGCACAGTATCCAACAAACGGTCGATCGGCAATAAAATCGCAATCGCTTCTGCAGGCAAACCCACCGATTGTAATACCATAATCATCGTCACCATACCTGCGCTTGGAATACCAGGCGCGCCCAAAGAAGCGATCATGGCTGTGGCACAGACAATTAATTGCTGTCCTAAACTTAAATCCAGCCCCATTAAATTGGCAACAAACAAAGCCGCTGCAGCTTCATACAATGCTGTTCCATCCATATTCAGTTGTGTACCTAACGGGATCACAAAGCCTGCAGTTTGCGGACGCACACCTAAATTTTCCTGCGCACATTTCATCGAAAGTGGCATAGTGGCAGAACTGGAACTGGTGGCAAAAGCCGTAATTAAGGCAGCACGTGTGCCTTTAAAAAAGGTGATCGGATCCATTTTGCCAAATATCCACAACAGCAAAGGCAAGACCACCACACCATGAAAAATCGTGGTGCCCGTGACCACTGCAGCAAACTCTGCCAAACGACTCAGGACTGAAATATCTTCGGTTGCAACCAACTTAGCCAATAAAGCAAAAATCCCCAAAGGTGCCAGTTTCATTACCCAGCCAATCATCAACATCATAATTTCAAAAAATTGCTGACTGAGTTTACGTACCGTTTTAAAGTGCTCCCCGCCTTTGACCAGCGCCACACCCACCAATAAGGCAAATATCACCACTGCCAAAACATTACCCTCGGCAAAAGCTTTAAACGGATTGATTAAGGTGTTTTGAATGAAATTGGTAAAAAACGAAGACGGCGTAAGCGTGTCTGGGCTTTGATGCTGCGCCATAGCATCTTGAAACATCACAATATCTACGCCTTTACCCACTGCAAATAAATGCGCACACGCCAAACCTAAAATTAAAGCCAAAGTCGTGGTGGTGACACAACACGCCAACGTAATTTTCCAGACTCGACTCAATTGCCCTACAGCCTGTAAGTTCGACACACCGACCACAATTGAGCTAAAAATTAGTGGGATCAGCAGCATTTTCAGTAAACCAATAAAAATACTGCTCATTAAACCAATGCCATACAAACTGGCGCTAAAAAATGTGCTGTCTGGAAATAGATTCAGAATAAAACCAAACACCACACCCAAAATTGCGGCAATTAGAATTTGTGTATTGAGGCTCATACGCAATTGAGTTTTTTAATGTGATGTGTGGACTATGCCATGTGGCTGAAATTGAATCGAGTATTATTTTTCTAGCGCACTTTGATTAGGTTCAGATCGTGCTTCAGGATGTAAAAAAGCCGACATGAATGTCGGCTGATGAATGTAGATTTTAAAGGCTATATTTTATTGCGTTTCGATTTCACGTAAACGAATCAAGCCTTCCTGACTGGTGCTACACACCAATTCACCATTTTGCCACATGCGCCCAAAGTTCAAACCACGCGAACTAGTGCTAATGGTGGCTTCCATGTCGTACAGCATCCAGTCATCCACACGGAACGGTTTATGGAAATACATGGCATGGTCAATACTGGCACACTGCAAACTTGGTGATAAATAGCTCAAACCATGCGGACGCAGTGCTGTGGTCATTAACGTGAAGTCTGAATAAAATGCCGCAATTGCCTGATGCAAAGACACTTCATCCACCTCTGGTGAAATGCTGTCATGGGTACGAATGTAGTGTGCATAAGCAGGTGCTTCAGGCTGCGGTAAAAATGGATTGCTCGGATTAATCGGGCGAATCTCCACCAAGCGATCACGCATAAAACTGGCACGCACATTTTCAGGTACAAACTCGACAATATGCTGTTTGAGTTCCGCTTCGTTTTTTAAAGCTTCTGCTGCAGGATAGTTTGGCTCTGAAATTTGATAATTCAGACCGTCTTCCAACGGCGCAAAGGACACCATCGCAGTAAAAATGGTACGCCCATGCTGAATGGCACGTACTTGACGGCTAGAAAAACTTTTACCATCACGCAAACGGTCAACTTCATAAATAATAGGTGCGTTGACATCGCCACCAAACAAGAAATAGGCATGCAATGAGTGCGCAGGACGATCAGTGGTATAAGATGCAGCACGTAAAGCCTGTCCCAAAACCTGTCCGCCAAAAACACGTTTACCCACCAAGTTACGACTGATACCTCGGTAGATATTTTCTTCTAACTTTTCTAAACAAAGAAGTTCAACCAGCTCTTGTGTGAGTGCGTTCATAACTAACCTATGTATGGCGGAAATTGGGGATGCGGGATCGAAGTCGATGAAAAAATAAATCGTCAAAATAAACTGACTATTTTAAGCCTGCTATTTTGCCATAGATTCTGCATCTTTTACCCATCAAAGACTGACCGCTGTGTCACAACTTAGCCGATCAATTTTGCTAAAAATACGATTTTTAACGATAAAATCTAACAATATTCATGCAAATTATCTAAAAATGCAGCGCGATTATTAGATACAATGACGCAAAATAAATTCCCTACTGGCTAGGGACTTAGGTGATGAAGTAGGAGTGAATATGTCCAAGCGTGGTTTTGGTCAAATGTATCGTCAGCTTTCTGGTAAGCTGCTTGACCTTGTGGTGACACCGCATGTTTTGGGTGAAGTCCCTGTCAAGGATGCGCAAAGTGTAGACTCAAATGCCACTCGCACCAAGATAACTTGCTACGTATTGCAAAATCACTCACGCAGCAATGCCTTGGTGGTCGATGGCGAAACACGTCGCTTAAAACTCACGCCTGCGCTTGATCCATTGGTGATGGGTTCACATAAAGAAAAAGCCTCGATTCTGTTTTTACAGCATCACGATGAGAACAACCTACTCAATCCACCACCTTATGCTTTTCCGCCACGCTTGTTACGTTTAATTGAACAATTAGAACAACACCCAGAACTTGATATTGAATTGGTACCTGTGACCGTGTTGTGGGGACGTTCTCCAGACAAAGAGGATTCGTGGTTTAAACTACTGTTTACCGATACGTGGGCAACGCCTGGCACAGTCAAGCAGTTAATGAATATTGGGGTGCATGGTCGTCAGTCTTATTTGGAATTTCACGAGCCACAATCATTACGCGCTTTAATTGAACATGCCAAAACTGAGCATCCGAACCTGTCGCCTGCGACCTTTATTGTTAACACTCTAAATAATTACTTAGATGGACAACGTGAAGTCGTACTTGGCCCAGACTTGTCTGACCGCCGCAATGTCATGCTCAGTCTGATTAAATCTCCCGATGTGCAAGATGCCATTCGTCGTGAAAGTTTACGCAGTAAAATTAGCGTGATTGAAGCCGAGCGTCGTGCGATTGGTTATTTAAATGAAATCGTGTCGGACTACTCTCATGCAGCGGTACGCTTTGCCGATATGGCACTGACCCGCTTATGGACACAATTGTACGATGGCGTGGAAGTGCATAATTTTAGTACCGTGCGCGAACTGGCCAAAGACTATGAAATTATCTATACCCCATGTCACCGCAGTCATATCGACTATTTATTGCTGTCTTATGTGATTTACAAACGCGGCATGATGGTGCCGTACATTGCTGCGGGCGATAACCTGAATATGCCATTTGTAGGTCAATTGCTTCGTGGTGGCGGTGCGTTTTTTATCCGTCGTACTTTCCGTGGCAACGGCTTATACACAACCGTCTTTAAAGAATATTTATTCAGTATTTTGTCGCGTAACACGCCGCTTGAATACTTTATTGAAGGTGGACGTTCACGTACAGGCCGCTTGTTGCCACCAAAAACAGGCATGCTCGCCATGACCATTCACAGTCATTTGCGTGGTCGTGCTAAACCGATTGCTTTTGTGCCAACTTATATTGGTTATGAACGCCTGATGGAAGGTTCAACCTATGTCGGTGAAATGCAAGGCAAGCCAAAAGAATCTGAATCGCTAATGGGCATTTTAAAAACCATGCGCAAGATTGAACGGATTTTTGGCAAGGTGCATGTCAATTTTGGCGAACCTGTGTTTTTAGATGATGTTCTAAAACAACACGATGCCGAACACATCAGCATTGAAAAAAATGATGATCCTATTCCACCACAAGTGTCAGATGCAGTGAATACTTCGGCACATGCGATTTTGGAAAACATTAACCGTGCTGCGGTAATTAACCCAGTATCTTTGTTATCGCTGATTTTACTGGCAACACCAAAACATACCTTGGATGAAGAAATTTGTGTGAAGCAGTTAGACACTTACCGTAATCTGCTCACTGCCCTGCCTTATGATGAGCGCACCCAAGTCACTCCATTGTCAGGCAAAGAAATTATTGCCTACGGCTTAAAGCTCAAACTGATTAAACGCGTACAGCACGTATTGGGTGATATTATTGCAATTGCAGATAATCAGGCGGTACTGCTCACCTACTTCCGCAACAACATTTTGCATGCCTTTGTTTTGCCATCATTAATTGCGGCGCTGGTAGAACACAACGGTTCGATTCGTCGTGGCGATCTCATCAATGTCATTCGTACTTTATATCCATTCTTGAAAGCTGAATTGTTCTTAAAATGGCAAGATCAAGAGCTTAAAGAAAAAATTTGTGCCTATGTAGAAGCTCTAATTCAGGCCAAATTGATTTCTGAAGATACTGAAGGCAATTTAATTTCTCCTGCACCAAACAGTGAAGATCATAACCAGTTGGTGGTCTTAGCTGCACCTGTAATGCAGAGTTTAGAACGTTATTACATGACCTTGGCTTTAATCACACAACGTGGTTCAGGCAATATTTCGGCACGTCAGGTCGAAGAATTGAGCCATTTGGTCGGTCAGCGTTTATCAGTTCTATATGAATTCAACTCACCTGAGTTCTTTGATAAAGCTTTATTCCAAAGCTTTATTAAAGTACTGACGCAACAGGGTTATATCAGTACCAATAGCGACAATGCGATTGTGTTTGACGACAACTTTAAAAATGTCGCGCAATATGCCAACTTGGTTTTAGATGATGTGACTTTGCAAATGTTACAACACATCACCACCTTCAGTGATGAAGAGTTGCGTGAAGCCTTAGATGCACTGGCTGCACAACAAGCGAAGAAACGTTTGAAACGTAAAAAGAAATAGTTTTTAAAGTTCCTTCTCTTGCACCCTATATGGCGCAAGAGAAGGAGTTTTTATTATTCTATTTCTGCGAATAACTTTGCATAATCCTCCAAGCAATCTGCATGTTCTAACTGAAATCCTATTTTCTCCATCCGCGTAGCAAAAATCCTTTTCCCCGTTTCCTGCTCACTTTCCAGCACCAACTCAGCTAAAGCACATGCGCGCTGAAGTTTTAAAATGATTTCATGCAAAGGCAGTGGCTGATTATTGCTGCAGATATATGATTTTTCAGGATGTTCCACGTGAAGTAAATCTGCTAAGAAGCGTGCCAAATCATCAATATGAATTCGATTTGACCAGTGGATATTCGGGTAACTTTGCGTGCTTTCCACAAGTTTGAGCATTCGTGCAACCGAAGTACCATAAATACCTGAAGGGCGCACAATCACACATTGTTCAGGGTAAGCCTGTTGCCACAATTGCTCCATCTGCAACAACAACTGCCCTTGTGCATCACTCGGATTAGGCAGCGTATCATCATCTATATATTCACCTGCATTTTCAACATAAACTCGTGTAGAGGACACCACAATGATTCGTTTTACAGGATGAGCTTTTAAGGCAGCTGTAATCGGCTGTACAGAATCTACATAAGTGTGTTGATACACCTCTACGGGACTCAAAGCCATATTTCGTGATGGTGCAAGTAACACATAAACAGCATCAATAGGTTGAATATGTGATAAATCGAGCTGATGAATTTCCTGAACAAGGTGCGTCATATCAGGATCTGTTTTCGGACTGCGGCTAATTGTGGTAATTTGATGACCGAGCGTAAATAGTTGTTTTGCAACACGCTGCGATGTTTTACCATAACCAATAAATAGAATATGCATTCAGCACCTAATCATAGCATTTGAAGTTGAGGGGACATGGCTGCAGTCCATCAGTTGCAAGGGGTAGGCTCTGCCTCTGCTGCATTACTCGAAAAACTAAATATTTTCACCACAGATGACTTACTGTTTCATCTACCGCGTGATTATGAAGATCGTAGCACGATCATCCCCATGAACCAATTGAGTGTGGGGCGCAGCTATTTACTCGAAGGTGTGGTCAAAGGGGTGGATTTCCCTCCTGGCAAACGCAAGTCGATGGCGGTCAATTTAGAAGATGAATTTGGCAAAATCACTTTGCGTTTTTATCATATTTATAAAGGTATTACTGACCGCGCCAAATATGGCAACCGTTTAAGAGTATTTGGTGAAGTACGGGTGGGTGCACGTGGTTTGGAAATGTACCATCCCGAACTGCAACTGATTACCGAACATACTCCTCTGCCTAAAACCCAACTGACTGCAATTTACCCAAGTACTGATGGTCTGACTCAGGCCAAATTACGCGAATACGTCAAACAAGCTTTGGCACAACATAGCGATGATTTACCCGAGCTACTGCCAGAAAAAATGACCAATGGCTATGCACTCAAGCAGGCACTGGACTATATTCATCATCCGCCCACCGATGCCAATATGCTACAATTGGCGCAAGGCTCACATCCTGCACAGCAACGCCTGATTTTTGAAGAACTGGTAGCACATCAAATCAGCTTACTGACCCGCCGTGCCTATATTCAGCAAATTGCCTCGCCTGCATTTGCCCCTAGTCAAAAACTGGCACCTGCTTTACTCAGTAGCATGCCCTTTCAAATGACAGGCGCACAGCAACGGGTTTCACATGAAATTATGCAAGATCTGCAGCGTAATAAACCCATGCTGCGCTTGGTACAGGGCGATGTCGGTGCAGGTAAAACCTTGGTTGCTGCGGTTGCGGCATGCCATGCCCTAGAAGAAGGTTGGCAAGTTGCACTGATGGCACCGACTGAAATTTTGGCTGAACAACATTATCTGAACTTTCAAAAATGGTTTGAACCATTGGGCTTAACAGTGGCATGGTTGTCTGGCAAACAAAAAGGCAAAGCACGCGCAGCGGCTGAACTGAGCATTCAAGATGGTAGCGCCAATTTGGTGGTTGGGACACATGCGTTATTTCAGGACAATGTGCAATTTGCCAAATTAGGTTTGGTGATTATTGATGAACAACACCGTTTTGGGGTCGATCAACGTCTGGCTTTGCGCAATAAAGGTGCCAATCACACTACACCGCATCAATTGGTGATGACTGCAACGCCTATTCCGCGAACTTTAGCCATGTCCGCCTATGGCGATTTGGACACTTCGGTGATTGATGAACTACCGCCAGGACGTACACCTATTCAAACGGTGACTATTCCGCTAGATCGGCGTGAAGAAGTCTTACAACGCATTGCCAGCAATTGTGCCGAAGGCAAACAAGCCTATTGGGTCTGTACCTTGGTGGAACAGTCGGAAACCTTAGATGCGCAAGCTGCCGAGGCGACTTTTGCTGAAATTAAAGAACGCTTTCCTGAACTGAATATTGGGCTGGTACACGGCAAAATGAAAGCCGATGAAAAACAAGCCGTCATGCAGCAATTTAAAGACAATCAATTACAGTTGCTGATTGCCACCACAGTAATTGAGGTCGGGGTCGATGTACCGAATGCTTCAATTATGGTGATCGAAAATGCCGAGCGTTTAGGACTTTCACAGCTACATCAGCTACGTGGACGAGTCGGACGGGGTGCCAAAGCCAGTTTTTGTGCCCTGTTGTATAAAAATCCACTTTCGCAAAATGGACAAGAACGCTTGCGGATTATGCGCGAAACCAACGATGGTTTTGTAATTGCAGAAAAAGATTTAGAACTGCGTGGCCCTGGGGAACTCTTGGGAACCAAACAGACAGGAGATATGGGCTTTCGGGTGGCTAAATTAGAACGGGATGATCATTTACTGGCGCAGGCACATCATGTGGCACAGCAAATTTTAAAAGATTATCCTGCACATGCCGAAGCTTTGCTGAAACGCTGGCTGCCTGAGGCACCACGTTATGCCTATGTTTAAACGGATTACAGTCGCAAGATGACTCAGCCGATTAGCCTAGTACAACGTGGCATACAATGGTTGCGCCAACTGCAGCCGTGTCAGCTTTGCCATAGCGACACGCAATGGCAACATTCAGTCTGTCAAACCTGTTGGCAACAATTACCGTGGCGTAGCCAAGCAGTACAACGACAAGAAATACAGATTCAAGTCGCCTTTGATTATCACTATCCAATTAATCGCATCATTCAACAATTTAAATATGAACAGCAGTTACATTACCAACTGCTTTTGGCAGGCGCGCTAAAACAATTGTCTTATCCTAAAATTCAAGCCATTGTACCGATGCCCATTTCCACTGCCCGCTTGACTGAACGCGGCTACAATCAATCTTTATTGTTAGCAAAAGGACTGGCGCGGCATTTAAATGTTCCGATTTGGCAACCTGTGACCCGTTTGCAACAACATGCGCAAAAAGGCTTAAGTCGCTTAGAACGATTGGAAGATATCCAACAGCAATTTCAAATTCAGACTGCACCTAAAATCCGTTATCGTCGGGTTTTAATTGTGGATGATGTGGTCACAACGGGCAGTTCGATTCATGCACTCAAACAACAGTTACTCAAGCTCGGCTGTCAAAAAGTCGAAGCAGTCTGTCTAGCCAGTGCTGAATAAAAAACAAAACTATTCAGGCGAATATGCTTAGCGCATTAAAAAATTGCACTTGAAATATAGACGAATGATCAACAGCTCTTAATTTTGTTGTAAATATTGTCTTAACCATGGCATCACCACTTCATGGGTCAGCGGTGCTAACAAAGTATCTTGATCATCCAAATCCACCCACTTCATTTCGGCAATTTCAGCAGCAATTTTTGGTGCCTGGTCTAGCTGCACCCAATACACATAACTGACCAAACGACAGTCAGGTTCATTGGCTGTTGCTGTTTCATAGCGTCCAATAAATTGTTGAATTTGCGCCTGACAGCCAATTTCTTCGGCAATTTCTCGCAACATGGTCGTTTCAGGTGCTTCATTGGGTTCTAATTTGCCACCGACCTGCATAAAACACGCAGTGTGCTGTTTACGCACCACCAATAACTGCTGTTTAGCATTTAAAATAATTGCGGCTGCAACAGTAATGATGTTGCTGTTGATCTCAGCCATTCTATTTCGCCAATTCCTGCTGTACCCACTCTAGCTCAGGCACTTCCCATTTCATTTCAGGAACACGGTATTGTTCAAATTGCTGCAAAATATTGTCAATACAATTCGATACAATCAATGCCTCACAAAAACGTGGCTGAGTAAAACCTTTTTCAGAGGTCTGTCTTAAAAACTTCAGCAAATCATCATAAAAGCCAGCTACATTAAAAAAGGCACAGGGTTTTGAGTGAATTCCTAATTGTGCCCACGTCCATTGCTCAAAAATTTCTTCTAAAGTTCCAGAACCACCCGGCAAAGCAATAAAGCCCTCGGCCAATTCTGACATTTTTATTTTGCGGGCATGCATGTTTTCTACGATGTGTAATTCGGTCAAATGCGGATGCGCCAATTCATGCTCTGCCAAACTTTCAGGCATGACACCAATTGCACGCCCACCTGCGGCCAAAGTACTATCTGCCACCACACCCATTAAGCCTGAGCGTCCACCGCCATAAATTAAAGTTTTGCCTTGTGCAGCCAATGTTTCACCCACTTTTCGTGCATTTTCAACAAAAACTGAATCTTTTCCTGGGGCAGAACCACAGAAAATAGCAATTGACGACATCATTTTTTCACCATGTTATCTGGCTGTCATGCCATAAAATTAAACTTCAGGGAGATTTTTAAATAAAATAGCATTCTGAGCAGTGTATTTAGTAAGATCCTTGTCTAAAATACACCCATCCACAAAACCCATACTGCGCAAGGAGAAAAGACGAATGCTTGAAGCCTTTTATGCCACAGAGCGCGGTAGTCTGGAAGATGCCACCATTAACGGTGGTTTTGATTTGCATCCAGATCTGGTCTGGATTGACCTAATTGCCCCTTCACAAGAAGAACAGCAATGGGTACTAGACGCATACTCACAAAATTTACCGACCTTAAAATCTTTGGAAGATATTTCATCTTCAGCGCGATTCTACCGCGATGATGACGGTATTTTACACATTAGTACCTATTTTTTAACTAAAAATAAAAACTATCAAGTCGATGGCGAAACTGAAGACAATTCCAGTATTTTAGCCACTGTGCAAACCGTCGCCTTTATTTTACATAAAGAACACTTGTTTACCCTACGTGGTGAAAAATTAGTGGCGTTTCGGGCATTTCGGGCGCGTGCACGACGTAACGACTACGAAATTGACTATAAAGACCCGACTTGGGTGCTTTTAGGCTTGCTTGAAGCCAAACTGGACGAACTTGCGGATATCTTAGAAGATATCCACAAGGACTTGGAAAAGTATTCCACAGAAGTTCTGAATAACCGTCATCGTGAGCAAATTTTAGACCTCGATGACATGATTACCCGACTGGCACAATTAGAAGACATGCTTGGAAAAGCGCAATTGTGTTTGATTGATTTACGTCGTGTCCTGACCTTTTTGGCACGTCCGCGTGCGTTGGGTAGTCATATTTACGATGCCGACATTCGAGAACTCAGTGAAGATGTACGCTCACTGGTCGAACACGATGCCTTCTTATTCCAAAAAGTGCGCTTCTTGCTCGATACCACTTCAGGCTTCATTAACACCGAACAGAACGACACGATTCGTCGATTCTCGATTTTACCGAGTATGTTAGCGCCACCGATGCTAGTTGCCAGTGTTTATGGCATGAACACCGACGTGTTACCTTTTGCCAAAGGCACCACCAGTTTTATAGTGGTCAGTATTATTTTAATTGGCTTCTTTATTGGCCCATTAATTTACTTTAGATGGAAAAAATGGATTTGATGCCTTTTATTCCCTCTCTTTTTAGGTTTAGGAGAGGGTTAGGGAGAGGTTTGCAATCTTTTCTCTCCTTTTAGAAGCGGGTTAGAAAGGTTTGCAATCTTTCTTCTCCTTTTAGCAGCGGGTTAGAGAGCTTTGCAAGCCTACCTCACTTGAATAAAGCGGGAAACTAAACGCAATAAAAAAGCACCTTACAAGAAGGTGCTTTTTTGATGGTTTTTTCAGTTTTAGACGATTAGCTGCAAATCATCTTGCAAATGACAGGCTTGAATGATCTTCATCATTTTTTCAGGAACCGCTTTAAACTGTAAGCCTTTGGCTTCAGGCGTCTGACGCAACCATTGCACCAAAACGGCCAAAGCTAAAGTACTCCCGTGTTCTAGCTGCGCCAAATTGACCACCAAAGGCAACTGCTGCTGACGAATCAACTGCAGACCTTTTTGGTAATATTGCTTTGCATTACTGAAATCTATTTTTCCAGAAACACATAATTCCTGATTTGATAATTCAATCACGCCACACCTAACCTATTTTTTCTTTTCAACAGCAGCTTCTGCATCTGGCTTAAAGGTTGCAATGGCTTTATCAATATTGCCGCCATTACGCTTCACGTTCGCTGCAAACTGGTTACGGAATTGCAAACCTAAATCAATACCCGACACGTTAATGTTACGGATTTTCCATTGGCTGCCTTTGTCTGCCAACTGGAATGACACAGGAATTTTTTCACCATTATGCAAGAAGTCAATGGTCACCACTGGGTTCTTGCTGTTGGTCGCCTTATAAGGACGCATGGTGTAGCTTTGGTTGCTAAATTTCGCAAACGCTGTGCCATAGTTCTCAATTAAGGTTTCACGGAAGTTTTTCTCAAACTGCGCGCGCTGTGCTGCTGAACTGTATTGGTTCGTCGCATAAGTACCCATCACAATACGGGTAAATGCTTGCGCATCTACATACGGATCAAGGTTTTGACGCACAATCGTTTTGACCAATGCTGGATTGTTCTGCAATTTAGCATGATCTGCTTTTAAACGTGCAATCAAGCTATCGGCAACTTTTTTCACAAAAGCTGGTGGCGCTTCTGCAGGTGCAGCAAATGCAGTTCCTGCCAACATGGTTGAAAGTACACTTACCGCCAGAGTTTGCTTTAAAAGTGTTTTCACGGACAATCTCCTTCATTACTCAACAAATGACACTTCTGCATCTGTTGTTTCAGCTGTCGCTGTGTCTTTATCTGCGTCTGACGCTGCGTTGGATGTTTTCGCTGCACCGCCAGTAATAAACTTACTGATTAAATCTTCTAAATCCATGGTGCCTTGCGTGTTGGCAATACTTTCGCCACGCTTCACAAAGTTCAAACCACCACCTGGAACCACTTTGAGATATTTCTCACCCAATAGACCATTGGTTGCTACCATTATGTAAGCATCTTCATCAATACTGGTGATGGATTTCATGTTACCCAACAGTTGTTGTTCCATTTCTTTTTGTTGCTGAGGGCTTGCCTCTTGGTATTCTACACTGTAACGCAATTCTTCAAGCGCATAATTTTGCACTGTTTTTATTTGTTCAGGATTAAAACTGGTCAACTTGCCATCCAGTTCAAATTCAACTGTAGCCAAACGCGATACAGGGTCTAAAGTAATATCATTAACACGACCAATGGTGACACCGCTCATGGTGACTTTAGCACGTGGTTTTAAACCATTCACGTTGTCAAAAGTTGCGGTCATATTGTAACTGTCGCGCAAATTGGTACCCACCAATCCACTGACTTTCATGGCCAAGAAAAACAATGCAATGCCTGTCAAAATGACAAATACACCTACGGCCAGCTCACTTGTACGTGATTTCATTAAACACCTCCGAACATGACCGCAGTCAACACAAAATCAAAACCTAAAACACATAATGAAGAATACACCACGGTTCGTGTGGTCGACGTCGCAATGCCTTCCGATGTTGGGACACAGGCATAGCCTTGATATACTGCAATCCAAGTACAAATTAATGCAAAAACAAAACTTTTAATAATTGTGCCGTTAAAAATATCTTTATAGAACTGCACGCTGCTTTGCATACCGCCCCAGAAAGAGCCTTCATCGACACCTAGAAAATCGACCCCAACCATTTTGCCGCCCATAATGCCAATCGCAGCAAAAATAATGGAGAGCATTGGCAGGCTGACAATTCCTGCCCATAAACGTGGTGACACAATACGCTTGAGTGGGTCTACCCCAATCATTTCCATACTGGCCAATTGTTCTGTGGCTTTCATCAGACCAATTTCTGCTGTTAAGGCAGAGCCTGCACGTCCTGCAAATAACAGTGCAGCCACTACAGGTGCAAGCTCACGCAATAAAGTCAAAGACACCATGGTGCCTAACATGGCTTCTGAACCGATATTGACCAAAATGGAGTAGCCTTGTAAGCCCAAGACCAAACCAATAAATAAACCCGACACCGCAATAATCAATAACGACATCACGCCAACACGGTACATTTGGTACAGGAACAGCTTCACCCCAAGCAGGGTTGGCATGGAAAATAGAATTTGCAACAACATTTGGGTGGCGACACCAATGCCACGAACACGCTCAATGACGCGTTGACCTAATGCGGCAATAGCATTCATGAACGCACCTCATCACTTAAATAAGCCCGATGGCTAAATTGATAATCGACTGGCCCTTCGGCAGCGCCTGTTAAGAACTGACGTACAAATGCCGATTCATGCTGTTGTAATTCTGCAGGTGTACCTTCGCCCTGAATCACGCCTTCCGCGATAATATAAATGTAGTCGGCAATTGATAAAGTTTCACCAACATCATGCGAGACGATGATGGTGGTTAAATCCAACGCTTCACGCAAGGAACGGATTAAACGGGTCAACACACCTTTTACAATCGGGTCTTGCCCTGCAAACGGCTCATCGTACATGATCAATTCAGGGTCTAACGCAATCGCACGTGCCAATGCCACACGACGGTTCATCCCGCCTGAGAGTTCTGCAGGCATAAGTTGTTCTGTACCACGCAAACCGACTGCTTCAAGTTTTAAAGCCACCAATTCTGCAATTAAATGTTCAGGCAACTGGGTATGTGCACGCAATGGAAACGCGACGTTTTCATATACGCTCATATCGGTAAATAACGCACCGCTTTGGAATAACATGCCCATACGTGCGCGCGCAGCAAATAACTCCTGACGCGACATTTGCGCAAGATTTTTTCCATCCAGAAAAATATCACCATGATCGGGAGTCAACTGACCACCAATCAAACGTAATAACGTGGTTTTACCAGTACCTGAAGGTCCCATAATGGCAGTAATTTGACCACGGCGAATCTTTAAACTGACATTTTCGAAAATGACACGTTTCCCTCGTTTAAAGCTCAGTTCATTGACTTCAATCAATGACGGCTCATGTTGAGGCATTGGATTATTCATAGCTGAGGGTCTTCCTGCATTTTTTCAGCACGCATACTATAAAGGATTGAAGCGCAAAATGTTATCTAGCAAATTTTTAAAAACTGTGCACGTATTGTTCAAGCAGTCTTATTATTGTTATTTAAATCACTTTTAGGACAGCAACAATTTAAAAGTAAGAAGAAATAATATAATACATTAAATTGCATAAGATGAGTGCTAAACCAATATACGGCATCATTCCCTCTCTCGTCTGCATGAGCAATCGTAAGCTATTGATGTTCATAATTAGCAAATAGAGTTAAAAACGTGACCTATTATACATTTTATTTATCTAAAGCAAAAATATTTAACATAAAAAAACCAGTGCTGAGCACTGGTTTTTCTTTATACAAATGACTATCGCGGTTTTAGTCGTTAAATTTACGACGTGGGCGATCAAAACCACCTTCACGGCGTGGACGATCTGAATTGAACTCGCGACGTGGACGATCTTCGCCACCAAAAGAACGCTTAGGACGATCATCAAACGAACGTGGTTGACGGTCACCAAAACCACCTTCACGACGTGCAGGACGATCACCAAAATCACGTTTTGGACGATCACCGAAGCTACCTTCACGACGTGGTTTGTAATCTACGCGGTTGCCACGGTTGTCATCATTCGCATCAAAACGCGGCTTATCGTTGAAGCCACCTTCGCGACGCGGACGATCTGAATTAAATTCACGACGTGGACGATCATCAAATGAACGCTGTGGACGATCACCAAAACCACCTTCGCGGCGTGGACGATCTGAATTAAATTCACGACGTGGACGGTCTTCAAATGAACGCTGTGGACGATCACCGAAACCACCTTCACGACGTGGACGGTCTGAGTTGAACTCGCGACGCGGACGATCTTCACCAAATGCAGGACGTTCACCACGTGGTTTGTCATCAAAGCTGCGACGTGGACGATCATCACCACCTTCACGACGTTTAAAGTTGCTTTCGCCTTCAAAACGACGACCGCCACCAAAACCGCCACGACCACCGCGACCGCCATCACGACGACCACGACCACCGTCACGACCAGAACGTGCTGGAGGTGGAGATGGCTCTAAGCCTTCAATTTCAGAAACGCTTAAACGTGCATCTAAGAAATCTTCCAACGCACGGATTTTGCCGCGCTCACGGTAAGTTGCCAAAGTAATCGCGTTACCAGTACGACCCGCACGACCTGTGCGACCAATACGGTGTACATAGTCTTCATTTTTCATTGGTAAACCGAAGTTAATCACGTGAGAAATCGTTGGTACGTCTAAACCACGTGCTGCTACGTCAGTTGCAACCAAAATTTTTGCACGACCTTCACGAATGCTACGTAAACGACGGTTACGTACAGTCTGTGGCATTGCACCGTGTAGTGCAACAACCGAGTGACCCGCTTCAGCCAATTCTTCAGCCAACATATCGGTATCTTCTTGAGTAGATGCGAATACAACCGCTTGATCTACACCTTCATCAGATAACCAGTGTGACAATAATTTTTTCTTGTGCTCGAAACCATCAGTCCAGTGTAAAGTCTGGGTGATGTCCATGTTCGTTGAGTGACCTGTTTCAATCGCAATACGTACAGGCTCATTCATCATGCGTTCTGCAAGTGTGATAATACGGCTTGCAAAAGTTGCAGAGAACATCAAGGTTTGCTTACGGTTAGCAGCTAAATCGCTAATCGCTTCTAGGTCTTCAGAGAAGCCTAAATCGAGCATACGGTCAGCTTCGTCTACAATTAAGGCATCAACTTTATCAAGTTTGATTTGACGACGGTTCACCAAGTCAAGTAAACGACCTGGAGTCGCTACAACCACTTGTGCACCTTTTAATTGTTGGATTTGCTTACCAAAAGGCATACCACCCATAATTGCTGCAATACGTACACCTTTCATGTGACGTACAAATGCAATCGCATCTTGGCTCACTTGTTGCGCCAACTCACGTGTTGGGCAAAGTACCAAAATAGATGGCTGAGTAATGGCTTTCATGCGTTCTTTAAAAGGAACGAAAGTATCTTGATTAGCAAGCACGTTTAAAGTTGGGAGTAAAAATGCAGCAGTTTTACCAGAACCTGTTTGGCTAGATACCAATAAGTCTTTACCTTCAAGTGCCGCTGGGATCGATTGTTCTTGAACAGGAGTCGGCGTAGTAAAGTTCAAGCCTTCTAAAGCTTGTTGTAAAGATTCATGTAAAGAAAAATCAGCAAAAGTTTTGCTCATAGAGATTTTCACCCTGAAAATGGGTGCTCCATTAAATAAAGTCAGATGGACATCGGCAAAAAGCGGTACAGCAATTATCGCTGACAATTTAAGATTCAGCGGCGATCCGAGTAACGACGATGTGATATAACGCACGCATGATTACGGCTTAACCTGAAGGAATCGCTTTAGCGATTGGGGCGCGAGATATCGTCCTCTCTTTGGACCGCACGCGCATACACAATGATTAGAAGAGAAATGTTCAGGTAATGAACAGAAATTAAGTGCGTGCGCGGATTATAGCAGGATTATTTTAAAAGTCACCTTATTTAATCGACTTTTGCAGTTTTTTGTGTAAACAGTGATAGATTCTGCTTTTATGGCTAGTATATGGACGATAACAACAGATTTAAAACCAGCAGTTTTAGACCGTTAGGTAAAAGAAAAGCCCTCAGGATGAGAGCTTTGCTAAGTGTCTTATTTAAGTATAAATATGATCAGCTGATTATTTCGCTGCTTCGCCCCAAGCAGGCACAACCGCTTTCATAAGTGGTTTTAACATTTTCATTGAACATGCCAAAACTTGCCCATTTTCCATAGAGTCGCTGCCACCACGTGCATCGACCACAGTACCGCCCGCTTCTTTCACAATTAACTCACCCGCAGCAATATCCCACGGTTTTAAGCCAAGTTCAAAATAACCATCTAAACGACCTGCAGCCACATAAGCCAAGTCTAATGCAGCAGAACCTGCACGGCGGTATTGAGCGCCTGCTTCTGTCACATTCAATAAACTTTCAAAATGGTTTTTGGCATAAGAAACAATTTCGCCATCGCGCTTAGCACGATAAGCATGACCCACTGCCAAGAAGGTGTTGTCTAAACTGTCTTTTACATTTACACGAATACGACGTTGATTCATCATCGCACCACGGCCACGGCTCGCAGAGAACAACTCATCTTTTACAGGATCGTAAATAACACCGTGCTGTGTCACACCTTTGTGTTGCACTGCAATCGAAATACAGAAATGAGGGAAACCGTGAACAAAGTTTAGCGTGCCATCTAAAGGATCAATCACCCAACACCAGTCGGCATCGTGACCTTTGCCTTCCTGCATGCCAAATTCTTCGCCCAGGAAGCTGTGATTTTTATAACTTTTGCGTAATGTATCAATGGTCAATTGCTCGAGGTAACGATCTACGCGCGTTACAGGACCATCAATGCCTTTTTCTTCGACTTGTAGATCGAGTTTATGACGATTCTGATGCGCTTTTAAAAGCTCTTGACCAACTGTTTGAGCCGCACGCGCAGCCATCACCACCATAGGTTCCATTGAACACCCACTACAAATTTGAAGAGTTTGATAAAGAATAATGCATGAAAGCCCCAATATTTTAGCAAATATTGAGGCTTTTGGGGAAGAAGTGTTGCTAAAAATTAATTCAATATAGATTGATGCAGTTTTTGCCAAGCATTTTGCATTGATTTTTCAATGCCTTGTGCATCTAAACCTGCCTGTTGCAGCATTTGACCATGTGTCGCTTGTTGCATAAAGCTATCTTCTAAACCTAAATGAATAATCGGTTTGACAATCTGGGCCTTCGCCAAGTATTCACTCACGGCACTGCCTGCACCACCCATAATCGCATGCTCTTCTACAGTGACGAATAATGCAGTGCTGTCTGCAATCTCAGCTAACAGTTTTTCATCCAATGGCTTCACAAAACGCATATTCACCACACGTACTGCGACATCATGCTGCTGAGCAAATGCTTCTGCCGCCTCAACTGCCGCTTGCACACGGCTACCAAAAGCCAGCACTGAAATATAGTCATCATATTGTGGATTGAACTGCGCCACAATTTCAGCTTGTCCTAATGGAATTGCTGTCATTTGCTGCTGAATTTCGACACCCAAACCATGCCCGCGTGGATAACGCACTGCTGCAGGGCCGTTATATAAATAAGCCGTGTGCAGCATTTGACGACATTCATTTTCGTCTTTTGGTGCCATAATGACGATATTCGGTACGGTACGCATATAGGCATAGTCGTAAGCACCTGCATGGGTCGGGCCATCTTCACCCACCAAACCTGCACGGTCGATACCAAAAGTAACATCCAGATTTTGCAAAGCGACATCATGAATCAGTTGGTCATAACCACGCTGCAAGAAGGTAGAGTAAATCGCCACCACAGGCTTCAAACCTTCACAGGCCATACCCGCAGCCAAAGTCACCGCATGCTGTTCGGCAATCGCGACATCAAAATAGCGTTCTGGAAATTGTTTGGCAAATTGCACCATGCCCGAACCTTCGCACATGGCTGGCGTAATTGCCAATAATCGTGAATCTTGTTCTGCCTGATCACATAACCACTGCCCAAATACATCAGAATATTTAGGTGCGCTAACTGGTGCAGCTTTGGCATGAATTTTACCAATGGCATGATATTTAATTTGATCAGCTTCGGCAGGCGCAAAGCCTTTGCCTTTTTTAGTGTAAACGTGAATTAAACGTGGGCCTTTACGTTTTTTCAGCGCATTAAACACGTGTGTGAGTTGTTCAACATCATGTCCATCGAAAGGGCCGAAATAATCAAACCCAATCGCTTTAAATAAGTTGTCTGCAGCTTCAGTGGCAGCACAGTGTAAACGCGAGTTATACGTCCATTTCGGATGTGGCTGCACGTAAGCTTCGCCAGTTTCACTGACATAAACCGATTCACCACGTTCCCAAATGGCAGCAAGATGTTTAGCAAAGCCGCCTGTGCTGCATGAAATTGACATATCGTTGTCATTCAGCACCACCATCATATCGGCTTGGTGAGCCACTGCATCATTCATGGCTTCAAAAGCCATACCTGCTGTCATAGCACCATCGCCAATAATGGCAACAACTTCACACGGGTTTTGTTGATAACGTCGTGCCAACGCCATCCCCAATCCTGCAGAAATTGCTGTTGAGGAGTGACCAACGCCAAAGGTATCAAAAATAGATTCTTCACGCGCAGGGAATGCAGCCAAACCATCTTTGGCGCGAATGGTGGTGAGTTGCTCGCGGCGTCCTGTTAGGGCTTTATGCGGATAAGCCTGATGACCGACATCCCAAATTAAGCGATCGTGTGGGGTATTAAAGCAATAATGCAGCGCAACGGTCAGTTCGATCACGCCTAAGTTTGCGCCAAAGTGTCCTCCACTTTGACCTGCGGCATACAAAATGAATTGACGTAACTCATCTGCCACCTGTGGAAGCTGGCTTTGCGCGAGTAAACGTAATTGCTGCGGATGGTCAATCTCATCGAGCAATGGTGTTACAGGGCGTTGAGTTGGAATTTCTGTATACAGCATATGTGGCAAAGCCTTCTAAAGCCTGGCAAATCCTAAGCGAGGTCAATGGGAATTACTCGATCATATAACCGAATGGTATTACCTTCAATCAGCCACATTTCTAGCGATGTAGTTTTGAGCAGTGATTTCAGTTGGGCACACGTTGGGTGGGTAGATTATCCTGAATAATCTAACTATTTATCAACCATTATCGTGCGCTTTATACAAAAAAGAAAATCTTCTGTATAAATTCGTGTTCGCTATTCTACTAATGTCTGAGCATTACGCTATACTTTAAACAATTTATCGACTATTTCACGAGTTAAACAGTGCCGATTAAGTTTGTCGCAACCTCACGATTACCGACCGCATTTGGTGAATTCAACATTACGGTATTTCAAGATCCTGAAACTGGCGAAGAACACGTGGCATTATCCAAAGGTTTGGACACTGCGCCAACCCAGCCCGTTCTGGTACGGATTCACTCAGAATGTTTAACTGGCGATGCTTTCGCGTCTTTAAAATGCGACTGTGGCCCACAGCTTCAAGCCACTCAACGTCTGATTAATGACGCAGGACAAGGTGTGATTTTATATTTACGCCAAGAAGGTCGCGGGATTGGCTTGACCAATAAAATTCGTGCTTATGCCCTGCAAGATCAAGGACATGACACGGTGGATGCCAATTTAATGCTGAATTTACCTGCCGATGCACGTCGCTATGATATGTGCAGCATTATGCTAGATCATTTGCAGGTTAAAGCTGTGCGCTTAATCACCAACAACCCTTTGAAAATTCAAGCATTACAGGAACAAGGGATTACGGTGGTAGACCGTGTGCCTTTAACTGTGGGTCTAAATCCATTCAATGAAGAATATTTGCAAACCAAACACGAACGCATGGCGCACATGTATGATAAAGGTGACTTCTGAGTCACCTTTTAATTTTTGAATTAAATAATTTCTACTCAACTTACTTAAATCGTCATCGAAAAAATACGATTATTCGGCATACGGCGTTTTAAACGCAAATCAAAGGCCATACAAATATTGCGCACAAAAGGTTTACCTTTTTCCAAAATCTGAATGTGCTGATCTTGAATGAGCAGTAATTCATCTTCCTGCATTTCCTGTAACTGTTGCAGCACTTGCTCAATTTCAGGAAATGCCAATTCTGGACTGGCCCACGACGTTTCAAAGCTGCACATTAAATTTAAAATATGCTGACGTATTACCAAATCTTCCCGATCCAGCACATGCCCTTTAAACACAGGAATTTCATTGCAGGCTAAACGGGCATAATAATCTTCAATGCTTTTTTCATTTTGCGCAAAGCTATACCAACTGTCGCTAATAGATGAAACACCCAAGCCAATCATAAGCTGCGTTTTAGATGCGGTATAGCCCATAAAATTACGGTGCAAGGTACCATTTTTAAACGACTGATACATACCATCACGTTCTAAGGCAAAGTGATCCATCCCAATTTCATGATAACCATAGGCCAAAAGACGCTGTTTGCCTTCTTCATAGCACTGACGTTTTAATTCATCTTTAGGTACATCTTCATCTTTAAAACCACGCTGCCCATTGCCTTTAATCCATGGCACATGCGCATAACTGTAAAATGCCAAACGGTCTGGCATTAAACGTTGGGTCTGCTCAATGGTATTCAGTACATCGTCTAGATTTTGAAAGGGCAAACCAAAAACCAAATCATGTGAAATAGAATCATAGCCAATTTCACGCGCCCACTCGGTCACACGTTGCACATGCTCAAAAGGCTGCATCCGATGAATGGCGCGCTGCACTTTTTCATTATAATCCTGCACGCCATAACTGACCCGACGAAAACCCAAGTCATATAAGGCCTGTAAATGTTCGCGGGTGGTGTTATTGGGATGACCTTCAAAACTAAATTCGTGCTGTTCTGCCACTTTGGCTTTTGCCAGAATGCCTTGAATGAGCTGCGTCAAATGTTCGACAGAAAAGAAAGTTGGTGTGCCACCGCCCAAGTGAATTTCTTTAATGATGGGAGTGCTTTCGAGCAATTGGCAATATAAGTCCCACTCTTTTAATAACGCCTGAATGTATGGCTGTTCAACTTCATGGCGTTTGGTGACACGTTTATGACAGCCACAAAAAGTGCATAGACTTTCGCAAAATGGCAAATGAATATACAGACTAATGCCTTCGCTGGCATTAGATTCATCAAAAGAACGCTTCAGCGTCTGCTGCCATGCCTCGGCTGAAAAAGTAGCATCATCCCAATAAGGTACGGTTGGATAACTGGTATAACGTGGTCCAGGCACATTGTATTTTTGAATTAAAGAATTTGCCTGCTGTGTCATCCACTCTGCCCCATTCAGTTAATTGCTGCTGACTAAAATTTAGATTGTAAAAACTATTGTGCTGAGCTTAGGCATGGAAATCAACCTAGTCTTTTGCTCGGAATACATGCTGAAATACAAAGCACCTTGCGCAATTGCCTGAGCGATTTGCAGCAAACTGGATAAACCCCTTAATTTTTAGACAGTTTTATGTTTTGATGTAAGCCATTTTATTTTTATCCTGAGGTGGCCATGTCGCATCCTACTCACGCGGATATTCAACGTGTACGTGAATTTCTTCTCGATTTGCAGGCGCGAATTTGTGCGGCTTTAGAACAACAAGAACAGGCAGGTGGCGGAAGCGCACAGTTTGAAATTGATGACTGGCAACGTCCTGAAGGTGGCGGTGGTCGTTCCCGTGTCTTACAAAACGGTACAGTCATTGAAAAAGGCGGGGTGATGTTTTCGCATATCAATATTTCCAAACTGCCTGCTTCTGCAACTGAGCGTCATCCCAATATTGCAGGCGCACCTGCGCAAGCGATGGGTGTATCATTGGTAATTCACCCGAAAAACCCGCATGTACCCACCTCGCACGCCAATGTGCGTTTATTTGTCGCTGAACCTGAAGGACAACCGCCAATTTGGTGGTTTGGTGGTGGTTTTGACCTGACACCATTTTATCCAAATGATGAAGATGTGTTGGCATGGCACCAAACAGCACATGACTTATGTGCGCCTTTTGGCGATCAAGTCTATGCAGAACATAAACAATGGTGTGATGACTATTTTTATTTAAAGCACCGTGATGAACAGCGTGGCGTGGGTGGTTTATTTTTTGATGATCTGAATCAATGGGACTTTGACACCTGTTTCAACTATATTCAGGCGGTGGGTAACGGTTATTTGGCTGCAATTCTGCCTATTTTTGAGCGTAATCGTGACAAAGCCTATACCGAAGCACAACGTGAGTTCCAGCTTTACCGTCGTGGACGTTATGTGGAATACAATCTGGTCTATGACCGTGGCACTTTATTTGGCTTGCAGACAGGTGGACGGATTGAGTCCATTTTAGTCAGCTTACCGAACTTGGCGGGATGGTCGTACCGTCCTGAATGGGCAGAAGATTCCGCAGAGAAAAAACTCACTGACTATTATTTAAAACCACGCGATTGGTTAAATCTCAAGACGAGTTAAAGCTCGCGACTGGTGAAACCTTGCTACATCGCAGTGTAAAAAAGATCACATTCAAGGTTCAAAAAAGCGATTCTTCCACGAATCGCTTTTTTACTTACAAACTTTATTGCTTATTTTCAAATCAATAAATATGCACAGCATGAATTAACTGTCATGATAGTGCGGATGGATTTTAATAGATGATGTGACCGCGCACCCTATTCGACCATGCACAAATAGGATTTAACTATCCATACATCAAACCATGAGTCAAAGGCGAATTCATCAAACTGTCAAAGCCTTATGTCACACTGCGCCACATCTGTCAGGAGATCCGCATGTTTAGCCCGCTGTTCAAACACAAAATCTTTTTATTTTGGGCAACCTTTGCCATGTTACTTGGCTCAATTTGCATGACCTTTATTTTTGAAAGTCATCTTTCAGATGGCTTAGCCATTAGTAGCAGCATTTTAGCGGGCATTGCCATGTTCGTGATTGCCACTATTTTGGTATTAGAAACCGTTTTAGAGATTTGTAATCCTTAAGTCCAAAGACTCCCACCGTTTTATACCACCATAGGCTTTAGTCCGCGCTGAATTTGACGTATATTGATGCACATTTCAGCACATGGATTTTGGCAAATGCGCAAACAATTTGCCGTGATTGGCAACCCAATTGAACAATCACGTTCTCCTGAACTGCATCATGCCTTTGCAGAAAAAACAGGCATTGACCTGCAATACAGCAAACGCCTTGCCCCTCTTGATGGTTTTAGAGACAGTGTTGCAGACTTTTTTAATCAGGGCGGTGTAGGCATGAATGTAACCGTGCCTTTTAAAGAGCAAGCATTTGCCCAATGTGGCGTATTAACCGAACGTGCCAAAATTGCCAAAGCAGTCAATACCTTGTGGATGCAAGATGGTGTTTTGCATGGCGACAATACCGATGGTCAGGGTTTGGTTGATGCCATTCGTGCTTTGGGCTGGAATTTAGAGCACAGTGATATTTTGATTATTGGCGCTGGTGGTGCAACCCGCGGGGTAATTTATCCGTTGGTACAAGCAGGCGCAAAAAAAATTGTGATTGCCAACCGCACCCTTGCCCGTGCTGAACAACTGGTTGCTGACCTACAAGCTGCCGTACCGCAAGCAGAATTACAAGCCATGGCACTTACCGATTTAACAGGTCAATTTGATTTAGCCATTAATGCGACGTCTGCCAGCTTAACGGGAGATGCCCTCACCTTGCCTGAGTGTTTGCAGTTTAATTTTGCTTATGAAATGGCTTATGGCAAACCTTCGAGCTTTTTAGAACAAGCCAAAGCGCGTGGCGTACCGACCTCAGAAGGTTTTGGCATGCTGGTCGGACAGGCGATTGAATCTTTTTATATTTGGAATGGCGTGAAACCTGAATTAAAAGATTTCCTCTAAATCATCACCAAATAAAAATAGCCCTTGAGCAGCAAAGGGCTATTTTTTTATTTAAACTGGGCAATCTTGTTGAACGCTGATTGCCCATTTTTCACCCACGGTTTATTTTACAAATTTCTGCATATCTTCATACACATCCATATATAACTCATAATCAATCTGTTCAGCCTGATCTTCAGTTAAAGTGCGAATTGAATTTTGGCTCAATTTGCCCTGCTGACGATCAACATACGTCTGCCCTAAAATATCTGCCGTTTTCTTTAAATTTTCCAAGTCAGGCACATCCCAATCATAAGCTGCTTCATAGGCTTTTAAATATTGCTGAGCAAATATCTGTTGTGGTTGCTTGTATTGCTGTTTCAGCTTACGCCATTCAAGTGCGACTTTATTTTCATCGACTGCATCTTCAGTCAAATTATTGATACGACGACCAATTGCATTATTAAATTGCTCATCTTCTTCTAAATGATGCTTGGCTTGTAAGGCTTCAATCCGTTTTAGCGCCGTACCTTTCGGGTCATAGTAGCGCTCATCACTAAACCAATAGGCATACACTTCTGCCATTTCCTGCAAGGTTTGTGGACTAAGATTTTTTACCCACGCACTTTGCTCTGCTGCCATGTGCACTAAAAATAAAGTCTGATAAGTCTGACTAAAAGATTCTGTTTGCTGATAGGTTTTTTGTGCCAACTGCGCTAATTCTTCATCATAACTTAAGGCGGGTTTTGCAGTGGTCTTATCTTTATTTTCTGCAGTTTCCTGCTCCAAGGTACGCCCTAAATTTGTCACCCATTTTTCTAAAATTGAGTCTTTGCTGACCTCTTGAATGGATTTGGCTTGACGCAGCGCACTACGGTCAATTTTGCTGGCTTGCCCATAATTCGCAATGCTGACATCGTTATACACATGAATTGTGCCGTAATTTTCGCGTTTAAATTGCAACGCATAATCAATTTTTGCAGCACGCCCCTGATCATCTAAAGCCACATCAATTTGAATCGGTGTTTTTTTATCTTTAGGTGTAGCGTTCATAATCTGCTGAATTTCAGCCTGATGTTTTTGCCACAAAGCTGCAAAAGCAGCGGCATCGACCAATTGTTCCGAACGGTATGGTTCAAAAACTTTAGCTAGCTTTTCTTGCGGTGAAGCAAAGTGCTCATCTAAAACCGATTGTGCCTGCTCAGCACGACTTGGGCTAAATGCTTCTAATTCATAGGCATAAGCACAGTAGGTTAAATCTCCAACTTTGGCTGTTTTTGCTGTTTCGATCAAACGCTGACAGTCTTGTTCGCTTAGCATACTTGCGGTGCTTGCTGAATCTTCTGCCTGCTCAGCAGCCGCTTCAACGGCTTGTTCAGCTGCGATCATGGCATCTTCACTGGCATCTGCTGAATAATCTGCCACATTACTCACTGTCGTTTCAGTTGCATAAAATTTCTGACTGACCAAATCACGTAAAGCAAGGGTGGCTTGATACGCCACAAAAGCCTCTTGGCTCATGCCATAATCTTCAGCAGTTTCATTGTGTTTCAAGTAGTCTTCAACACTTTCTTTGGCCGATGTATCTTGCGTAATTTCAGCTTGTTCAGCAGCATCTTCGGTTGTGGTCGCCTGCCCCAATACAGTCTGTTGCAAATACGGTGCATTGACCTGATCAAACATGGCAAGCTGCAGCAACATATCTTCCAAACTACTGTTCAAACGAATTTTTTCACTAATTTTTTGCTGACGGTCTTGTGCAGTTAAAGATAACTTTTGAATATGTTTAGAATCTGCCAATACATACGGCACCGCATTCATGGCTTTTAAGTATTCGGCAAATTGTGCCACTTTAATCCGCTCAAAATCGGCTTTGTATTTAGAAAAGTCGATATAGGCAAAGTCATTTTGACTGTCTTTATTCACCAAATAAGGCAACAAAGAAAAATAGTTGGTATAGAACTTATATTCATTAAAATCGACCACCATCGGTACTTTCATTTGCACCAAAAGTGTCGGTTTTTCATAGCGTGCTGCCACATTCAAAGCAGCAATTTTTTGCCGATAATGCACCGAGCCATCGTAGCTAAACTCAGTATCATTCAATACATTCAACAGAAAATTAAAAGGACTCGATTTTTCGATTGCCCCTGCAGCATAGGAAGCAGAGTTTTGTTCCTTAGCCATTGCCGTATATAAGTTTTGTTTTTCTTGTGTACTTAAACGGACTTTTTGCTGTTTTAAATACTGATCTAATTGCTTTTTAAGTACAGGATCAAGTGTGGTAGGAGCAATATCCGTTACTTTTGGTGTTGCTTCAACTAAATTGCTCTGTACCCGTAATTTGCCCTGAAAATCATAACTAGGTGTTTCAAAGATGGCATTTAACCCCGTAATTGCCTTTTGTTCTATACTTACCGTCTGATTGGAATTGGTCTTAATGACATGCTGCGAACAACCTGTAGCAGCTAAACTAAAAAGACATAAAGATAAATATTTTAATTGTATCTTCATTGCTAAACACCTTATATTCATTATAGATTGGTCTGTTAAAACATATAGATTATGATACATTGTAACATAACACTTCATTCGTTTTTGTAAGGTGAATAATTTTCAGTATTCGCATTTCTGACATTTTTATTCGCTATTCTTATCAATGTTTTTTGATCATGAGTGTGAATAATCAACATATCGATACAGATAATCCAAAACTATTTCTAAATTAGGATTAAGACTATGCCAGCATATAAAGCCCCATTACACGATATTCGTTTCTTAATGAACGAAGTGCTTGATTACCCGACCCATTACAAAAATCTTTCTAACGGTGAACTTGCGGACGCAGATACAGTCGATATGATTTTGGAAGGTGCAGCAGATTTCTGTGAAAATGTACTTTCTCCACTCAATCAATCAGGCGATGAAGAAGGCTGTCATTTTGAAAATGGCAATGTGACCACACCGAAAGGCTTTAAAGAAGCCTATGACCAATTTGTGCAAGGTGGCTGGCAAGGTCTGTCTTATCCTGAACAATACGGCGGTCAAAACCTGCCAATGTCGCTAAACCTCATTAAATCTGAAATGATGGGTACAGCAAACTGGTCATTCCAAATGTATCCAGGTTTAAGCGTGGGTTGTATCAACACCATTATGCAATTTGGTACAGACGCGCAAAAAGATACCTATTTACCGCACTTGGTTGCAGGTACTTGGTCAGGCACCATGTGTTTAACTGAACCACAATGCGGTACCGACTTAGGTCAGGTAAAAACTAAAGCAGAACCGCAGGCTGATGGTACTTATGCAATTTCAGGCACCAAAATCTTTATTTCTGCAGGCGAACATGACCTGACTGAAAACATCATTCATATTGTGTTAGCGCGCCTCCCAGATGCACCTGCAGGCACGAAAGGTATTTCATTATTTATCGTACCGAAATTCTTGCCAACAGCAGAAGGTACGGTGGGTGAACGCAATCCTGTCACTTGTGGCTCAATTGAACACAAAATGGGGATTCGCGCGTCTGCAACTGCAGTCCTAAACTTTGACAATGCCGTGGGTTATTTGATTGGTGAACCACACAAAGGCTTACATGCCATGTTTACCTTTATGAATACTGCGCGTATTGGTACAGCAATTCAGGGGATTTGCCATGCAGAATTGGCATTCCAAGGTGCATTACCGTATGCCAAAGAACGTATGTCAATGCGTGCCCTTTCAGGTAAAAAAGACCCTGAAAAAGTAGCTGATGCAATCATTCACCATGCCGATGTACGTCGTATGCTCTTAACGCAAAAAGCCGTGGCAGAAGGTGGTCGTGCCATGATTTATCATGCTGCACAATTGGCAGATAAAATGAACGACGCTTTAATGCGTGGTGATACTGCAGCTTTTGAAGCGCATGATGACCATTTAGGTTTCTATACCCCAATCTTAAAAGGCTTCTTAACTGAAATGGGTTATGAAGCTGCCAACCACGGCATGCAAGTGTACGGCGGTCATGGCTATATTAAAGAATGGGGCATGGAGCAAATTGTACGTGATTCACGTATTTCTACCCTGTATGAAGGTACAACTGGCGTTCAGGCGCTCGACTTGATTGGTCGTAAAGTGTTGTTAAGCTCTAAAGGTAAAGTGATTCGTGACTACACCGCTGAAATTTTGAAATTCTGTGGTCAGCATGCACGTAACAAATACATGCGTCGTTTTGCATGGGACTTAACCAAGCTATGTGCTCAATGGAACGCATTAACCGTGCGCATTATGTTGGCAGCACGTAAAGACCGTGACATCGTATCCAGTGCTTCAGTAGACTTCTTGATGTTCTCTGGTTATGTCATGATGGCTTATTTCTGGGCGCAACAAGCGGCTGTGGCTTCGACCAAATTGGCTGAAGGCAATGGTCAGGAAACACCTGAGTTCTATAAAGCCAAAATCAAAGTTGCAGATTTCTACTTTGAGCGTTTATTGCCACGTACCCAAGGTCATGCAGAAGCAATGGTCAATCCATCTAAAACCATGACTGCATTAGCACCAGAACATTTTAGTTTTGACTACTAAAATATTCTAAGCAGATGTAAATCAAAAGAGCGCGTAATGCGCTCTTTTGGTGTTTACTTCAGAAAGTCAGTACTCGAATCTACACATCAATTAAAATTACTTTTAATGTGCTGTTGGAAAACCATGAAATACCCACTGAATCAGATATAAAATCAGAAAAATTAAAATCACTAGACATAAAATTTCTAGTCGTTTCATTCAATTCGCTTCTTAGCCTTGTCTTCTAGCAACATATAAATTAAATCAAGCTCAGGACAGACATATCCCATTGCGGTTAAAGCCGCGGTAATTTGCCCACGATGATGAGTTGCATGATTGAACACATGCATTAGGGTTGCAGCATAGGGTAAGTGCATCTCCACGCCAGTTGATGTTTTATAGTGCAGCTCTTGATGAAAAACTTTCTCATCCACCTGATTTAAAAAATAAATCCAGTTTTCAGCCTTCTTTTCAAGTTGCTCAACAAGCTGTGTTCTGTTGGTTTCCACAATACTATCTAATGGCAAAATTGGTGAGTTGTGCAAAGCAAAACGTGGAAACCACAAATGATGCTCACCGACCAACAAGTGATTCAGAGTGCCAAAAATACTTTTAAAATATAAGCCCTGATCCAAGAAAAAATCATCATCTGAAACCAATAGCAAAGTCTGATTTAGTTTTTGAGTTGCCCAAAGATTATAGCGGGCAAGTAACTCAAACGTTTTTAAATCCATTTAAAATTATCCTATTTGAGTTTTATTATGAAAATTGAATCAAAAGTTCAAACTATATTAAGATAAAAGATATATTTTTAATCATTTAAAGCGAATTTGTAGATTTAAAGACAGATACAATTTATTGTCCTTTAGAAATAATTGACCAAAATCATGCTTGGTTTTACTTGCCATCTCAAACTTTGTATTATTGTATAAATACTCTTCAAATTCATGGCGATGATACAGATGATAGCAAATGATCTCGCCATCTTCTTTAATTACTAAATATCCACCTGTAGAATCAATTTCGTTACCTGTCCAAACTGTACCAGGCATCATTCCAATTGCTATTTCACACAATAATTTTTTAATTTTAAACGGCTTTGTTGCATAAATATGTAAGCATCTGATTTAAATAAATTTAATTTTGGATCAAAAAATAATCAAAACTTTTAAAATCATATAGTTATGATATCTTTGTGCAACAAAGCCATTTTAAACTGATAAAAAGGATGCTGATGTTCAAAAGAATATTTCATTGGATTTTCATAAGAAATTTCATTAAAAATATCTTTAACTGAATTAAGAGTTGATGTGTAATATTTAAATATAGCTTCTGCCATAATTTTTGGTAGTAAACTATCCAACAAAATTAAATTATTCTCAAATACAGCATTATTTAAATGGGAAAATTTAATATCGGCTCCCAACATTTTTAAATGTGCTATACGAGATTTAATAATTGGTTGTGGCAATGCAAGCTGATTAAAATCTTCAATCTCTTTTTCGGTTAGGCAAATATTTTTTATTTCAAAAATAAAATTTGTTGTCTTTCCTGCATTTAACAATGTGGATGGTTTACCTAATTTTGACTTTATGCTAAATCCCAATTCAGGCATTGTTCCAATTTTTGCATCATAAATTACGATTCTAATATCACTTTTCGCACTAGATTTTGCTTTAATCTTATTTGATTGGTATCTGGATATAAAGTTTTCCACATCTGGAATAGTAAATGATGCCGTTTGCTTTTTCTGTAATTCTGCCAGCAAAAACTGAGTAATATCTCTGAGTTCCTGTAATGGTATCTGAAAAACATCTTCACCCCGCAAAATCTCTACTATACCCTCTGATTTATGCGGTACATAAGTGAATAAATGATGATGTTCTTGACGTAAAATTCTAATTACAGGATAAATTAAATTATTTATTTTATTTAAGTTTTCATCACCCGCACTTAACTCCCCATCACATAGTAATTTAAAAATGGCATAGAGTTCACTCCATTCCCCCTTATTTGCTGTAATCATACTCACCAATCTTCAATGCTTTTAATATTTCTTTTGCAGTTGCCTGTATCGCTGGAATAGCAACAGAATTTCCAAATTGTTTATAGGCTGAGGCATCTGAAACCACGATTTTGAAATGATCTGGAAACCCCTGCAACCGTGCCCATTCTCTTGGCGTCATTTTCCGAATACCTTTCCGATTTACCTCTCCTTTAATTCTAGTAGTTGGAGTAAAGTCTGTAATTCTATGATCTATAACTAAATTACGCTCTCTCCCCATTCCACCTACAACTATGGCATTGGCAATTGCGTGATCTGGAATAATAGCGTAACCAAAACCATTTCCTTTATTTTCATGTCGAGCTTTATGCTTTTCCAAGGTATCTAAATACTGTGTAGATAAGTAATATTTAGTAGGTACAACCTGAGTTTCCTTTATATCGGCAAAACAGGTTTTTTTATTTAATGGTTGTGGATAAGAGAAATTTTGAATTCCAGTATCTTTATGGAAGCCTACAATAAAAATTCGCTCTCTATTTTGGGGAACACCAAAATCTTTAGCATTTATAATTTGAGGCTCAGCAACGTAGTAACCTAAATCATCTCTTAATGTTTTTAAAATAGTTTTAAGTGTATTTCCCTTATCATGACTAATTAAGCCTTTAACATTTTCTAAAAAGAAAGCTTTAGGTTGTTTCCGTTTTATAATATCCGCAACGTCAAAAAATAGCGTACCGCGTGTATCTTCAAATCCAGATCTTTTACCTGCAATTGAAAAAGCCTGACAAGGGAAGCCTCCACATAAAATATCGAAATGATCAGGTATCGCATTTTTAGTAGACTCTAAAGTGATATCACCATAAGGCGTTTCACCAAAATTGACGGAATATGTTTTTTGGGCATATAGGTCTATTTCTGATGAAAATACGCACTCGCCACCAAGATTTTGTAACGCTAGCCGAAATCCACCAATTCCTGCGAATAGGTCAATAAATTTAAATTTACTTGGGTATTCTGGATAAAAAGGGATTGATTCAAAGAGGGAAAGGTTTTCCTCTTTGTTTACCACTAATTCACCATGAGCCTTTAAAACTTTTGGACTAGTAGAATTCATCTCAAACCTTCAAGGCGATACAATAACAAAGCCATTACAATAACAAAATTTACCTTAAATAGCATGCAGTGCAAGACACAAGCTGTCGCTCTAGCACAATATTCGATAAGCGTTAGGACAGATGCCTGAGCTGAACTCAAATCACAAAAACGCTTCCAACACCGAATTTAAAAACACATGCCCTTGCGCAGTACATGCCAATCGCTTCGGATCATCCTGCAACAATTGCCGCTGACGCAATGTATTTAAAATATCCTGCAAATCATCCAAGTTTAAACCTGTGCGGGCAGTATACAAGTTTGCCTCAACCCCATCATTCAGGCGCAGTGCATTCATCATAAATTCAAATGGCAACTCATCGGCTGCAATTGCTTTAAACTGCAAGTTTTCCGCAGGTACTTTGGCTAAGTAATCTTTCGGCAAACGGGTTTTTTGGAAGCGATACACACCATCATGCAAAGTCACTTTGCCATGCGCCCCCGCACCTATCGCCAAATAATCGCCAAACTGCCAATAATTTAAATTATGTGCAGACGGCAACTCTTTACGCCATGCAGACACTTCATAATTCACAAAACCTTGCGCAGTTAAATAGGCTTCACCCTGCGCTTGAATTTCTTCCAAGACATCATCTACAGGTAAAATTGGCTGAGTGCGGAAAAAAACAGTATTAGGCTCAATAGTCAATTGATACCATGAAATATGCGTTGCACCATGTTCCACTGCCATTTTTAAATCCTGCAGTGCTTGCTGCAAAGTCTGTTCAGGCAAGCCATGCATTAAATCGACATTAATTCGCTGAAAGCCCGCTTCACGCGCCAAGCCAATTGCGGCAATCGCATCATCATTAGAATGAATACGCCCTAATTTTTTTAAATGCTCAGTATTAAAACTCTGCACGCCAATCGACAAACGGTTAATGCCTGCAGCCAAATAATCTGCAAAGGGATCATGCTCCACTGTTCCCGGATTAGCTTCCAACGTAATTTCGCAGTCATCTTCAAAAGCTAGCACGGCTTTCAGCTGTGTAAATAACCATTGATACCCCTGTGCTGAAATTAGCGAAGGTGTGCCACCGCCAATAAAAACACTGTGAATTTTCCGCCCCTGCGCAAACTGAGTCTGGGTTTTAAAATCTTCCAGCAAAGCCTGTAGATATTCCTGTTCTAAATCTAAACTCAACTTACCGTCAGGCACAGCATGCGAGTTAAAATCACAATAGGGGCACTTACGCACACACCACGGCATGTGAATGTATAAAGACAAAGGAATATCTGTGGGTATTAAGGGCTTCAAAGCAAGGCTCAGTGCAAAATCAGAACGGTGATACAGATTTTAACATGACTACAGCAGGACACCGCTGTATTCCCTACAATTTGCTTTAGACTAGAAAATCACCAATAAGAAAAAGCGATAAAATGATGAAGATTTCCAGTCAACTATTCTTACTTTTGCCGCTCGCCATGGGCATTGGGATTGCCATGGCTTTCCAGACCGCAATTAACAGCCAATTGCGTGAATATTTATATTCTCCGCTACAAGCTGCCCTTTTCTCTTTTTTGGTTGGTACAATAGTTTTAGCCATTTTGGTTTTTTTCCAACAAGTCGAAAAACCTAGCTTCAGTACCTTGCAACACATTCCATGGTATTTATGGATGGGTGGATGTTTAGGGGTTTATGCAATTAGCATCAGTATTTATAGTGCGCCAAAATTAAGTTTGCTCACCTTATCAGGGGGGATTATTTTTGGGCAAATGCTCGCTTCTATGCTGATTGATCATTTTGGGTTCTTGGGTACGGAAAAAGTCAGCATTAACTGGCAACGTCTTTTAGGTAGCGTGGTGATTTTTATTGGTGTGCTTCTCACTTTACAACGCTCATAACCGAAACGCTAAGCACCTCATATATTGAGATTTTTGTGTCAAAAATGAATTCTGTGACCAGCACCCGTTTTGAGTTAAAACAACTGTTTCAGCTCATGATTCCAATTTTGGTCACCCAGTTTGCCCAAGCAGGTCTCGGGCTGATTGATACCATTATGGCAGGCCACATGTCTGCTACCGACTTGGCTGCTATTGCGGTGGGGGTCGGGTTATGGATGCCCATTATGCTGCTGTTTAGTGGCATTATGATTGCCACCACACCTTTGGTGGCAGAAGCCAAAGGGGCACGAACCCCTGAAAAAATTGCCACTATTGCCCGCCAGTCCTTATGGATTGCCTTTATTTTAGGCGTGATTGCAGGCCTGATTTTACAGTTCATGCCTGCTCTGCTGCCTGTGTTTGGTGTGCCTGAAAGTTTACAACCCAAAGCAGGTTTATTCTTACATGCCATTGGTTTTGGGATGCCTGCCGTAACCATGTATGCCGCCTTGCGCGGTTATTCTGAAGCATTGGGCTATCCACGTCCCGTCACGGTCATTAGCCTGTTGGCTTTGGTCTTGTTGGTGCCTCTCAACTTTATGTTTATGTATGGATGGGGGCCATTACCTGAATTAGGCAGTGCAGGCTGTGGTTTTGCCACCGCAATTTTACAATGGCTTATGTTCTTTAGCTTAGCTCTGTATATTTTTAAAAGCAGCGCCTATCAAAGCACTCAGGTTTTTAGTCAATGGGAAGCACTTGATGCAGTCTGGATCAAGCGCATTTTGCTGCTTGGCATGCCAATTGGTCTGGCAATTTTCTTTGAAGTCAGTATTTTCAGTACTGCTGCCATCGTCATTAGTCCTTTGGGTGAAACGACATTGGCTGCACATCAAATTGCCATGTCCGTGACCTCACAACTGTTTATGATTCCTATGTCGTTGGCAATTGCCCTGACCATTCGTATTGGTACCTATTATGGTGAACAGAACATTCATGCCATGCGTAAAGTACAGGTATTGGGTTTTGCCACCGCCACCCTGTTTGCGTTTTCCACCATGGCACTGATGTGGTTTTTCCGCCCTGAAATTATTTCTATTTACAGCAATGACCCGCAAGTAGCGCAAGTCACTTTATATTTATTGTTGTTTGCCATTGCTTATCAGCTCATGGATGCTTGGCAAATCAGTGCGGCAGGTTGCTTACGTGGCATGCAAGATACGCAAGGCCCAATGTGGATTACCATGCTTGCCTATTGGGTCATCGCCTTCCCAATTGGCGTGTATTTAACCCGTTACAGCAGCATGGGTGCAGCAGGCGTTTGGGTTGGGCTGATTGTTGGTTTAAGTATTGCCTGCGTGTTACTCTTAACCCGTTTATATTTCAACAATCAACGACTGGAACGCCAATTTACAGCATAAACCTCAGCCTACTCACCTACATGCCAAAATACGTTTTGGCACGTGGGTCTTGTGATCAAAAAATACTTTAACAATTAAAAGTAGGCATTTTGCTCACGAACACTTATGATCAAAAGATAGTAAAGATGATCTTGAGGAACATCGCATGGCAAAAACGGCGCGTACACCTGGTCGTCGCTTTATGAAACTTGCGAGCATGACAGCAAGTATTGCAACCAAAACGGTATCGAACTCGATTAAAAACCTCACCGCAGATGAAGAACAAAAAAATGCGGCACGCAGCCAATTGTTTCAGGATATTGGTATCCAAATTGCTGATACCTTAGGCGAAATGAAAGGTGCGGTGATGAAAGTCGGGCAAATTGCCTCGCAATATAAAGATATTTTTCCGCCTGAAGTTGCCAAAGCCATCAGTAAATTACAGCGCCAAGCACCTGCCATGCCTTTTGCTGAAATTAAGGCACAAGTTGAAAAAGAACTCGGTAAACCGCTCGACAAAATTTTTAAACACTTTGATGAAACTCCGTTTGCAGCCGCATCTATTGGGCAAGTGCATAAAGCCATTTTACCCAATGGCGAGCAAGTGGTGGTCAAAGTGCAATATCCTGGGGTCGATGAAGCCTGCGAAAGTGACCTGAAACAAGTCCGTTTGGCACTGCGTTTAATGGGTGTACTTAAAATAGACCGTAAATTACAAGACCGTCTATTTCAGGAAATTCAGGAAAGTTTAGACAATGAGCTGAACTACCAGATTGAGGCACAAAACCTAGAAGTAGCGCGTACCTTTCACGCGGCTTTGGATGATAAAATTATTATCCCACAAGTGTTTAAAGACTATTCTTCGCGGCATATTCTCACCTTAAGTTTGGAACAAGGTGAAAATATAGAAACGGCAAGCACATGGTCACAGCGTACCCGCAACACTTTGGGACGACGTTTATTGCGTGCCATGGGTCAAGAAATCTTTTATTTAAAACGCTTTCATTGCGACCCGCATCCGGGCAACTTTGCGTTCCGCCAAGATGGTTCTGTGGTGATTTATGATTACGGCGGCGTCAAAACTCTATCGAATGATGTAGTGCATCATTTTCGACAACTGATTCATGCTGCGCGTGCGCAAGATATTGCCGAAATTGAACAGCATCTAGATGCACTGCAGGCAATTTCTGCATTGGGTAAATTCCCTGAAGATTTATATTTGCAATGGTTAGAAGTGCTGATGCGTCCGCTAACCACACATTATGATTTTGCTGAAAATTCTGCCCATCATGATGGCGTTGAGTTGGTCAAAAGTTCATTGAAATATTGGGATGTGTTTAAGCCTTCTCCCGATACCTTAATGGTGAATCGAACTGTTTCAGGGCATTATTGGAATTTAATTCATTTAAAAGTACATGATAATTTAAATGATATTTTTGAGGAGTTGGTTTCACCGCGAGCTTAGACTCAACTTTGGACTCAGCAAAGGATGCTGAAAATAAAGCCCAATCTGTTTTATGCTCCGTAACTAAAATTATAATCCAGACAAAAAATCCTCCCAAATGTAGGAGGATTTTTTGTTATCTAAACCGATTCATTCAAGTTGAAACGATGAAATTCAAATTATTGAATTTCAAGGTGTTTGATTAAGCATTCCAGATCATCGGCAGACAGTTGTCCAATATAAGTGAGTTGTGTTTTTTGGATAGGCAGCTGATATGTTTGTACTGTATCAATCCACGATGGCTTTTTTAAACCAGCCTGTTGCCAGTTTTTAATTTCCACATATTTGCTTTTAATAAAAGCAGACTTATTTTCGTACTGACTACTTAAACGGAATACAACATAGTCGGTGTCCGTTTGGCGAATATACAACACAGGTCTGGTCTTACCATCGGCAATATCTGTAAAGCCAACATAAGCCCAATAGAGTTGTTGGGTCATTAGTAGCCGCCATCATCTTCTAAAAAAGCAGCAGTATCCGCAGCGCTAGACACTTTTACACTAGGAACATTATGGCTCATAGCGATTAATCTTGCTGTATTCAAATCCTCGTCACTCACTTGAGTCGTGACAGGTATTTTTCCAGTTCGTGCAATTTCAGCGTAAACCATGCTCATTACAGTGGCAGGCGTCAGACCAACTTTTGTCATAATGTATTCTGCCGATTCCATAATTGCCTGATCAACCGTGTATTGAACTCGTTTTTTTACCAATGTTGTCACCATCTACTCCATACATACCACTGAATACCATTTTATGCCTTAAAATGGCATGGGTCAAACTTGTTCTTACGATGCCTTTTCACTTCCAATAGAAAAAATTATTTAATCTGTGCAGACACTATTCCCTCAATGACAGCCCTTATACAACAGGTTTAAAAAGGGATTGGATAATTTTTGATGTAAAACTCACTAGAAAGAATGCATGTGGGTTTTATTTGCCAAATTAATTGTTATGTTATAACATTTCACAAATTACACACTTAGTCTGGAGAAATCTCATGCGTCCGAATATCCACCCAGAATATCGTGAAGTTTTATTTCACGACACCAACGCCAATGCCTATTTTGTGATTGGCAGCACCTTACAAAGCAGCCAAAGTAAAGAATATGAAGGCAAAGTATATCCTTATGTGACTTTGGATATTTCAAGCGCATCGCATCCGTTCTACACAGGCGAACAACGTCAAACCAGTAATGAAGGACGTGTCGCGAGCTTCAACAAACGCTTTGCACGTTTCAAACGCTAAGCTTGAGTTTTATTGCAAAATCTCACAATCACTTCATATTCAGTTAAGTTTTCTGTTTTATATTTTAAACATAGCAAGATTGCTCATCGAAACGATGGGATATCCTCTATCTTCAAAGCCCAAGCACTCTCCTCCAGCTTGGGCTTCTTTTTATTTATAATTTTTATCTAATGGATTTTTCTACTCAACGATTGATTTGGTACAGACCCTAATCTAATGTTTTAAAAACTGTTGAATCACATAAAAACCCAATCCCAGCAACATCACTCCCAAAACCACACTGGAAAGCGCATAACTAAACGCCATACCTTGCTGTCCATGTCTTAAGAGTTGCCAAGTTTCCAAACTAAAACTGGAAAAAGTGGTAAAGCCACCTAAAATACCTACCATCAGTAATAAGCGGGCTTCCTGCTGCAACACAGGATATTTCTGACTCAATGCAAAAAATACACCTGCCAAAAAGCAGCCAAACAGATTGACCGACCACGTTGCCCATGGAAAATGCTGTGCCGATTTAAATAAATACAGGCTTGCGGCATAACGTAAACTTGCCCCCAATGCACCACCAATTGCCACCAATAGCCAATTCATCTGTTCTACTGTCCTTTTTGCGGCTATGTCGTGTATTTCTCACAGCCATAATTTTTAGTCACATGTGATCTCTCTCTGTATTTCAAGATATTCTTGCCCGAAGCATCCATATCTTTGCTCAGATTTTACATCTTCCTAAATCACATAAGTTAAATACACGAAAAAGTTTTCCACTCAAAACCAAATTGCGCTAGTCTGCATATTATTTCAATTTAGGCACATGTGGAGGATGTCATGGCAAAAGAATTATTGGCTCAAGTTGAGGCAGGCAGTGCAACATTTGCCGATGTGATTGCATTCATTGAAGCACACTATAACCACACCCCAACCGCATTTAAAAATGGACAACAAAACAATGCGGCCACTGAAAATCAGGGCAGTGCCAAAATCTTTTCATTTGCGAAACTCAATGGCTTAAATCAGGCGCAAACCCTCAGCCTATTTGCGGAACATTATGCTTCGGTACTTGCGACACCTGAAGGAATTGATCATCAAAATATCCGCCAGTTTATGCAGCACGGTTGGGATGGTATTCAGTTTGAAACGCTAGCCCTTAGCGCCAAATAAAAACAACTTTAACCAAGCAAAAACCGCATGAAAGTTAAACCTAATCATGCGGTTTTTTATTAGGGATGTGTACGTTTCACGTGGAGCAATACTGAAGCTATTTACCGTGTATAAGATGCGGTTTCGGCAACTATCTACAATTCAAACTCTAAACTAAACATCACACTCAGCTTTTGACTTTTTCAATCCACTGAATTGAACTAACGCGAAATACTTCACAAGCACCATCCCCCGTATCGGTGGGTGTAAGAGAGGATGTCCAAACCAAGTCGTGATCTTTCACTTCAACCAACTCACCTTTTAAACGTACCAAATCACCTCGTTTTACTTTTTGAATGTCTTTGGCAATTTTTGGGTTGGCAGGAATGATGTGCATATTAGATACCATTTGCATGGCTTGTTCAGCAGGCACAGGTAAACGGTCTATTTTCCAGTTTAAATAGCGGTCATATTGATTGACTGTGATATGACGGGCAATTTCAGGCTCAGCAAACAAGCCCCAACTCACCGCATAATCAATCGGAGAAAATTTGGCTTGGGCATCATCTTGATAGATTTTTGAACCCAAAATCCGAAAATCACCTTTAAAGGGTTGCAACACTTCAATCGACTGACTTTTCAATACAGGAGGCAAGCCTTTGGCAATATTACGCTCGACCGCAGCATAGACGGAACATGGCAAAGCCAGAGTCAGTAACAATGCCGTGAGTTTTAGCGAAATATGCGTGTTCATCTTAAAATCTGCCTATCAAGTTCGTGTATCTATATTTATCTTAATCACAGATCATGAATACAATAGTTGAAATTGGTAACAAAATGCAGTCATTGGCTCATTCTGACATGGCAAAAACCCTGTAATTTCAGCTAAGCTTGTCGGTATAAAAATCAATAATCAGATCTGCACATGCTCTATAAATTTTATCAAAAACATATTTTCCCGCACTTGCTGAATCAGGTCATGCAAACTCCATCCTTAATGGATTTACGACGTGAGCTTTTATTTGGCGTATCGGGCGAAGTTTTGGAAATTGGCTTTGGCACAGGTTTAAATTTACCTTTTTATCAAGGTGTAGATACTGTATATGCCTTAGAACCCAATACAGCAATTTTCCAATTGGCGCAGGAACGAATTGATGCAACACCGTTCGTGGTTGAGCAGATCACCGCAAGCGCAGAACAATTGCCTTTTACAAATGATCAATTGCAGCATGTGGTATCCACTTGGACGTTGTGCAGTATTCCAGACCTAGAACAAAGCCTGCGAGAAATTTATCGCGTCTTACAACCGGGCGGCACTTTGCACCTCGTAGAACACGTTTTAAATCGACACAACTTGAATATTCAGCGTTTGCAACATCTGCTCACACCAATTCAAAAGAAAGTTGCAGATGGCTGTCACTTAAACCGTGACATTGAAATTGCCCTACTCGAAACTGGTTTTGAATTGGGTGAAGTCCAATATATTGATATTGCAGGCATTCCAAGTCTTGCACAGCGCATGTTATTGGCGCGAGTACATAAACCTCTTTAATCACAATCCTCAAAATCAATCCGAATGGTTTCAAAACGCAGTCTGCCCTGCTGAATGGCCTGCGCAATTGCTTGCTGACCTTTGGTCAAACGTGCGCCACCACTTTTAATATCAATTAGGACGATTGCAATATCTTCGGCATGCCCATTGCCATCCCGATAATCGGTATAGCCATCAAACACGATATAATCAACAGGATCACCTAAAAATTTGGCATCGCTCGGTAAATACTGAAATTCGGGCATAATCGGTGCTAATTGCTCTGCCATTTTGCCTTTCAGTACCGCACGACTGGTATTTACACTGCGCTTTTGTGCCTGCAATAATGCCTGCTGATGTGACAGTTCAATTTCTGCAATATATTGTTCATACTCGGCTTTAATCCGTCCATTGCGGCTATTGCTTAAAATTAAGGTGGTCAGCACCACGCCTATACAGGCACCTATCAGCATCGCCATCCAGATTGACATAAAACCTTCCTAAACCTTTTTTGCAGAACTCGATACGACTTTTGTCAACTGTCATATTCCGAGCACAAAACAATGATATGCTAGGGATGAGCAGATTAAAATCGATTCGAGGGTCATGAAAACTATATTAATTGCCAACCAAAAAGGTGGCTGTGGAAAAACCATTACGGCTATTAGTTTAGCATCTGCGCTTGCACAAAAAGGCTATAAAGTTGCTTTGGCGGATGCCGACAATCAAAAATCTGCGCTGCAATGGTTAAAACAACGACCAGAAACAGCCGCTCCAATTCAAAGTTTAGATTGGCGTCATGAAAAGTCGATTGGCGATGCACCCAAAAACATTGAATATTTAATTATTGATGCACCTGGTGCGTTATCGGGTGAGCATGCCGAGCAGCTGATTAGCGAAGCACATGCCATTATCACACCTCTACAGCCTTCATTTTTTGACATTGACTCCACCCGTCGCTTCTTAAAACACTTACAAGACATTAAGCGGATTCGTAAAGGCAAAGTCCAAATTTTGCTGTTGGCCAATCGGGTCAAACCCAACTCTGCCAGCTCTAAAGATATTCAGGATTTTTTCCAGAAAATCGAGCAACAGCCTGTGGCATGGATTTCAGAACGTGCAGCCTATGGACAATTGGCAATGCAAGGTTTAAGTATTTTTGATAAAACCCAAAAAACTTATCTGCAAATGCAAGATCAATGGCAGCCTGTACTGAATGCCATTGTAGATGACCCTGCTCAATGGTTTTAAAGCCTAGAATCGCCACCGTTTAGAACTTATTCACCAGAACTTACCAAGCTCTCGTTTTCGGGAGCTTTTTTTTCAGTTAATATGGCACATGACCTTAGGAATGTTTCAGTGAATTCAGTGCAACAGTACGCGCCAACATTACAAAAAATTTTATTGTTTGGACTGTTTTTTGTCCTGATCTTTTTGGGTTTTCACATACTCAAATATTTTATTGTTCCTGTTGTTTGGGCAGCAATCATTGCCTATATGAGCTGGCCACTATATCAGTCGGTGCTACGTTTATGCGGTCATCGTCCTACGCTTAGCGCAGCCTTAATGATGCTGATGGTCACGTTGGTGGTCGGCATTCCACTCACTTTTGCCATTTTTATCCTGCAACATGAAGGTCGCAACTTATATTACGAATTACAAAAACAGGTCTTTTCCGGACACTTAAATGTCCCTGATTTCATTCGCAATTTACCTATTATTGGTAAAGAAGTCACCCGCACCCTTAAAGAAATTAATCACGATCCGAACAGCATTGTGCAATCCATTTCCTTATGGATTCAAGGGCATTTGAATTACGGTAAAGTGGTGATTAATGAAGTCAGCAAAAACCTGATCAAACTGGGTTTTGCCCTGCTATCGTTATTCTTTTTCTACCGCGATGGTCACACCATTTTGCATCAAGTCAGCAAAGCGCTAGAAATGGTGATTGGGCCACGTATTCATCACTATTTAGATACTATTTCTGAAACCACACGTGCTGTGGTTTATGGCGTTGGACTCACTGCAATTGCGCAGGCTTTACTCGCAGGCGTGAGCTATTTTGTCGCTGGGGTACCTAACCCAATGGTGCTAACCATTGTGACTTTCTTATTTGCCTTAATTCCGTTTGGCCCACCTTTAGCTTATGGTTCGGTTTCGCTGTGGTTATTTAGCCAAGGGCATACGATGGAAGCGATTGGCGTGATGGCATGGGGCGTATGTGTGGTCAGCACTGCCGATAACGTGATTCGTCCTTTGGTGATTTCAGGTGCAACTCAAATTCCATTCCTGTTAATCATGTTTGGAGTTTTAGGTGGAATTGCCAGTTTTGGTCTGATTGGTCTATTTATTGGCCCTGTGATTTTGGCCGTGTTACTGGCTATTTGGCGTGAATGGTTGCATGAAAATAACCAGCCCGAAGCTTTAATGTTGCCCAAAGCCACGCTTGCGCATGATCTCCCTGAAGACGATTCATCATCCAATTCAAAGCTTGATTAAGCTGTTTTACTGATCATATTGCTCACATGGCTGTGTTGATCTGAATAAATCAGCTCAACACAGTACATACATACTACTACGCAAACGTTGTATTGTAACGGAGCTAACTTTGCTTCAATCAAGACATCCCTAAATATTATGCACAACAAATAGGATGTCTTTTATGCGCTCAATACTCAAATTTGCCAGTCTTGCTGCTTTTAGTGGCCTAGTACTCATGGGTTGCAGCACCACCGCGACCACACAACAAAAATCTAAAATCTTAAAAATGCATGCTGTTTCAGCACAAGGGATTGGCAAGGAATTAGGTACGGTTGAACTGCGTGACAGTGCAGCAGGCTTAGTCATTCACACCCAACTCCAGCAACTCCCTGCAGGGGAACGAGGTTTTCATATCCATGAAAAAGGTTCATGTGCAGCAGCAGAAAAAGATGGAAAAATGGTTGCTGCTTTGGCAGCGGGCGGACATTTTAATCCCAAAAATATCCCGAATCATGGTACACCGCTGACAGGACATTTAGGGGACTTACCGGCTTTAAGTGTTGCAAACGACGGAACAGCCAAAGTGACCGTGATTGCACCCCGTTTAACATTGGCACAAGTTGAAGGATTGGCCTTGATGATTCATGCAGGCGGTGATAACTATGCTGACCATCCAAAACCATTGGGCGGCGGCGGTGAGCGAATTGCCTGTGGGATTATTTAAGCGAGCATGATGCATTTTCAATAAAACATTTATTACCAATTGTGGATAAGTTAAGGGTTATACACATGCCTTTCGACTTATCCGCAAAAAGTAAAATTTATCTTTTTGAGGATTATTCTCAAACGACGCTCAATGCAGGTCTTCTTGCTTTATATCGGTCGTCTTTCATAACCACACTTACTCGTTTTTGAATAACTTGCTACTAATTTGCAAAAAATTAGCTCAATTTTGCAGCCATCGTATCTAGCTCATCAATGTGCAGAGCTCCCAACAGCTCGTCTTTGCGATTGTCACTATTTGCGCTACACTGCTGTTTTATCGACATGAAAAAGATTTAGGCATGAATATTAAAACATTACGTTGGGTTGGGTTCCTAGAAGGTATTTCATTCTTATTGTTGTTATTTATTGCTATGCCCATGAAATATTTGTTCGATAACCCAATTTTAGTGAAATATGTAGGTATGGGACACGGCGTATTGTTTATCGCATTTTTAGTAGTGCTTTTTGTGGTTTGCGAAAAACAAAAATGGTCTCTTAAAATGTTTATTTTGGGCTTAATTGCTTCAATTTTACCTTTTGGCCCGTTTGTTTTTGATGCTAAATTGAAAAAGATGGAACAACCAGTACAAGCTTAATCTGCAAGTCCTTTTCAGCTTTCATCATATTACACATTTTTTGAAATTTAATTTATAAATCAAATGTTTGCAAGGTGATGCCACATCACCTTGTTTTATGATGCAGCTGAAAAATTTAACCCCTTAAAACTGCCCTGCAGCAACTCGCTCCTGCATCACCTGTTTAAGCATCATGCGTGGCAAACTAAACCAGAGCGTTATCAGCACCAAACAAGCCAAACTATACGCCCAAATATCAAACCGCATATATAAAACACGCACCAGTTCAATCACAATAAAAAAGCACAGCATCAATATCATTGAAACACTAGCAGCAACAGTACCTTTAGACACTTCCGATGACATTAAGGCGAAACGGTATAAGACTGAGAAGCTCATTCCCTCACCAAAACTAATCAAGCTCATACCAATCACCAAACACCAAACAAAATAGCTTTGCCAAATTGCCCCCAATACGATCAGCACACTACCCAACAACATTAAAGGTAAACCAATCAAGACTGTTTTTCCTAAAGGTAAACGGTCAATGACTTTCATCAGTACCAGATTGCCTAAAATCAAACCACCCAAAACAGGAAACTGCGCCAAACCGTATTGCAGACTACTAAAGCCTAACTCTTCCACCAACATCACAGGAGATAACGCAATCCACAACATTAAAGGCATGCTCAATAAGGGCAGCGCCAATGTCAAACCTAAGAATCTGGTATTTTGAAAAACTTGTTTAAAATCATCCCATACATCTCGAAATGGAGGTTTGGGAATACGCTGCTGATTTTCAGGCATTTTGGCTTTCAGTCCAAACCAACTCAAAAATGCCAACAGTGCTATGCCGATAAAACCCCAATGCCAAGAAACATGCTCAATCATAAATGCACCTAAGACTGGGCCGAGCAAGGGAGCAAGTAAAGAGACGTTCGCCATGAGCGCCATGACTTTAATTGCATCACGTTCTGCAAAGTTTTCCTGAATAGCCGCATAACCGACTGCACTAATGACTGACAAACCAAAACCTTGAAAAAAACGAAGAACAAGGAAGCTTTCAATGTTCTGAGTCAATAAAATCAATAAACAGGTTAGGGTAAAAAATGCCACGCCGCCCAATAATACTTTTTTGCGTCCCAAACGGTCAGAGAGTGGCCCCAATAACCACGCCACACAAGCACCCCCCAGCAAATAAAATGACATGGACGAAGCTGCCCATGCACTACTGACACCAAAATCTTGTGTGACGGCCAACATTGCGGGTTGAACCAAGTCATTGCCAATATAAACCGCGAACTCAAACAAGACCAAAGCCAAGGGAAACATGAGTGTGGCACGTTGAATGGTATTTTTTTGCTGCTGTGGCATGAGTTATAAAGGACAAAACGATGCAAGTCAGCCGCGTTTAGCCCATAAAAATAGAAAATTGAGCTGCAGTTTAACAGAGTTGAATGGCAAATTTATGGCGCATTTTTTAAGTCCGTTAAATAAATTGCGGCACTTGATGTGACATCAGACCAAGTTAGGCATCACCTCCTTCAGCGGGTTAAGGCGATACGGTATTGCCCAATTCATAATATGAAAATACCGAAAGTACAGGATAAAACTACCCACGGCAATGAGGCGATCATTACAGTGTAGAAATGCTAGCGTTTTGATGGACATGCTGCGCTCACACGTTTTTGAATCGAATGAAGTCATCCTAAATAAAAGCTGTGGATAACACGAGTATTATCCACAGACGCTTTGTTGCATTTTTAGAACATCATGCAAGATTTACCTAAGCCCTACAGCAATTTAAGGACATTTTTTACTTTGGAAAGTCTTGGTATTTTTACCACGTGCGCATAAGTAAGCGGTTTGCACATCACCCTGCTGCCATTGTCCATTAATATTTTTAAAGTGATAAATACTACGAATTGAACGTACCGAATCATCCATTAAGCCTGTTTCGGTAATTTTTACTTCTGCCGCAGTTGGTGCTTCGACACGGTTAAAGTATTGACGAATTTCAACGGTAGCCAATTCTTTACGCAAATCTGGACGTTGTTTGAGCACCAGCGCCAAAGGTGTTTCTGCAGGCGTAACTTGTGAAATAATATTCTGTGTAGTCGCACAGCCTGACAATAACGCAACACCCAATGCGGAAACCGTGATTAAACGCAACATAACTCCTCCAAAATGTTGATTATTATTTATGCTTCTATGATGCCTTGTTCGAGCAGAAACGCTAGAACAGAAATGTAAAATTAAAACAGCGGCATAAAAAAACGCATCACGAGGATGCGTTTTTCAATTCACTTAAATAAATGAAAGGCGAAAGGAATTACAAATCAAATAATTTGCCTGGGTTCATAATGCCTTGAGGGTCAAAAACCTTTTTCAACGCTTTCATATATTCAATTTCTTCAGCTGAACGTGAATATTCCAAATATGGTTTTTTGGTCATGCCTACACCGTGTTCTGCAGAAATAGAACCATCATATTTCTTCACAGTATCAAATACATACTTATTTACCACCTGACATTTGGCAAAGAATTCGTCTTTGCTTAAATCGGCAGGTTTAAGAATGTTCAGGTGCAAGTTACCATCACCAATATGGCCGAACCAGCAAATTTCAAAGTCAGGATAGTTTTCTGCCACAATTGCATCAATTTCCTGAATAAATGCAGGAACATGAGTAATCAATACTGAAATATCGTTTTTATATGGAATAAACGGTGCAATCGACTCAGAAATGTCTTCACGCAAACGCCATAAACTTTCAACTTGGTCTAGGCTTTGGCTCAATACGCCATCCATCACCCAGCCTTGTTCCATACAGTGTTCAAAAATTTCCATCGCCTTGTCCATAATTGGCTCAAATGGCGCTTCAAATTCAAGTAACACGTAGAATGGACATTGGGTTTCAAATGGACGTTGCACATGACCATGATCCAAGACTTTTTGCATCGCCAATTCACCAAAGAATTCAAATGCAGTCAGATCAATTTTAGCTTGGAAAGCATGTAATACAGGCATCACCGAATTAAAATCAGGTACGCCCAACACCATCACTTGCAAATCTTGCGGTTGGCGTTCTAGCTTAATTTCAGCTTCGGTCACTAAGCCAAGTGTGCCTTCACCGCCAATAAATAAATGTTGCAGCGCATAACCTGTTGCGTTTTTGATCATGCCTTTGTTCAGACGCAGGATATCTCCTTTGCCTGTTACCACAGTCAGACCCAACACCCAGTTACGGGTCATGCCGTATTTAATGACTTTAATACCGCCCGCATTGGTACCAATATTACCGCCAATTTGTGAAGAACCTGAAGATGCAAAATCGACTGGATAATACATGCCTTGTTCTTCGGCATAGTTTTGTAGTTGCTCAGTCACCACACCCGCTTGCACACGTACCATACGGTCTGCAGGGAAAAATTCCAAGATTTGGTTCATCTTGTCCATGCTGACTACAATTTCACCATTGGCTGCCACCGCACCCGCAGATAAACCTGTACGTCCGCCCGATGGAGTAATGGCCACATTAAACTGATTCGCCAGTTTTACAATGGCTTGTACTTGCTCTGTGCTTGATGGGAAAACGATGACCGATGGGTTCGGATCAAAATGCTTTGTATGGTCACGACCCCAGTTTTGGAGGCTATCGGCATCCGTTTTAATACGGTTTTCACCGACTATTGCCGTTAATTGGGTCAATAACTCAGGGGTTAAAGCGACTGGAGCATTCATCGTTTGCAGACCTAGCAAGAATTAAACAGGAAGAAAAGCGACTGTCTGCATATCTTGATCAATTTGAAGATACTGCAGACTAAATATGTACATCAAAGCAACAGCGTGGGTTGGCTTTCATGTGTGCCGCTTATTATAAGCGATTTTTTTGAAAAACCTTTGAATATTGGCAATTCCAATAATATAACGTGGTAAGAACAGGGTAATTTTGGGCAATATTTCTGAAAGAGATTATATCTGACAAAAAATACCTGCACTCTTGGTCATAAAGGAAATGTATATCGACCCATCTCCTATGTTATCATACCGCCACTAAATTTGGCCTTTGTAGCGGAGCCGTAATGAGCCAACATCTTTCACTACCTAAAGATAAAATTCGTTTCTTGTTGTTAGAAGGCGTACACCAGAACGCAATCGACGTGTTAAATGCAGCGGGTTATACCAACATCGATTATCGTAAAACAGCGCTTGAGGGCGATGCGTTAAAAGAAGCGATTAAAGATGCGCATTTCATTGGAATTCGTTCACGTACACAGCTAACTGAAGAAGTTTTTGAAGCTGCGAACAAACTGATTGCGGTAGGTTGTTTCTGTATTGGTACGAACCAAGTGAACTTAACTGCAGCAATGCAACGTGGTATTCCAGTTTTCAATGCCCCTTATTCAAACACCCGTTCGGTTGCAGAATTGGTATTGGCTGAAGCAATTTTATTGCTACGTCGCGTACCTGAAAAATCAACCGATACACATGCAGGTGGCTGGAACAAGTCTGCTGTAGGTTCATTTGAAACACGTGGTAAAACTTTAGGTATCGTGGGTTACGGTTCAATCGGTTCTCAACTTTCAGTATTGGCTGAAAGCTTGGGTATGCAGGTCATTTATTATGATGCTGTGACCAAGTTACCGTTAGGTAATGCACGTCAAGTTGGCTCTATGGGCGAATTATTGGCAAATGCTGACGTGGTTTCTTTACACGTTCCAGATGTACCCTCTACCCGCAATTTCATGGCAAAAGAACAATTTGCACAAATGAAAGAAGGCGCAATTTTCATTAACGCGGCACGTGGTACTTGTGTGGTGATTGAAGATTTGGCAGATGCCATCAAGTCTGGTCATATTGCAGGTGCTGCAGTTGACGTATTCCCGAAAGAACCAAAAGCCAATGGTGAAGAATTTGTTTCCCCACTACGTAACCTACCAAACGTGATTTTAACACCGCACGTGGGTGGTTCGACCATGGAAGCGCAAGCGAACATTGGTTTAGAAGTGGCAGAGAAATTTGTTGCATATTCAGATAAAGGTATGACCTTGTCTGCAGTGAACTTCCCTGAAATTGCACTGCCATTGACTGAAGGCAAGCACCGTTTATTACACATTCACCAAAATATTCCAGGTGTATTGTCTAAAATCAACAACTTGTTTGCTGAACACGGCATCAACATCTCTGGTCAATCACTTATGACCAAAGGTGATGTCGGTTATTTAGTGATGGATGTTGATGCGACTGCATCTAAAGAAGCACTAGATACTTTACACGAAGTTGAAGGCACAATTCGCGTACGTGTCTTGTTCTAAGACCACACGCTGGTGCTACAAAAAACCACAGTCTTAGCACTGTGGTTTTTTATGCCTGATCTATGAGTAACCTTGAGTTGCCACAGCCCTGTATTTTTAAACTTGCTATAATCTGCCTGACCTTCCCATTTCCACACTGTTGAGTATTTTTCTGCCCCATGCCAAACGCCCAACTCACTGCGGTGTTGTTCATGGTTTTATCCATGATCTCCTATCAAATCAGTGCTTCTTTTGCCAAACAATTGTTTCAGGTGCTTGACCCGCTTACTGTGACGATTTTGCGACTGTGCTTTGCCAGTGTAATTGTGGCAATCATGTTTCGCTCATGGCAAATTCTGTCGCGGCTCGCACATTTAAAATGGCGTGATTTATTGTGCTATAGCGCAGCCTTGGGCTTAATGAATATTCTGTTTTATCTATCTTTAGGTAAATTGCCACAAGGTATTGCGGTGGGTTTAGAGTTTGTCGGGCCTTTGGGCTTGGCTTTATTGTCCATTCAAAACCGTAAAGATTATGTCTGGGTATTGTTGGCAATTTTAGGCATTATTCTTATGGTGCCTTGGGGACAAGCGCAGGGTGATCATTTTAGTCTGTTTGGTGCAGCGTGTGCCCTAGGTGCAGGATTGTGCTGGGCTTTTTATATTTATTTTGGACAAAAAGTGGTGCAACAAAATATTGGCATGCACGCACTGACCATCGCTATCAGTATTTCGGCTTTGGCTTTGATTCCCTTCGGACTGTATAACAATGCCCCCGCACTGTTTGAAACCCAGTATTGGGGTAAGGCGCTTGCCATTGCAGTGCTTGCCACGGCCATTCCTTATGCGCTGGATTTACAAGCCTTAAAACAACTCAGCAAAATGAGTTATGGCACACTGTCCAGTTTGTCGCCTGCTTTGGCTGCACTGACAGGCTTGGTATTGTTGGGTGAGAAAATTACTTCACTGCAATGGCTCGCCTTATGCTGCATTATGTTAGCTTCGGTCGGTGTTACTTTTAGAGCAGTAAAAAAATCCAAACAGCCGCAGAATGTTTAAACCAAACTGTTTTTAGACATCTGTTGGTATTTTTCATACTCTGCCAAATATTGCTTGGCTAGACTTTGTTTTTGCTGTTCAGACAAAATTTTGCCTGCCTGCTGAAAAAAGCCATGTTCTTCTTCTTTTAAATGATGATGCACTTTATCTGACAGTTGCTTTGCAATGGCCAACCAACCTGTGTTGCTCATTTCAGTTTCGGTTAATTGTTCGAGTAATTCATCCATTTGATGATGCTCTGCCAAAGCATGGCGAGTGATATTTAAACCCGCATCAGTCATCATTAAGGGAATATAAAAATAGCGATCTTCTGCCACTGCATGCGCAAATAATTCATTTTTAAGTTGTTCAAATATCGCTCTACGTTCAGGGCTATCACCTGAAGTTTGCGTCAGTTGGTGGGCTAAATTTCGTTGAATCTCGTGACTCTGGCGCAAAGCTTCAAAAATATTCATATGCAGACCTCTTGTTTTAAACCGATGCTGGCTGGCAAGCAAATGTCACTGGCTAACGCAACGCTCGGTTTTATTGTCGGTTTTTAATTTCAGTTTTTAGCTCTAATTACTGTATAGGGCATGAAGCTGAAATCCTGCAAAGATTTGTATGAGAAACTTTACGTCTTCATAGCACAAGTTTAAATAAGCTATCTCACTGCATTTTAAAGATTTAACACTCGTTTAGGCACCAAGCGTTTTTTGTCGGTAATTTCTGCCAAGCCTAAACAACGCTCACCATCAAACACCAATACTTGTGCAACAGCAGGATGGTCGATATTACTTTCCATGCCTCGGCTAAAATATTCAGCCCGACCTTCAGGCACCTGAACCTGTGGAAAATGCTGTACAGGCGCATAAGCAGGCAGCAATAAAGCCTCGCGTTCTGCTTCACTTAAACTTTCTAAATATTCAATGCTATAGCTCGGAATCAGGTCAAAATGCCCCGTTTTAATCCGATGCAAATAGGTCAAATGTCCATAAGTACCCAAGGCTTTGGCAATGTCTTCACCTAAAACACGAATATATGTACCTTTCGAAGAAGTCACATCCAAAGTGATGCTCTGTTCAGTAAAAGACAGCAATTCAATGGCATAAATTGTGACTGGACGCGCTTCACGTTCAATTTCAATACCTTGTCGCGCCAATTCATATAACGGACGACCTTCTTTTTTTAAGGCAGAATACATGGGCGGAACTTGCATAATATCGCCCTGAAATTGTGCCAATACCTGTTCAATGCTTTCTTGGCTCAATGCAGGTACAGCCTGCTGCAACAACACTTCACCCTCGACATCTCCCGTGGTGGTGCTGTGTCCCAATTGAATGGTGGTTTGGTAGCGTTTTACCGAATCGAGTAAATAGTGCGAAAATTTGGTCGCTTCACCCAAACAAATCGGCAGCAAACCCGAAGCCAATGGATCTAATGCTCCTGTATGCCCTGCTTTTTGCGCCCGATATAACCAACGCACTTTTTGTAACGCTGCATTGGAACTGATGCCCAAAGGCTTATTCAATAAAAATACACCACTAATGGCACGACGCTGGATTTTAGCCGCAGATGATTTCATAGCACACATAGGTCAAAGCAAAACTGCGTCATGGTAACAATCTGCCGCGATAAATGACAACATTTCTAGAACAGCGACTTACTTTTATGGCATATTTGGGCGCTTAGGATTAAAAAAATAAAATGGATAAACAGGTGCATTGGAATGCAGAAACATAAAATATGGATTGTTTTAGGCGTAGTGATACTGCTGATTGCGGCTTTGGTGTATTGGCAAATGCCACCATCAACCTCTGCCCATACATCGCCTCAGCTAAGCTCAAATAATGAAACAGCTCAAGCTTTGAGCATGCAGCAAGCCATGCAAAATAACCCTGCTGCAAATTTTTTAAGCCCAAGTCAGCAGGACACCGAAGTCAATTGTCAGCTTAAACTCGATGCAACTCATCGTCTGATTGTGAATGAGCAAACCCGTAACTGTTTTGAATATTTTATTACCCAATATGGCGAAAAAAGCATTGAACAGATTCGTGGTGATTTTAAAAGCTATATTCAACAAGGGCATAAAGAGCCTGCCTTATCGCAAATTTTAGATTTATGGCAGCGTTATTTGGACTATCGCAATGCGCTTGGACAACTGCAAGCACCGAATTTAAATCAGGAAGATCCGCAATATTACCGCAGCATTTTTAGCAGCATGCAAAATCTGCGTAAACAATATTTTTCTGATTATGAAATTGAAGGTTTATTTGGTACGGAAGATGCCTATCACGAATATACCCTAAAGCGCATGGCAGTCATGGATGATAAAAAATTATCTGAAGCTGAAAAAGCACGACAATTGCAGGAATTATTTAAACAATTACCTCAAGATTGGCAAGAAAATTTAGAACAGCTGAACACCTTGCAAGATTTACGCAGCTTGACTGCGGCAATTAAAGCACGTGGTGGTTCTGCTGCTGAAATCCGCCAAATGCGTTTAAATCTGGTTGGTCCAGAAGCAACCCAACGTTTAGAACAATTAGATGGGCAACGCAGTCAGTGGAAATCACGAGTAGAGGATTATTTAAGTGCGCGTGATCAAATCATGCAAAGTGGAATGAATGATCAAGCCAAGCAACAAGCCGTGAAACAATTACGCGGACAGCATTTTCAAAATCCACAAGAGCAATTGCGTTTAGAAACCTTTGAACAGGTACATGATCAAGGTGGAAAATTACCCTTTGCTGACTAACATATCTACATAGGAAACTGGGGCATTCAACATGCCCTATTTTTATGCCTGAAAAGCTGTTTTAGTACAAACTCACCACAACGATTTAATATACAAATGTCTATAAATATTAAATAGATATCAATATGCATGTAGATTTACAAATCTCTGGGACAATGCGCAATAACTGTCCCCAAATGATATGTTTTTTCTAAATTACGCATGAAAAAATACCTGAGCGTACAAAAAATAGTCGAGGATGACTCACAATAATGTGCCGTAACCAACGGCAATTTGCATATCTGAGCTTTCAGGAGGGAAGCGAAGCCACCACTTCACTTGTAATAAAAATAAAGAACACAGGATTGTTTTATGACCATCATCTCTAACATACGGGCAATTACATTGGCTGTCACTGGCTGCTTGCTCGGTTCAATGGGTGTCGCTCAAGCTGCTCCAAGCGTGTTGCCTATTCAGGAACAGGCCAAATCTGACTATGCCAAAACCAAATATCCATTGCTCATGGTACACGGCTGGCTCGGATGGTCACGCATTGGCAATGAAACCTTTAATATGGATTATTGGTATCAAATTTTGCCAGATATGGCACGTAATGGCGCAACCGTATTTGCCGCACAACTCTCCCCTGCACACCGTACTGAATTTCGAGGTGAGCAACTAATTGCCCAAGTCGAAGAAGTCATGGCAATCACTGGCAAATCCAAAGTCAATTTAATTGGTCACTCACATGGTGGCCCAACAGTACGTTATGTAGCTGCGACCAAACCTGAATATGTGGCATCAATTACGGGCGTTGCAGGTACATTCCGTGGCTCCAAAGTTGCCGATGATATTCAAAATAATCGTTTATCACGCACCGCGTTTAATATTTTAGGCGACTATATGGTGGCGCCTCTCATTACTTGGGCGCAGCAACAGCCAGACATGCCTGTCGATTTTGATGCATCGATGGCTTCTTTAACCGAAACAGCGTCTGCAGATTTTAACCGTCGTTTTCCAACCACAGCCTTGGCCGCAAATTGTAGCAGCAGCGGTGCCAAAGTAGATCGCGGGATTCATTACTATTCATGGACAGGTGTAGCACAAGCCACCAATTTACTGGATATTGACACTGTTTTAATGCAACTCGGCCCACTGTCTTATGGCAATTTAGACAACGATGGCATGGTCGCACGTTGTAGTACCCACATTGGACACGTCATTCGTGACAACTACCGACTAAATCATACCGACCTTGCCAACATGATGTTTGGCTTAACGGGCTTGTTTGCACCTGACCCAGTTGCACTGTATCGACAACATGCCAACCGATTGAAATTACAAGGTTTGTAATAGTAAAGCTCATTTCAATCTTGGCAAAACCATCTTCCTGTGCTTGAAACTCAAGTGCAAGAAGTTCAATAACCATGAATCATTCAGAACTTGCAATCTAGCAAATTTCCTGAATAATGATGTTTGACAATAGATATTGTCATGCTAGGAAAGCACAATAAAATAGAGGATGTTATATGAAATATGGATTATTCATTGCAGGCTTAATTACGGCTAGTACCTTCAGTACCGCGCACGCATCCAATGCAGAACAGGTCAAATCTAACTTCGTGATCTCCAGTTATGCCAAAACCAAATATCCGATTGTGTTTACTCACGGTATGGCAGGTTTTATCAATATTGGTGGCGATCAACTCGGTGTCGATTATTGGTACCAAATTTTACCCAATTTAGCACGTAACGGTGCTAACGCTTGGGCAACCCGCGTATCTCCATTTAACTCATCAGAAGTTCGTGGCGAACAATTGGCACAACAAGTCGATGAAATTCTTGCGATTACAGGCGCAAGCAAGGTCAACTTAATTGGTCACTCACATGGCGGACCAACCATTCGTTATGTAGCAGGTGTAATGCCGTCCAAAGTCGCATCACTGACTGCAGTCGGTTCACCTAACAAAGGCTCGCCTGTAGCTGACTTTATTTTAAAAGTACAAGGCACACCACTTGAAAAGCCATTAATCGACATGGTCAATTTAGTTTCCAAAACCATCACTTGGGCACAAGGTTTAGATCCAAACAGCTATCCACATGATTCGTTGGCAGGTGCCAACAGTTTGAGCACCACAGGTTCAGCACAATTTAACAGCAAATTCCCAATGGGTATGCCAACCACCAGTTGTGGTGAGGGCGCTTATCAAGAAAAAGGCATCCAGTTCTATTCATTTACGGGCAATACGGCTGTCACTAATTTACTTGATCCAGACTCAGCCATGTTGGCGACCAGTTTGTTGATTGATAATGGTCGTGATAATGATGGTTTGGTATCACGCTGCAGCGCCAAATTTGGTAAAACCATTCGTGATAACTACTATTGGAACCACTTGGACGAAGTCAATCAACTCTTGGGCATGAAAGATATTTTTGCACCAGATCCTGTTGATGTGTATCGTCAACATGCCAATCGCTTAAAACTACAAGGTTTATAAACTCAAATAGCAGACATAAAAAATGCGCCTAAACGGCGCATTTTTTAGCTGTAAAGCAAAGTTAAAATTAACCTTGTTTACGTGCTGGTAATTTCTCACGAATACGTGCAGCTTTACCAGACAATTCGCGTAGGTAGTAAAGTTTAGCACGACGAACGTCACCACGACGTTTCACTTCGATTTTCGCAACGATTGGAGAGTGAGTTTGGAAAACACGCTCAACACCAACACCGCTAGAAATTTTACGTACTGTGAACGCAGAGTTCAAACCACGGTTTTTCTTCGCAATTACAACACCTTCAAATGCTTGAAGACGTTCACGATCACCTTCTTTTACTTTTACTTGAACGATAACTGTATCGCCTGGTGCAAAAGCTGGGATGTCTTGCTTAAGCTGTGCATTCTCAACAGCTTGTACTAAAGGATGCTTACCACTCATGGGGTATCTCCAATATGTGTGGGTCAGAAGAGGTCTGATTTCCACTGGGTATAGAGGCTAAAGCGCATAGACCCGATTGACTTTCCCTTTATGCCTGACCGCTTCAATGCATAAAGAGCCTATTTAAAAACTACAAACACACTGTCTGTAGCAATTTTGCTTAGACAAACCGATTACTTGGTCTGTCCTTGCGAATCTTTTAGCCATTTTTTTTGCTGCTTGCTCAACTCAACTTTTTCAATCAACTCAGGTCGACGCTCTAAAGTCCGTTGATAACGCTGCAAAAACCGCCATTTTTCAATATTGGCATGGTGTCCCGACTTTAGTACTTCAGGGACATCCAAACCTTCAAAATCGTCTGGCTTGGTATATTGTGGGCAATCTAAAAGACCATCCACAAATGAGTCTTGCACATGAGATTGCTCATCAGACATAGCACCCGGAAGTCTCCGGATAATACTGTCCAACAACACCATCGCAGGTAGCTCGCCACCCGATAAAACATAATCCCCAATTGACCATTCCTGATCAACATAGTTTTGGATTAAACGCTCATCGACCCCTTCATAGCGACCACACAATACAATTAATCCATCATATTTAACGAATTGTTGTACTGCAGTTTCGTTTAAGGTTTTACCTTGTGGCGACATATACACCACAGGTACATGAACTGCTCCTGCTTGCTGTGCAAGCTGTTTGGCATGCTGGATTGCTTGCGCTAAAGGCTCTGCCATCATCACCATACCTGGACCACCACCAAATGGACGTTCGTCCACCCTTTTGTAGTTGCCCTGTGCATAATCACGTGGATTAATGCAATGAATTTGCATCAAGTCACGTTTTGCTGCACGTCCGCTGATACCGTAAGCTGTAATCGCTTCAAACATTTCAGGAAAAAGCGTAATGACTGCAAAAAACACCGCAGACTCCTCTATTTTCCTGCTCTGCGAATCCTAAAAGGATTAATAATCTACGCCCCAATTGACATAGATGCGACTCGCTTCGAGATCAACGTGTTGTACCACATCTTTATGCCATGGAATCATACGCTCTTCGCTATCGACGCTATCGGCAGTTGCGCGAACCACCATCACGTCATTGGCACCTGTTTCAAACAGTTCATGGATTTGACCGAGGTTCACTTCTTGTTCGTCATCGTCCAGACCTAACACTGTTAGACCTTTTAAATCAGACCAATAATACTCGTCCACGCCTGGTTGAGGCAGTTGCGCTTTTGAAATCCAGATATTTGCGCCAACCAAGTTGTCTGCTGCGGTACGATCACTCACACCTTTTAAGCTGACCACCAAGCCTTTGCCATGTGGTTTCCAACGTTTTACATCGACCATTTGCCAACCTGCTTTGGTTTCAATGTACCAAGGCAGGTAGTCAAATATGTTGCTCATAGGTTCTGTGTTGGAATAGACCCAGAGCCACCCATTTAATCCATATGCTGAACGTAGCTGTCCAATCTGAATACGATCTTCGGGCACATTCTGTGTTGGTGTCATGGGCAATCTACTACCATATTAAACAGCAGTTGCAGCTTTTTTAGCTTGAGCAGCTAAAGAAGCAACGCGATCTGAAGGTTGAGCACCTTGAGAAACCCAGTGAGCAAAACGGTCAGCATCTAAACGAAGTTTTTCTGCTTTACCTTGCGCTGTTGGGTTAAAGAAACCGATACGTTCGATGAAACGACCGTCACGCGCATTGCGGCTGTCAGTTACAACGATTTGATAGAATGGACGCTTTTTAGCACCACCACGAGTAAGACGAATAACTACCATGATACAACCTTATAGTTTTTACGGATTATCCCTGCATCGACCATCGATACATTTCAAACCCCTTTCATAGAGGGCAGTATTTTACGTGAATTTCGCCCTGAATGAAAGATCAAATTTTAGGTTATCAGCAGTTAGAATTTATTTATCGGACCAAGCGGAACAAGTATCTGTTGTTACTGGTGAATCCTTACCTTTAAACCAGCATTGGCGCCCTGTAGAATCTATCGTCATAGCGCCAGTCTTAGCTTGGGAACCAATAGGTTTAGCAGTCAATACCCAGTTATGGGTGGGATCTATTTCTGTACTTGATAATTCTAAGCTGTATGTTGCAGAACCAGATTTAGAAATACTACTACTGCCATACACCTTTGTTAAATTCGCTCCATAAAATGAACCATTCGCTAATTTATAACTAGCCAATTTGTTCGCAATTTCCATTAGCTCAACTTGTGCCTCGACCCTCTTCGTTCTTTGCACATATTCCTGATAAGAAGGGTAAGCAATAGCAGCTAAAATTGCGATTATTGCAACCACGATCATTAACTCGATTAAAGTAAGTCCTTTGTTTACTACCATTCTTCAACCCCTTGTCCTGTACAAGCAACAAAAGACACGTTGCTATTTTCACGCGCTTTGCACTTTAAGCCATGGCTTGTGATTAGAAAAGTATATAACCTAGGATCATTATTTACAGGTGAAGCTTTCATAGACCAAGCTGCACCTAAATCTGTTGTAAGTAAATTTGTGACCGTAGTTGAACTTATATCTTTAATTTCAATTTTATATTTTGATTTTGTTGCATCTAAAGTAACACCTGGCACATAAATAATACTTAATGGACTAGTTGTACCTTCATATAAAAACTGAGGATTAAAGTTTTTATATGAAAAATTTTTAGCTTTGTGCCTTTCCAATTGATCAGCTAATTTCAACAATTCCTGCTGGGCTAAAGCCATATCTTTTTTACGCAGATACTCTTGGTAGCTAGGCAAAGCTATCGCAGCTAAAATAGCTACGATAACCACAACAACCATAAGTTCTATTAAAGTAAAACCTTTAGTTCCTGTTTGCATTAACCACCACCCTGAGCATACTGCTCATACCAGCGATTCGGTATAAATTTCAATCCACTTCCATAATCTTTGATTTGAGTTACAGTCGTAGTACCACCTGTTGAGGGTCCTCCATTTTTCTTATCTTCATTTAAAATTAAAAAAGATCGCTTATTATTATCTCCATCTCGACCACCGCCCATAATCGGATCACCTATACCAGCTCCTAAGGTAATGAAAATATTATCTTTACAGTGACCATAAGGTAAACAGAAACGCTGTAAACTTGTCTCGCCGGCTACACCTGCACTACAACTACCTGTAGTTCCTGCTTTTGATGCATCAAAAACAGGCACATAAAGATCCCCTTCTACTGCAACCAATGGAGCAAAACTCTTAAGAATTTGCTTACCTTTAGATACGGAAGCCGTTAAATTCTCCTCTTTGTCAAACAAATAATACCAACCTCCATCACCATCTTCTTTATTAATTACTGGCCGTTTAGTGTTGCCGCTCGATATATCATTAGTCATTCGTGTATCTAATAGACGTAATTTAGAAACCCCACCATTAGTTGTATTTCCTAATGTTCGAGTGCTAAAAGCCGTAGTTGGATATTTGGTTGAATAGTTATCATAATCATATATAACAAATACTCCATCGTAACCATCTGTAGTAGTCACACTTGTAGATTTCCCATACATTGGGCTACTTCTATTCCCTGATGCAAAACTTACAACAGCCACACCTTGAGAATGAATTGTAAATGTAGGTTCGGTATAAAAACGCTGCTTTGTCGAAGATATATCTAAAATTTTATTCACTTGGGAATTAAATTCGCCACTTGTTGGGTTAAAGTCTACACGGAAAGCTTGACCTTTTAGGTCAGCAAAATATAAATGATCCACCAATCCATCATTATTACGATCTACGGTTTTGATTGAACTTACAACACTATAATCCATACCAACACCGCTACCTTTTAATTTAATATTTCGGCTGCCAGTTGTTGTGTTCGTATAATTACCACTTACAGACCATAGCAAATCACCATTATCTGCATCAAACATATAAACACCAGCACCGATTTTATTTGTTTGATCATAGTTAGGCTTTTCATATCCTTCATAACCATTTCTTTTATCTTTAACCCGAACCCCACCAACAAGTTTAGTTGTGTATAAACCATCTCCGTCTGTACCACCAGCATCATAACCACCACCAACAAGCATCACCAACTTTCTAGTGCCGAACCAATTTACATATGCAAGTGTGGGTTTAGACCAACTTTGTCCCATGTGTTGTAGTTCAGAAATGTCATGATACTTAGTTGTTGAACCATGTAAATAATGAGTTTTTCGATTATTTGGGTCGATATGAAACTTAACCTGAGGTCTATCAATATTAGTAAGATCTAACGCATAATAGCTTCGTCCCCCCATACGCATACCACCATATACCCATTGTTTCCCTTCTAAGTTAATTTCCTCCTCATCATCATCATCATTAATAATTGTGCGGGAACCACCATTCACAGTTAACGTCCCATCGGTTTTACTTACATAAACTGTATGTGCAGTCCACTCCCCATCAATACCATAATATAATTTTTCTTTCCCACCTAAAGTGTTACCACTATCATATTTAAATGCTTCACTTTGATTTTCTATTATTTCTTTAGGTAAAAATGTAAATTTTTCTTTGCCTGTTTCTGCATCCAATACATGTAACAAGCCTTGTGTTGAGCCGAACAGAACATAATCTTCACGATTTGTAGTATCTACCGCCTTAGTTACTTTATTAACAAATGGCTTTCCAGACTGCGTAATTAAAATAGGCTTTGAATGTAAAATAGCTCCTATTTGTGCTACACGGTCAGAGATATCTCCTACTGGTAACCCTTGCAAATCCTGTCCACCTGTTGCATTTTCATAACCCAACAGGTTCATTAATTCTTCACGATATGGTGCTGTTGCATCTAAATTATATGAAGTCGAAATTGCCTGACGTTCAATTTGATTTGTGTCTGGATCAAATGAGCTCAAAAGTAGATTTTGCCCGATTTCAGTATCTTTATATGTAAAGTCAGTGAAAATTATCCGTTCTTCAGGTTTTAAGTCAGCATTGTACCCTCGCATTAACTGACTTAAAGCACCATATCGAAATGCAATTTCAGGTGAGCTATTACTAAAGTTTGAGTTATTCCATTGGTCTATAACATTTTTAATTTCATCACTTTGCATTACAGGCTGAGCACCACTTTTCGTGCCATATAAAGAACCATTGACCGCAAAATATTTTTTTAAATTACCGTACCATGTTTGCTGTTTTTGCTCTGTGGCTACCTTGGGTACAAATTGTGGGAAATAACCATAAGGCTGTATAGCAGAGCTATTTAAGGCATCTACAGGTATAGTTGCTGTCCCAGTACTAATACCAGGAATTGATGTATTAACCGCTCCCAAAAACTTATTAAAACTATTAACAATATCTTCTGTAGATTCACCTGAATACCAACCTCCTTTACCTCTAACCCCCCATTTTGCGGTATTTCGCACATTCTGTGAAACAGTAGAATATGCATCAATTGCCGTTTCAGTCTGTGCTGTATTAGGGATGACTGTAAATCCTTTACCAAAACCAATTACAGCTGTGAGAAAATTAACTTTAGATTTATTTTTTGTACTATCAACTAGTGAGTTATTCAACTTATATATACAATCCCAACCTTCTTTTGTTCCGTCACAAGCAAAACTTGAATCATCTAAAGCTGCTCTAACCAAAGCACGTGTACCCGTATTATTTCCTAAATCATTCGGCTCACCATCGGTTAACACATATATGCCTTGCGCATGACATTCTTTAGCAGCATCAGACAAAGAATATTGATCTTTAATAGATTTAGGCTGGATATATGTGCTTGTATCACGAGTATCAACCGAACTTTCAGACCAATCAAACCCTGTAGGCGTTAAGCCTTTTGTACTTTTACCCATTAAATATGCAGCCGTTTCAGCGTAGGAGTTGGCTGTTGGTGTGCCAGAAATAGGATTAATTGCCAATACTTTTTCCAATATCAACTGGCGCTGTTTTATCGTCCGCCCACCCACTATCACATCTGCATTTAATGCTCTTGCAGGAACCAATATCGTCCCTGCATTACGCGTATTATTGCCGCTTACAGCACCTAACGTAGATAAACCCAATATAATTTTATCATCTAATTTTTCAACCGTAGTACCTTTACTATCCGTCCCTCCAACTAATAGCAATACTATTGCATCTTTTAGTCTTGTAATACGATCAAGTTTAGTATCAACTAAAACGCTTTTATTATTGTACCCATTACATGTATACCTATCATATGTTACTCCACTAACAGTTTTAGAAGACTTTGAATATCCATATGAAGATAAACTTTTATCAAAATCACATGCAGCAAAGGCAACACTATTTGTAGGATGTGTAACACGCATACTCCCAGAAACATCTAGCATCATCATTAAGGTGGTAGTAGAACCACCCGTTGTTGGTGCTTTATAAATATCAATATCACTTGCACCCACACTGCTACAAATCAGTGCTGTAATAGATGCCGACAATACTGATAATCTTGCCTTAGTTAAGGCAGTATGATTTAAAATTTGACTCATATTCATTTTATTTCTCCTACCTTAATTCACTTGGCGCAACTGATATTCCATTTCTTGACTACTATATGGAACATTCAATTTTGATAGACAATCAGCAACACTATCTTTGGTTACACCATCTACAACAACATTAAAACTTGGGTAATCCATCACACACTTATTAATTTCATCTGCAGACGCTGTAGATAAATTTGGAATAAATGAAGTTGCGTTCACAATAATGGTGCCAATATCTTTACCACCATAGGTCTCTGAGTCAGAACCCTCATATTTGTGCGTCCAATCCTTACGATTCTCTGTAGCAGACCGAACCCCTACTCGAGTCATCACTGCATTTCTATTAGACACATAGTCATTACTTTTATTGCTCTTACAATACCCATCCTGACCTAAATCATTTTTTTTAATTGTTGAACCTTGCCAATAAACGATACTTGCTTTACCTAAATTATATTTATCTGTTGACTCATTCTTACGCACACAATAAACAAGTTCTTTACCCTTGTTTTCATTCTTATTCGCAAATCCAATCATGCCATTATCAAGCTGTAATTCAGCAATCTTCAATGCATCATCGGTATATGCTTCCAGTTGAAAGAAAATAGCATCAGAGTTCTGTACCAATAAAGACTGTGCTTGAGCATTAGTAGTAATATTCAATGAGGTAATCGCCCCCCTAATTGCCCAAGTCCCCACAATCATTATCAGCAACAATAAAACCAAGACCACAATTAAGGTATTGCCTGTATGTTTTGTTTTCATGGCTTACTCCGCTTGATTTTTCACACCAAAACCATTACGCAAAGCAATTGTTTGAGTAATAACTTGTCTTATATATTTAGAATTACTATTGTGGGAAATGAGTTCTTTGTTCACCAAATCCAATACAGTAAAGCTTGTTTTGTCTGTACCCTTAGAAACTGCTTCAGGTGATCGCAATAAAATCCCCATTTGTATAGAAACAATCTGAGGCTTATCTGCAAGTTTTTTATATTCGGAAGGTGAAACATATGCAAACTGGTCCATCACCCCATCTGGAGAAACTCCCGTGTCTTTAGCAATACCAAATAGCACTCTAAAGTGTTCAACATTAGGTATTAGCATTTCGCCATCACCCGACAAATTAAATACAGTTTCATTATCTCCTGAATACTCATAAGCTTTACACCGTAATGAAAATGACTTAACACCAGATGCATTTTCCTCTTTTACAAAATAGCGCTGCACAACAAATTGATTAGGAAGCACCCGCTTTCCTTCACAATTGTATTGACTACCAATAGTATTTTTATATTGAATGACCAACTGATCACTCTTAAGATCTTTTAAATTACTAGGCCCCACTGCTGAAGTTGTCAAAAAACTTTCTAACTGAGTTCTAACATCATCGGACAAAGTGGATGCAACAGATGTAAGGTTTTCAGCTTTTAGAACGATACCACCATGCTGAGTATCTACAGTCATGGCTGCCTGATTAGAATCGATATTAGAACGACGAATATCTTTAACAATATAATCTAGACCAAATATCCCACTATTTTGTATATTTGCCGCACCTTGCTGAAAGTTTATTCCCTGATTTGCTGTAACAAATACCTGAATTGCTGCAGCACTAATCAACAAACCTAAAGTCAATGCAATCATAAGCTCAAGTAATGTAAAACCACGTACTGTATTCATGTTCCGTATGCCTCCATCACCAAACAAGTCGCTCCAGCTACATAAACCCCATCACTCATACAGGCAGATACATTCGTTGCACTAATTATTGTATTTCCCCAAGCGATATACACACACTCACGATCCCCTCCCTGACATCTATCTATTACAAGTTTCATCCCAGCTTGTCTAGCAGCTCCAAGCACCTGACTCACATCGTAAGACACCATCTCAGCACGATTACACATCGGTGTTGTGCTAATTGTTGTCGCACTGGAATCAGCTACCTTACAAGCCTTAGGCTCTCCAGAAGAAGAACCATTAATTTTTGTTTTATATTCAACCAATTGTGTTCTATTTACTCTTATTCTTTCAGCAAGATCTCTTGCCAAAGACATTGCTACAGTTCTATCACTCGCCTCCTGCATCGCATCTAGCGCCCTAAACTGCAATGCAGAAAAACCTAATACAGCAATGGAAAGTAAGACCAAAGACACCAATACCTCTATCATTCCAACACCTAGCTGATATTTAGTATTCATGTGCAACTCCCCACTTTTTCTTTTGTTTCAATGTTACTAATCAAGCCACTTTTGAATATTTTTATTGACTTAATCTCTCTCACCTTCTCATGACATAATTCAAACACCAAATCTTCCGTATCCTGCCATTCGATAATTAACTTTGGATTAGTTAATGGGTCTTCATCCAAATTTGGATCGTAATTAGGATTCCTTACATATCTTTTAAGTGAAGTTGTTCTTTTATTTGCTAAACCTACAGGTGAAAAAGTAATACCTTCAGGAGTTGCTTTTGCAAGAACATGGATTTGATCATTACCAGGCAACCAGTAAAACTGATGGTCTGTGTTTGTTGTATCTTTAAATTCAAGTGAAACTTCTTTTCGCAAAGCAATCGCCGTTCCACGTACTTTAGCCATCGTTTGAGCTAACTCTCTTGCACTTGTATCTAGTTGTTTTTTATACACTAAAGGCATAAGACTCGGAGCCGCCATCATCGCGATAATCGCCATCACCGCAATGGTCACCATCAACTCAATTAAGGTGAACCCGTTTTCTTTTTTTCGCATACTCCCCCCAAGACACAGACTTTGCCCTATTAAAAATAATAGCGAACAACTTTACAAAACCCTCACACTTCAGGATAAAAGGCATAAAAAAGCAGATAACCGTCATTTAACGGTTATCTGCCTATTTTTAATCAGTTTTTTAAAGTGTTATATGATTCGCAGTTTAAGCCTGTGTTACAGGAATGCGTAACTCTTTGGGCAAACTAAAGGTAATATTTTCTTCGCGGCCTGCCAGCTCTTCAGGGGCAGTTGCACCCCAGTCTTGCAAACGCTGAATCACTTGTTTGATTAAAATTTCTGGTGCAGAGGCGCCTGCAGTTACACCAATCTTTGTATTCGGTTGAAACCATGCTTGCTCCAACTCGTCTGCATTATCCACCAAATAGGCGTGTTTCCCCATACGTTCGGCTAACTCGCGTAAACGGTTAGAGTTAGATGAGTTTGGCGAACCCACCACCAACACCACATCACACTGATTAGCCAAGTCACGTACAGCGTCCTGACGGTTTTGGGTGGCATAACAAATATCGTCTTTACGTGGCCCTTGAATATTCGGATATTTCTGGCGCAAGGCATCAATGACTTTAGCAGTGTCATCAATCGACAAAGTAGTTTGCGTTACAAAAGCCACTTTATCTGGATGCTGAACCGCAAGTGCAGCCACATCATCCTCATCTTCTACCAAATAAATTTCACCACCATTTTTCTTGTCGTACTGTCCCATCGTACCTTCAACTTCTGGGTGGCCTTCATGCCCAATTAAAATAGCTTCGGTGCCTTCACGCGCATACTTAGTCACCTCAATATGCACTTTGGTGACCAATGGACAAGTCGCATCAAATACTTTTAAGCCACGACGTTCTGCTTCTTGTTGTACTGCTTTAGATACACCGTGTGCACTAAAAATCACAATGTTGTCATCAGGCACTTCATCTAATTCATCTACAAAAATTGCACCGCGCTGACGCAAGTCGTCCACCACAAACTTATTGTGTACCACTTCGTGACGTACATATATAGGTGGGTTAAAACACTCAAGGGCACGATTTACAATCGCAATTGCTCGGTCTACACCTGCACAAAAACCACGTGGATTCGCCAATACAATTTCCATAGAACCCTCTATGTTGAAGTTAAATAGGTGGGATGTTTTAAAATTTATGCCAACAAAAGCCATCTTGGCTATTTTGTTTAAGGGGCGTCTACTCTAAAATAGAGAAGATATTTTATCATATCAGGAAAAATATCATGTCGGGTCTATTGTTTGTCGTTTCTGCCGCTTCAGGAACAGGCAAAACATCCCTCGTTAAAGCCCTGCTTGAGCGTGTGAATAATTTACACGTTTCAGTTTCTCACACAACACGTGGTCAACGTCCCGGCGAACTCGATGGTGTGCATTATCACTTCACGCAAAAACAAGATTTTATCGACTTGGTAGAGCAAGGCGGTTTTATTGAGTATGCAGAGGTGTTTGGCAATTATTACGGCACCGCGCAAGCGACGGTTAAAGAGCAGTTAGCCAAAGGTCACGATGTGTTGCTTGAAATTGACTGGCAAGGCGCTCAGCAAGTACGCAATCTTTTTCCTGAATCGAAGCAAATTTTTATTCTTCCACCAAGTCAGTTTGATTTACGCGAGCGTTTGTCTAACCGTGGCACCGATGCAGTCGATGTAATTGAACACCGTCTAGGCTGCGCAGTTGAAGACATGCAACAATATGTCAATTTTGACTATGTGATTATTAATGATGACTTTAATAAGGCTCTGCACGATTTAGAATCGGTGATTACGGCTAATCGTTTGGTGACGGCGCAGCAGGCACATCGTCATCAAGCCCTGATTGAAAAGTTAATTAGCCCGCCAAGCGCGTGATTAAAACTTGAGTCTATAAGCAAAGCACCTTATACTGCACAGTCTGTTTAAATTTATTATTCGAACGAGAATTCTTATGGCACGCGTTACCGTTGAAGATTGTTTAGACCATGTAGACAACCGCTTTGAGCTTGTACTAGTGGCAAGCAAGCGCGCGCGTCAATTGGCACGTCAAGGCATAGAACCTACCGTTGAGTGGGACAACGACAAACCTACCGTTGTTGCTTTACGTGAAATTGCAGAAGGTCACGTTTCTAAAGACATTTTGAAACAACGTGATCAAGATTATCAAACTTCGAGTCTTGACCTCGCACTTTCAGCAAATAACTTGAATTTAGATGGTTTTTCTTTCCAATAAGAACGACTTTCTGAAAAAGCCTAGTTTTTTACTAGGCTTTTTTGTTGTCTGAACTTTAATCTTGCGCTAAAAACCGTTATAACATAAGGATTAAGACCTAATTTTAAATGGTCTAATGACCTTATGTTTTGGTACGAAAAAAATTGACAAGTCATGCAATATGCTTTTCATTATAAGGTCTAACTGTAGATTCGTTATCACTTGTATTTTAAAGGGTGTTATATGCCAGGCACGATGGTCAGCCAAGCCAAACAACAGCTTCAAGCCATGATCGAACCTTACCTGAGTGTAAGTGAAGTCGAACAGGTGCTTACGGCTTGCGATTATGCCGAGCATGCGCATGATGGCGTTACCCGTAAAAGTGGTGAACCGTATGTGTTACACCCGATTGCGGTCAGTTGTATTTTGGCGCACATGCGTTTGGATGCCGACACGCTCATTGCTGCCCTATTGCATGACGTCATTGAAGATACTGACTACAGCAAAGATGATATCACAGAAAAATTTGGACGCACCGTTGCCGAACTAGTCGATGGTGTGACCAAACTTAGCCATTCCAGCGACAAGGAATACAACAAAGCCGCATCGTTCCGTAAAATTCTGCAAGCGACCTTACAGGATCCACGTGTCATTATTGTGAAACTAGCAGACCGCTATCACAACATGACCACATTAGATGCGCTGCGACCAGATAAACGCGCACGCATCGCTCAAGAAACCTTTGATGTATTTGTACCCATGGCACGTATCGTGGGTATGAATGAAATGGCAGATAACCTTGAACATCTGTGTTATCAAAACCTTGATTTAGATATGTATAACGATGTGCAAGCCGCCCTGTTGCACACCAAGCCAAAACGCTGTGAATACCAGTCCAAATGGGAACAAAACCTTGCCGACCTACTGCAAGACAATCAAATTACCGGTCGGATTAAAAAGAAAAATAACAATATTGAATTACTGCGCCACTTTGTTAAAAACGATATTGATCTACAAGAACTGACCCACAGCCACGCCTTCGAAATTATTTTACAAAGTATTGCTGACTGTGACCGTTTGGCCGATATTTTACGTGACAGCTTTCAGGTCTTACATTATGAAGATCATATCCGTCGCCCACTACCAGGCGGCAACCAATCACTCATGATGCGTCTAAAAGGTGAACAAACCACCTTATCACTCACCATTCAAACTGAATTGATGCGTAAAGCCGCACGTTTTGGCGTAGTCTTGGGTGAAAACGCACCACAAGCCTGCCGTTCTGCCATTCAAGCCTCTATGAAAAGCTTAAACGTGTTGGTTGATGGTGAATGCGCTAAAACCACATTTAGCGATTTACTGGATTATCTACACCAAGAGAAAATTCATGTTTATACACCGCATGGACATTTACATGAATTGCCGCAAGGCGCCACCGCGGTTGATTTTGCCTATGCAGCCAGTTTATTCTTAGGTAACCACGCCGTCGGTACAAAAATTAATGGTGAAAGCAAACCGCTGTCAACACCACTCATCAGCGGGCAAGTGGTCGAAATCATCACCGATGTGTTAGCCACACCAAACCCAGACTGGCTAAGTTTTATTAATACCCAAAAGGCCCGTCGTGCCTTACAAAACATTCTGCGTGATCAGGATATTGAAGAACAGCGTTTGGTGGGGCAGCAAGCCCTGAACCGTGCGCTAAAATTGTTTAATCACTCGATTCAAGACCTAACCGAAGCAGATTGGTTAAATGTGTTGCAATGGCGTCATATCGACTCCAAAGACCGTTTATTTGAGCAAATTGCAGTCGGTGATTTATTACCGCAGTTGGTGGCGAACCACATTTACGCACTTGATCAGGACAGCAGCGAACATTCTGACCGTCTGATTCAGGGCACAGAAGGCATTGACGTGAAATATGCACACTGTTGCAATCCTGTGCTGGGCGATCCGATTCAGGGCAACTTGTCACGTCGTGGTTTAATTGTGCATCGTGCGCGCTGCAACAACTTACTGCATGAGCAGCATCAACATCCTGAAAATATCATGCCGCTACAATGGACTTCAGAAGATGTTGATGACGTGAGTTTTACGGCTTACCTCAGCATTGATATGGATATGAATGACGAACAAATTTCCGATTTGATCTATCAATGTCGTAAGGCCAAAACGGGAGTAGAAATGGTGCGCAGCCATGATGGTAAAACCCACGTGAATATTGTGGTGAATAACCGTAAGCAAATTGCCAAAATTATTCGTGATTTGCGTATGCACTTCGGTTTCCCACGAATTAGCCGTTTAGCGCGTCCCATCAGCATTGTAGAAGAAGCCAAAGCTTGTTAATTCAATGCGCTGCATGGTGATATTGCCGCACATTCAAGCGATTTTGCATAACTGACTCATCAGGCTACTGAAAGCTAGTCGGATGGTCTATGATGTTCGTACATTATTTTAGGAGAAATCAATGTCTCGCCAAGTCATCCATACTGAAAATGCACCTGCAGCAATTGGTACTTACTCTCAAGCCATTTTAGTGGGCAATACGGTTTATTTATCAGGTCAAATTGGTTTAGACCCGTACAGCATGGAATTGGTAGAAGGCATTGAAGCGCAAATTCGCCGCGTATTTGATAACTTAAAGGCCGTTTGCGAAGCGGCGGGTGGCTCTTTGGCCGATATTGCCAAGCTCAATATTTTCCTGACGGATTTATCACACTTCCAATTGGTCAATCAGATTATGGGTGAATATTTTGCACAACCTTACCCTGCGCGTGCAGCCTTAGGTGTGGCCAGCTTACCTAAAGGTGCTTTAGTTGAAATGGATGGCGTTGTGATTATCAATTCATAAGTCATTATCATTCAAATACTTAAAAACAAATAAACGATGCCACCTATTAAGTGGCATTTTTTAATTCAAAAACCCAATTACAATAAATGACTTTTCAAATGATTTTTATTGACAAACGATAATAATTATCAATAATAACACTTATCTTATTTCAATTATTGTGGTTGCATTCATGTACGTTTGCTTATGCCGTGGTATTACAGATCAAGACATTAAAGAAGCCGTTGCCAATGGTGCAGACAGCTATCGTGAAATTCGCGATATGTTTGACTTGGGCACTTGTTGTGGTCGCTGTGCACCTGAAACTCGCACCATCATTAGCGATGAAATTGCACAAATTGCGTCTCGTCTTGCCGTTGCTGCCTAAAGCTGCCGTTTTATTGCTCTCCCGCATTTCAGTATTATAATTTTTACTCGGTGTTTCCTCTCCCGCTTTCGACTACAGCGGGTTTTTCTTGTCTTACATTTCTTCACACCGCCTAGCTAATTGTTTTTGATTGCGATTTTCATTTGCGGTCTGGGGTCTATTTATACTTCATCTATGTTTGCGACTACGCATATTTTTTAGCTGATATAAGGCATGGGACAGGAAGTTTAGTCATTCTAAATGACTGGCACATAACGCAATAGCAGCAAAAAATATGCTTGTCCCCTTGCGCAGCAAACAAAGCAGTGCTTTGTTCTTGCTCATGTGGCTAAAACTTTCTCAGATTGCGTTATGAAACTTGGCAATAGTCTCGCTATTCCCTTCGTTTCATGCCTTATCTGCTCAGTTTTAGCCGACAGCGCAAACCATTTATGAAGTATAAATAGCCCCTAAATCACTCGCCATTTTGCCCAGTCTTGTTTAAGATAGAAATATAGATTGCCTTAAGCGGTTTAAGGCAGAAATTGTTGATGGAGTGCTGCAATGAAAGGCAATCGTGATGTGATTAATCAACTCAACCAAGTTTTGTATCATCACCTGACTGCAATTAACCAATATTTTTTACATTCACGTATGTTTAATGATTGGGGCATTGAACAACTCGGCTCGGCTGAATATAAAGAGTCGATTCGTCAAATGAAACATGCTGACAAAATTATTGAACGTATTTTATTTTTAGAAGGGCTGCCAAACTTACAACACTTGGGCAAATTGTATATCGGTCAGCATACAGTTGAAGTTTTGAATTGCGATGTTCGTAAAGTCCAAGAAAATATTGAAGCGATTCAAAAAGCGGTGGTTTTAGCAGAGCAACAATTGGACTATGTAACCCGTGATTTGGTTCAGGAAATTTTAGAGAAAGAAGAAGAATATTTAGATTGGGCAACGACACAGCTTGATTTGGTTGAAACTGTGGGTATTGAAAACTATATTCAAAGCCAACTCTAAGATTCATCTGGTTTAGATAACTCAAAAGACTGGTTTTCCAGTCTTTTGTTTTTTGGGGCACTTTACCTAAAATTCAGTATCTTGCCTATCTCTAATGAAGAAGCTCTCAATATCAATATATTTTACTTATGCGCATTTTAAATTCTTGGATTTATAAAAAAGTATTTATAACGCAAAAAAATGTTTCATGGGTTGCATCTGTTGATGCAATATCCGAATAATAAAAATTCCATAATCCTGTTTTTTATAAAAAATAGCATGTTGATGATGATCGTGACGGCGTATTCCCTCGCCAATATCTACACATGCATAACCAATCAGCGGTGAACTCACTAACAAATGAAAGGTATTTTCCAAATGTTGCGTGTATTGGTCAGCTTGAGCTACACCAAAATTAAGTAAGGTGTATTCATAAATAGCTGTGAAGTCGTCGACAGCTAAATTTGATAGCTTATACACGATGCTTCTGCTTCACTTGAGCCGCAATATCTTTTAGGCTAAGTGTACTTTCTCCACTGTTCTCACCTGCTTCAATCGCTTGCTTTAAAGCTGCAGTTTGATTTTCTTGCTGCTCCAATAATCTTAGTGCAGATCGCATCACTTCACTGGTTGAACCATAACGTCCAGATTCAATCAGTTTGCTCACGAAGTCATCGAGTTGTGGGCCAATTGTTACACTTGTAGTTCTCGCCATCAGCATGCCTTATTGTGTGAATAGATCATACAATTCTAACACAACTCCCTTTATCTGAACAAAAGTTCAGCATCTCTTTAAATTTTCGCACATGAAATCAATTTTATAATGAATACCCCCTCTCTTTTTAAAGAGAAGTTGGGAGAGATTTTCAACATTGAAAATTTTCACCATATTTGGCTCACTATTTTCAAATCCCCCTCCTTGCGCTACACAAATCAGCGCGGCTTTGCCTCATCCAACAAAGTCGCATAATCCACATTGACCTGCCACAAAGTGCTTAACAACCATAATTGCTTTTTGGCTTCTGCTTCATAACCGTTAAATGCTAATACGCGCGCATATTTCAATAAATCGTAGCGGGTTGGATAATTCAACACAATTTCATGGATATCCTGCAATTGTTCAGGTGTTTGCTGGCTATACGGATTTAATCGAATCCACGCAATACGGCGGTTAAATTCATCGAGTACCAAAATACGCTCTTGATGGGTGATTTTTTCAGGCATATGTTCGTAGCGTACCGACTGATTCAATTTAGGCACCATCACCTCATAATCACGATAAATCAGCATCAACAACAATGCGCCAAGTACAAAAGTACTGCGTAAATAAATTACAGATAAAGTGAAGTTTTTGAACACCCGTTGTGACTGAACCATGCCGATAATAAAACCTACAGGCAGCAAGAAGTAGGCATAGTTTTGTGGAAATTCCAGCATGGCATGTACGCTAAATGCACCGACCATTAAAATCCCCACAACCGATTCCACCGACTGGGTATGTCTATGCAGTTGGTAGCCCCAATAACCCAAATACGCCAAAAATGGCACGCCGAGTATCACACCATTCCAAAGTAAAAAATCCAAAATAAAATTGTGTGCGCTACGAATCCACACAGGACCTTGCACAAATTCACTGATCGTCACATAAGCCACACTGGTTTGATGCCAGCCATAGCCCCACCACGGTTGATGTTCAATCGCAGCGAGCATTTGCTGCCAAATGGCCAAGCGTGACATATCACCTGTGGCGCGTTGCACCACATCTCGAGATTGCACTGAAAGTTCTGCACTTTGTGAGAGTAATTGACTGAAAGCAGGTGCGATAAAAATCAGCCCGATAAATGCGACAAACCACAGCAAGCTATAGCGCCATTTAATCCGCATCACGCCACGGTATTGTTGATAGCTCAAATAGGTCATGAGACACAGTGACGCCAACCATGAAGTACGCGACTGACTCAGTACCACACCCACCAAAATCATGGCAGCTGCAATCACAATCCACACAGTTTTAAGTTTTTGTTTTTCGTATAAATATAGGCATGCCATGAGTGACATTACCAAAAAGGTCGCCATGTTATTGGGTTGGGCGAAATTGGCATACGGACGTTGCCCGATTTTAATATCTACCATCATAGGCAGGTATTGATCGAGTGTCAGCCACTGGCAAATTGCCATGAATGCGGTAATACTTCCCACGCCGAGTAGCACATAACTAAAACCTGCGAAGATACGCTCACGTTCAATATTATTTTGAGTGAGGTTATAGCCAAAAATAATCGCCAACCAAAAACTAAAGATATACACACTGCTGAGAAAAGCTTTGTCAAAGAAGTAGACTAAGCCTAAACTCCACTGAATGAGCGGAACACTGCACAATGCCAGTAAGGGCAGGCTAATTTTGGGTATCTGTAATTTTCCTTTGAATAGGCTGGCTCCAAGGGCAAACAGGGCAAAAAATGCGTAGAGTTCGCCTGTATAGGTAACCCACGGGCGGTAGTGAATGGGCAATAACCATGCAAGGGAGATGAGGATGGCAGCCAATATTAGCAATGCAGATTTCATAAGAAAAATAGACTAAAAAACTGGCTCTATCTTATATTTTTTTAGGCAAGATGATAGAGCTTTGTACGGCAAGTTTGATTGGAATTCTGCCAGTTTTGCAATGGAGTGATTGCGTGGGGAATACTTAGATTCCCCATTTTCAACTTAAAATATTATTTCCATGGTCTTAAGTCTACAATTTTTACAACCTCGCCTTTCTCTTTATTGATGAGAACCGTCATGTCTACTGTATTAGCTTTAAGAGGTACAAATGCGTTTGCTTGGGGATATTTAGCTAAAGTTTCTTTTACTACTCTTGGATCATTATATTGGTTTAATAAGGTTATGTCTTGCACTCGCTGCTTAATTTGGTCAGTTACTTTCGACAACTCAACATAACGTTCTGGACGTTGTGATATTTCAATTTTTCCTAGAATTTCTTCAAACATATCCTGATTACGTTGCTTTTGATCTTTTGCAAATTTTATTGCAACATATTGAGGACCAAACCAGGAGGGGTGTTGATACATTTTATTTGCTTGTTGAATATTCTTAGTATAAATTTCATTATTTCGGACGACTTCAAAACGATCTACACTATACACCAACCATACCGGTCGACCTTCTGTAATATGATAAATTCCATAAAAAAGAGCAGAGATTTGAATGAGAATAATGACCGTTAAATCAAATTTAAGTGTTTTCTTCCCCTCTTTGTAAACCAACCACGTCAATAATGGACCAAGAACTAAATCAATACCTACCATCATCAGAAAAATATGGGTAACTCCTGTCGCTTTATTTAATGGCAAGGGATACCAACATAAAAATACAACCACAACTACCAGTAAAGCAATAAGAATTGAAATACCTAAATGTATGGTAACAAATGTAGCCTTTGCAGATCTCATACTATGTTTAATTCCCAATATCCTGAGCGGAATATTATCATTCACCTACATGCAGATGGTACATATTTTGGCTGCATTGTACCTAAGGTTGCGCCAGCCATACCATACAAAATTGCTGTTTGCTGTGTCTTCGAAGAACATGCCCAATCTAAAGTTCCATTCTGACCATTAGTTAAAGCAAGCTTTAAACTCACTATAGTTGTGCTATTTACATGAATATATGGACTTAAAATAATGGTATTTTCTATTGGTGATACACCAATGGCTGTATTTTTAAAAGTAGTCGTTATTTCCCCACTTTCTCTATCAATTAAAACACGTTGCACATACTTACTTGTTGCCCCATTATTTCCTGCCTGACTGTTCCATGAATCCGCCACTACCTGTAAATCTATAGGTGAAATTACCGCTTCGGCTGCCATAGCTGATTTGGCACTATCAGCTAAACTTAGACCTTCTAATACACGGGCACGAATCGTATAATCCTGATATGCAGGCAATGCAATTGCCGCTAAAATACCAATAATCGCCACCACAATCATCAGCTCAATTAATGTAAATCCCCTTTCCATGGTATGTCCCCATCTCTCACCCCATTCAACTTACTTATTTATATCCAATAACCATACCAACTTATTTTTTTAATAAATAACAATAACTTACATAAAAACCCATATCAAATATTGTCAAAAAATGTCATATAATTCTTATTTTAACCAATATATGCAAATCATTAGACAAAAAGAAGCAGCCCTTAGGCTGCTTCTTTTTGAATAAATATTAACGGCATTGAGACGGAGCATACTTAGCAAGTAAAGTGCCTTCAGTAATGTCATTACCTACTAATTGAGCATCAGCAGTTGTTTTTGTTTCTGAAGCACATGCCCAATCTACCGCACCAGTTGTTCCATTTGCATAAGCAGTATCTAAACTGATAGGACCAGCACCATCATTAATAAATGGTTTTAAGTGCAACGTATTAGCAGCACCAACACCCGTTTCATCTCCGTTATAGGTAATCTCAATTGAGCCTGTAGTATCATCAGTTGTTAAAATTGAGTCTACATATTTACTTATTACACCCTTACCACCTGCTTGGAGGTTCCAACTATCTGAAACAACTTTCAAATCAGTTGCTGTAGCCGCACCACCGATCTGTTTTTGCAAATCACCAGCAAGCGTTAAACCTTCAGAAACACGAGTACGAATGGTGTAATCTTGATAAGCAGGAAGTGCAATCGCAGCAAGAATACCGATAATTGCAACAACAATCATTAATTCAATAAGGGTAAAACCCTTTTGCATAGTTTTCATAACATTCTCCACAAATGTTTGTTAATTTAATTATAAGCTTTGTAAGCTATTTTATACTTAGCACTAAACGTGCCAACTTTTATTATAGACAATTCCCACAAAAAAACAGCATCTTACACATAAAAAATTTTTCATACTCAAACTAACTGTTTATTTATGTTAAAAAGTGACAATAATTGTCAGATTAAAAATTTCAGCTTAACAAATTTTGTCATTTTTAGAGAATTAGATCACACTTTAAATTGTTACATCATCTATTTTTTATGTATTTGATTTAAATTTCAGCAAATTTAGCTTTTGTGCTGATGTGGTTTCCCCTTTTTGAAAAAGTAAGCCAAATGTAGTGAAAGCTACCCATGTTTAAAAAATCTCTCCTAACCTCTCTTAAAAAAGGGAGGAACCCTCATTGCATTCCCTTTCTTGCGCACAAACTTAAAGCCGTGCTTAAATTTGTGCTCAGGAAGGAATTAAAAAAAGAAAAGAACATCAACAACCCTCACCCCAAAATAATCGGCGCATTGCTCAATTCATTTTGCAGATCTAGCAGCTGGCGGTCATAAAACACATCCAAAATTTCACCAATTTCTTGCACACCTGTTATTACAGCTTGCCGATACTGCTGCTGTGCCAAACCCTGCACAATATGTGCACAGACTTCATCCCACACCTGTTGCGTAGTCGCGGTTTTAATGCCACGGTCAATCACAATTTCTACTTTGCGTTCACACAAATTCAGGTACAGTAAAACCCCGCTGTTCAGTTCAGTATCCCAAACACCCATTTCTGCAAATAATTGGCGAGCACGGGTATGCGTATCTACCGCATACGCCAACCGCGAGGGTAAACAACCTTCAATCACCACCTGAATTTCACCCACATGCCCATGCTCGGCTGTAGTCACCGCTTCTGCAATGGCATGCTGATCCTGCGCATTAAAAAAACGTTTGGTGGCAGGTAAATAAAAGAAATGCTTCAGCCAACGCTTTACACTCGGACGCGCTGCAATCTCCATTTTCGGTTGAGTAATAATTTCTGTTGTATCTGTTGTGGTTACCATGATCCTGATGCTCCTCCCCCACCAAAGCCACCGCCTCCGCCGCTATAGCCGCCTCCACCACCAAAACCGCCACCGCCACGTCCGCTACCACGCCCTGCAGAGGACAAGAAAATTTGGAAAATGGTCTGTGCAATAGCGGTGATGAGTAAAAAGAAAATTCCCGCACCAATCATTAAACTGGTGATTAAGCCTGCACCATTGACCAAACCTGCCACTGTCCCTGCAACGGCAGCGGTTGAAGCACTCAAGCGCTTTCCAACAATCAGAGAGCCAATTACGCCTGCAATTAAAATAAACAAGGCACTACTCAATGTTTTTTCACGCGCGTGTTGTTCTTGTAAGGCTTGTTCCTGACGTTGTTTCAACTCTTGTGCAGCCTGTGCAGCAACTTCGGGGTCTAGGTTTAAAATCCGTTCAATTTCGGCCAAGCCTGCATCTATGCCTTGAGCATATTGCGCTTGTTTAAAATACGGCGTAATACGTTGGTTAATAATCCGACTGACCACAATATCGGGCAGCACGCCCTCTAAACCATAACCTGTTAAAATTTGAATACGGCGGTCATTGACCGCAATTGCCATCAACACACCATTGTCTTGCTTGGCAGAACCAAGCTTCCATTGTTCTGCGATCCGCATAGCAAAATCAAAAATATCTTCCTGCCCTGTGGTCGGAACAATCACGACGCCAATTTGTGCTTTGGCTTGTTGATGTAAATTTAAAATCCGCTGACTGATTTGCTGTTTTTCTGCAGCAGTGAGCAAATTGGCTTGATCGACCACGGGCTGATTTAAGGTCGGCAAAGCACGGATGGATTCACCGTCTGCCATATCATTGGCAATTTGCGGTTGCTGAACGGGTGTTTCTATAGGTGCTTGCTGAGTGCTCGATGTAGGCTGGCGTGAATTTGCAAGATCTGGGATGGGGTTGGCACTTTGAGGATGCTGTTGCTGCACAATTTTACCCAGCACCACAGCTTCGGCGGTTTCATCAGTTGCGGTGGCAACTTCACTATATGCTAAGCAGCTGAAACACATCACCATAATGAGCAGCAATATCTGCCCAAGGTTCATGTGGGTCTTGCTGTGCGATAGCAGCATTCAGTCATCCTCCCTATGCATTATTCAAACGAAACTTTCGGTGCTGTTTGTGCGCTTTGTTCGGCACTAAAGTTTGGTTTGGTGTCCATGCCAATCACTTTAGCGGTCATCACTTGCGGGAACTGACGTGCATAACTGTTAAAGTCTTGCACTGTGCTGATGTAGCGATTACGCGCCACGGCAATGCGATTTTCTGTGCCTTCAAGTTGCACTTGTAATTCACGGAACTGTTCATTTGCTTTTAAGTCTGGGTAATTTTCAGACACGGCAATTAAACGCGACAAGGCACTGGTCATTTGCGCCTGTGCTTCCTGATATTTCTGGAATAACGCAGGGTCTTCTAATACCGACTTATCCACTTTTAAGCCTGCGACATTGGCACGTGCCTGAGTGACTTCAGTCAAGACTTGTTCTTCATGTTTGGCATAGCCTTTCACGACATTGACCAAGTTAGGTACGAGGTCAGCACGGCGTTGATATTGGTTTTGTACTTCTGACCAAGAAGCAGTCACGGCTTCATCTTTCACTTGTAGGGTGTTATAGCCACAGCCGCTTAATGTCAAAGTACTGGTTAAAGCCACCGCGAGCATGGTTTTTTTTGTGAAATTCATAAATTAACCTCTAAATTTTCTTTGTATTTGTTTGAAATGATTTCATTCTAACGTGAAATTCTGACCTGTTTGTGTATTTTGTTTAATCGAGCGAATCACCAAACTGTTTACATCAAACAATAACCTTGTACAGCAGATTGAATTGATATTGAAGTTTCAGCTCTTAAACCTTATATGAATCAGGGATGGCAATATATTCCACAAGAAAATGAGCGGGATAAAATATCCAATAAAAAAGGACTGAATTCCTTAAAAATCAGCCCTTTTCACATCTAAGCAAAACAAACTCGTTTAGACATCTAAATAATCCAAAATACCTTCTGCCGCCTGACGACCTTCCCAAATTGCAGTCACGACCAAATCAGAGCCACGCACCATATCGCCCCCTGCAAAAATTTTTGGGTTTGAGGTTTGGAACTTAAAAGTTTGCTGTTCTGCTGCCAGCACACGACCTGAACCGTCTACTCCAACATTGGCAGAGGCAAACCAATCTGCAGGGCTAGCACGGAAACCAAAAGCAAGTAATACTGCATCGGCAGCTAAAACTTCTTCAGAACCTGGCACAGGTTCTGGGCTGCGACGACCACGACTGTCAGGCTCACCCAATTGTGTGGTCACCACTTTAACACCTGTAACTTTGCCATTTTCACCAACAATTTCAATGGGTTGACGGTTAAATAAGAAGTTCACCCCTTCTTCACGGGCATTGGTCACTTCACGGCGTGAACCTGGCATATTGGCTTCATCACGACGGTAGGCACAAGTAACTTCCTGTGCACCTTGACGAATAGAAGTACGGTTACAGTCCATGGCAGTATCACCACCACCCAGTACAATCACTTTCTTGCCTTCAACACTGATGTATTCTGCAGGGTCTTTTTCCCAGCCTTGGCAACGGTTAACATTGGCAATCAAGAAATCCAGTGCATCATAAACGCCATCTAAATCTTCACCGGCAAAGCCACCTTTCATATAGGTGTATGTGCCCATGCCCATAAATACCGCATCGTAATCTGCAAGCAATTGGTCAATGCTGATGTCTGTACCAATTTCAGTATTTAAACGGAATTCAACCCCCATGCCCGAAAAAATTTCACGGCGGCGTTTCATCACGTCTTTTTCCATTTTAAATTCTGGAATACCAAAGGTGAGCAAGCCACCAATTTCAGGGCGTTTGTCAAAGACGACAGGCTTTACCCCGTTACGCACCAAAATATCGGCACAGCCCAAACCCGCAGGGCCTGCACCAATAATGGCAACTTTTTTATCGGTCCATTTCACATGCGACATGTCTGGACGCCAGCCCAAGGCAAAAGCTGTATCGTTAATGTACTTTTCGGCATTACCAATAGTCACTGCACCAAAACCATCATTTAAGGTACATGCGCCTTCACACAAGCGGTCTTGTGGACAAACCCGTCCACAAACTTCAGGCAAAGTATTGGTTTGATGACACAATTCTGCTGCCTGAAAAATACGACCTTCCGAAATTAGTTTAAGCCAGTTCGGAATGTAGTTATGCACAGGGCATTTCCATTCACAGTACGGGTTACCACAGCCCAAACAACGATGGGTCTGATTGGCCGCCACTTCTGCAGTAAACGGTTTATAAATTTCCACAAACTCATTTTTGCGGACATCGAGATCTTTTTTCTCTGGATCTTGGCGTGCTACATCCAGAAATTGAAAGTCATTATGTAGGCGTTCTGCCATGTCTTTCTCCGTAGGTGGGTGTAGATAACTTCACTTTTACGCTGGGTATAAGTCGAAAGTTATCCGCACCTGCCGAATGCTGAGTCGTGGATTATTGTGGATCTGCTTGGGTCGTTTTCAACAAAGTCTGCAAGTTGGCAGCTTTTGGTTTTACCAACCAGAATTTACGGCTATAGAAATCAAACTCATGACGGATCTTATACGCCCACGCACTGCCTGTTTCGGCAATATGTTCATCTAAAATACGTCCTAAGAATGCTTTATGTTCTTCCATCGCTTCAGTCGAAATACGATTCAGCTCAATCAGTTCGTGGTTGTAACGGTCAACAAAGTCATTATCTAAGTCCAGTACATAGGCAAAACCACCTGTCATACCTGCACCGAAGTTATGTCCCACTTTGCCAAGTACAGTCACAATCCCGCCTGTCATATATTCACAACAGTGGTCGCCTGCACCTTCAATCACCGCAAATGCGCCTGAGTTACGTACCGCAAAACGCTCACCTGCAGTACCCGCAGCAAATAATTTACCCCCAGTTGCACCATATAGGCAGGTATTACCAATAATGGCAGTATTCTGCGTTTGGAATGGCGAACCTTTTGGTGGGAAGATGGAAATACGTCCACCCGCCATGCCTTTACCCACATAGTCATTGGCATCGCCTTCAAGTTTGATATGCAAACCACCTGCATTCCAAACACCTAAAGATTGACCCGCAGTACCTGAAAGATTCACTTTGACAGGATGATGTTCCATGCTCAAGTTACCATAACGACGAGCAATTTCACCTGAAATACGTGCACCAATTGAACGGTCACAGTTGCTCACATTAAAGTAATAATCGCCCCCTGTACCTGCTTCAATTGCAGGCAGCATCTCTGCAATCATTTTTTCAGCCAAGATGCCTTTGTCAAATGGCGCATTGCCTTCAACCTGACAGTATTGCGCTTTACCTTCTGCCGCAGGGTGCGATTCCAACAAAGCACTTAAATCCAAGTGCGCATGTTTTTCGGTTTCACCTGGTAAAATTTCTAGCAAGTCGGTACGGCCAATCAAGTCTTTTAAGCTCGCCACACCCAATGCGGCTAACCATTCACGGGTTTCTTCCGCAATGAAAGTGAAGAAGTTGATCAGCATTTGTGGTTCACCAATATAGTGTTCCTGACGCAAATGATCTTGCTGCGTTGCTACACCAGTAGCACAGTTGTTTAAGTGACAGATACGCAAGTATTTACAACCTAAGGCAATCATTGGTGTTGAACCAAAACCGAAGCTTTCTGCACCTAAAATTGCAGCTTTAACCACATCTAGGCCAGTTTTTAAACCGCCATCGGTTTGTACACGAACTTTGCCACGCAAATCATTCACACGTAGAGCCTGATGCGCCTCGCTTAAACCTAATTCCCATGGCGAACCTGCATGGTGAATAGATGACAGTGGCGATGCTGCTGTACCGCCATCATAACCCGAGATGGTAATGAAGTCGGCATAGGCTTTAGCGACACCTGCTGCAATGGTACCCACACCCGGTTCAGACACCAGTTTGACCGATACCATGGCTTGCGGATTGACTTGCTTTAAATCGAAAATCAATTGTGACAAGTCTTCAATCGAATAAATATCGTGGTGTGGTGGTGGTGAAATCAAAGTTACACCCGGCACAGAGTAACGTAAACGGGCAATCAAGCCATTCACTTTACCACCCGGTAACTGACCACCCTCGCCTGGTTTTGCACCCTGCGCCACTTTAATCTGCAACACTTCTGCAGAGGTTAAGTAAGCAGGTGTGACCCCAAAACGACCCGAAGCAATCTGTTTGATTTTCGAGTTACGAATCGTGCCATAACGCGCAGGGTCTTCACCGCCCTCACCTGAGTTTGAACGCCCACCAATAGTGTTCATGGCTATCGCAATGGCTTCATGTGCTTCTGGTGACAACGCACCCAAAGACATGCCCGCAGAGTCGAATCGCGGTAAAATTTGTTCAACCGATTCCACTTGATCTAAGGCAATGGAATTGTCTGTTTTTAACTTGAATAGATCACGAATGGTTGCGATTGGGCGATTATTCACGATTTCTGCATATTCTTTAAAATCTGCATAATTGCCTGAACGCACCGCTTTGTGTAAGGCATTAATCACATCTGGGTTAAAGGCATGGTATTCCTTGCCAAATACAAATTTCAGCAGACCGCCCTGATCAATTGGCTTACGCGATTTCCATGCAGTATCTGCCAATTTTTTCTGATCATTTTCCAGATCGGCAAAAGTTGCACCCTGAATACGACTCGGTACACCAATAAAGCAAGTATTCACCACTTCGGCAGATAAGCCGACTGCCTCAAACAACTGACCACCACGGTAAGATGCGACAGTTGAAATCCCCATTTTGGACAAGACTTTAAGCAAGCCTTTTTCAATGCCTTTGCGGAAATTGCTTTGCGCATAAACAGGATCGCCCAATAACTCGCCTTTGGCAATCAAGTCATTGATCACATCATAGGCCAAATATGGATACACTGCAGTTGCACCAAAACCGAGCAATACTGCAAATTGGTGCGGATCACGAGCAAAACCAGTTTCCACAATAATGTTGGCATCGGTACGTAAACCGACTTGAATTAAGTGGTGATGCACCGCACCAGTCGCCATGACCGCATTCGCAGGCAAGTAACCTTCACGGATTTTTTTATCGGTGAGTACCAATAAAGTTTTACCCTCACGCACCGCTTGTGCAGCAGTTTCGCAAATCCGTTGAATCGCAGCTTGCAAACCTTCATTTTCGGCATAGTTCAGGTCGATGTCGGCAATTTCATAGCCTTTACGACCCAAAGTGCGAATTTGGTGCATTTTGGAGTTGGTCAACACAGGACTTGAAATAATCAAGCGGTCGGCATGTTCTGGGCCTTGCTCAAATACGTTTTGTTCACGCCCTAAACAGGTTTCCAAAGACATCACGATCGATTCACGCAATGGGTCAATCGGTGGATTGGTCACCTGCGCAAACTGCTGACGGAAATAATCCGACACATGGCGTACCTGACGCGACAATACTGCCATTGGCGTATCATCACCCATGGAACCCACGGCTTCCTGACCGCTTTCTGCGATTGGACGCAATAATTGATCACGCTCTTCAAAGGTCACCATAAACATTTTTTGTGCAGCTTTTAAGGCATCACCTTTTAAACCCTGATCACACAAATATTCTTCAAGCTCTGGGCTACCTTGTAAACGGATTGAATTTTCACGTAACCATTCACGATAAGGACGCATTCTTTTCAGATGGTTATTTACATCCTGCGTATCGAGCACTTTGCCAGTAAAGGTATCCACCACCAAAATTTGCCCTGGGCCAACACGTCCTTTAGAAATTACATCTTCAGGCTCATAACCCCACACCCCAATTTCAGAGGCCAAAGTAATGTAGCCATTTTTAGTGATCACCCAACGTGCAGGACGTAAGCCATTACGGTCTAACATACAGATGGCATGACGACCATCCTGAATCACTAAACCTGCAGGGCCATCCCACGCTTCCATATGTTTAGAGTTAAATTCATAGAAAGCGCGTAAATCGGCATCAATGGTTTCGACGTTCTGCCATGCAGGCGGAACCAACATACGCAAGGCACGGAATAAATCCATTCCGCCACCCACCAGAATTTCCAGCATATTGTCTAAGCTTGAGGAGTCTGAACCTGTACGGTTTACAATTGGGTTTAGCTCTGTCAAACCTGGCAATAATGGATTTTCAAATTTTGGGGTACGTGCCATCGCCCAGTTACGGTTGGCGGTAATGGTGTTGATTTCACCATTGTGTGCTAAATAACGGAACGGCTGTGCCAACGGCCAACGTGGCAAAGTGTTGGTCGAGAAACGCTGGTGGAACACCACAATATGTGATGCCAAACGTGTATCAGCAAGGTCGGTATAGAAGTCTGCAATCGCTGCAGGCATCATCAAACCTTTATAGCTGATCACGGTTGAGCATAACGTGGTCACATAAAAATATGGATCAGCAGTCAATTGCTGCTCGGCACGACGACGCGCCAAGAATAATTTGCGGTTAAATTCAACCTCAGTCACACCCAATGGGCAATTGACAATAATTTGCTCAAAAGCAGGCAAAGACTGCATGGCGATTTCGCCCAATGCCTCATTATTGGTTGGCACCACACGCCAAGCCAATACTTTACAGCCTTCTGCTTCAATTTCTTTGGTCAGGATATTTTTTGCATGCGCCGCTAAGGCAGGGTCGAGGTTCAGAAAGACCGTACCCACTGCAAAAATTTCGCTCAGGGTAATGTCACTTAAGCGTTTTGCTTCTTCGCGGAAAAATTGCTTTGGCATCGCCAACAGCAAACCACATCCATCGCCCGTTTTACCGTCTGCGGCAATACCACCACGGTGGGTCATGCAACTTAAACTATGAATGGCAGTCTTGACGAGATCATGGCTTGCATCACCCTGCATATGGGCAATTAAACCGAAACCACAGTTATCTTTAAACTCATCCGGTTGGTATAAACCTTGAGCGGGAGCTACAGTATTAGGCGATGGCATGTGCATAGCGTACCCTTCTTTTACTTGCCCAATTGGGCCAATTAAACAATCTGTTTTTGCGATTTAACTCAATTTACAACTCTAAACATCAACCTTGGGTAAATGAAATGTCACACATTTATTTCAATCAATACCGATTAAAAAGCCTGAGTGACCGATTCATCATTTACGCAACTTTTACACTTTAATGTAGCAGGCAAATTTGACAGTTTCGCACAATCATTGAATCTTTTTTGCGCCAAAATAGGGACAACAACTCAATTCACGCACCAATAAAAGCAAAAACAATGCCAACTTTATTTTTTATTCGCACATGAGCCAAATCTCAGCTTTAACCCTAAAAATGTAAAATCAGATCACATTTTTAAGTCAAATTCGCACTATTTTTGTGCATTTCATTATTTTTATACACCATGCTGCGCCATTTTAGAACGCATTTTTTAGTGAGAAGAATAATTTTTTTAGATCAAATTGGTGCAATTGAGCCAAAATAGCTCAATGCAAATAATAGACAAAAAGGATAAAGCTCAAGTAGCTATTTGAATGACTCGACTTGAGCTAAAAGAATATTGGAAGTGTTTATGATTGGTTAAAAGGATCGCGCACTTCAGGTTCAGGTGCATCTGGCTGAGCAGGTGCTGTACCACTTTGTGATTTTTGTACATCAACGACATTACCCTCCTGATCACGGCGGGTAATTGTAGTGCTGGTGGTACTATTTTGCGGTGCAACTGCCTGCGTAGTCGGTGCAGTCGTTGTGGTTGCAGGTGGACGTGCCAAAGCACTTTCATCTATTTTAGGCACAGCTGCTGGACGTAAATTTACCGCATATAGCTTAGTGCTCAGCCCCATTTCATCCGCCCCTAAATCATTGACATAAGGACGATAATCTGCAAATTGCACCACTACAGGCTGAATGGTTTCAGGAAATTTGAATGGCAGCGCTGTCAAAGCATGTGCAGCGTCACGTTTATTGCCAAAACTGCCATATAACATCACATATTGTTCAGCCTGCCCCTCACCGCTTAAACGAATATAAAACAGCTTGCTCCGATCTGTTTGCTTTTTAATAAAACTTTTAATGATGTTTTCATCATTGACCCGAAACAGTTCAATCGTGCTGTTATTTTTTTGTTCCTGAATAAATTTAGTACCGCGATATTCAGCCTCATGCAAACCAGAAGCTGTTAAACGCGTGGTGAGTTCCAAAGGGCGGACTTCTTCTTGCAAACCACCCAAATAGGTGGTTGCAGCAACCTTTTCGGGTTGAATTTGTAATTCAATTTCAGACTCTAGTTGTTTTTCAATTTCAACCAGTTCTTCACGGTCTGTCACCGCCCAAAAAATCAGTGCCGCCAATAAACACAGCACCGCGCCCAGCAACCAAATTGACTGTTGAATTTTTTGCCAGTGTGTACGCAGTGCTGTCATATGCTGCCTTTTATGCTTGATTGGCTAAAATCGCCTGTTTCATCAATTCTAAGTCAAACTCTTTGGTGATGATGGCTTGACCCAATTGCTTCATGAGCACCAAACGTAATTGACCATTCAGCACTTTTTTATCGTGTGCCATATAAGCCAAAAACTGATCCAGTGGAATTTGCGGACATACTATCGGTAAATTGGCACGAGAAATGATATTTTTTGTACGCTCTACATCTGCGACAGAAATCCAGCCCATACGCTGTGATAAATCGGCTGCCATCACCATCCCTGTCGCAACAGCTTCACCATGTAACCATTTACCATAGCCCAAATAAGATTCAATCGCGTGTCCGAAGGTGTGCCCAAGATTCAATAAAGCGCGTTCACCTTGCTCTTTTTCATCATTAGCAACAATACGTGCTTTATGTGCACATGAACGATATACCGCTTCTGCCAGTACAGCAGGATCACGCGCCACTAATGCTTCCATGTGCGTTTCAAGCCATTCTAGAAACTCGACATCACCCAAAAGCGCATATTTAATGACTTCGGCTAGGCCTGCAGACAACTCACGCTCAGGTAAAGTATTCAGTTGCGACATATCTGCCAACACCACTTGGGGCTGCTGAAATGCACCAATCATGTTTTTACCCAGCGGATGATTAATCCCTGTTTTGCCACCGACACTGGAATCGACTTGTGACAGTAAAGTAGTTGGTACTTGAACGAAGTACACCCCACGCTGAAAGCTTGCCGAAGCAAAACCTGCCATATCTCCAATCACGCCACCGCCCAAAGCCAGCACCGTACAATCACGGTTAAAACCAGCTTCCAGCAAGGCATCAAAAATAAGGGTGAGATGCTGAATATCTTTGTATTTTTCTCCATCAGGCAAAATACAGGTTGCCACTTTCTTGCCCAGTGCTTCAACAGCCGTCACATAGTGATTTAAATACAAAGGTGCAACCGTGGTATTGGTCACAATCATGACTTGCTGACCTTTAATATAAGGTGCAAGTAATTCTTGGGGCTGAAGATCACTGCCAATAAAAATTGGGTAACGGCGATCGCCGAGTTCAACGTGTAAAGTCTGCATGAAAAAGTCGCTTTCTACCTAAGATATTTGCTCTGAAACAATCGTATTTAAGATTTTTTGCGCCAAATCTCGCGCAGCACCCTGATTGGTTTCAATAATATAATGTGCCACCTCACGATACAACGGATCACGCACTGCAAGCAAATCACGTAATCTTTGTTCGGGGTTTTCGACTTGAAGTAAAGGACGGTTTTTATCGCGATAGGTTCGCTGAAGTTGAATTTCGACAGGGGTATATAGATAAACAACAATACCACGTTGTTTTAAGAAGTCTCGATTCGGGGCTTGAGTCACCGCACCGCCACCTGTAGCAAGTACAAGTTTATGCCGTGTGGTTAACTCATCAATAACCGCTGTTTCACGACTACGAAACCCTTGTTCACCTTCTTTTTCAAAGATCCAAGGAATCGTAGCGCCTGTTTTGCGTTCAATTTCATGATCACTGTCTAGAAATTCACGCCCTAACAATTCCGCCAAATGGCGTCCTACAGTGGTTTTGCCTGCCCCCATCGGCCCTACCAAATAGATATTTGGTAGGGTGTCAAACTCTTTGCTTAGCAAGGAGTCACCTATAAATTTTGTTTAAATTGAAAATATATTAATGATTTCTTGAAACACTGTCATTAACAATTCGTGGTGTAACAAAAATCAGCAACTCACGTTTGTTGTCCGACTTGATATCTTTACGGAATAAACGTCCGATATAAGGAATATCGCCCAAGAATGGAACTTTGGTTTGTGAGTTAGCCGTTTGTTGCTCAAAAATACCACCCAAGACCACAGTTTCACCATTATCTACCAAAACGTTGGTATTCACCGCGTTCTTGTTAATGGTGAGCTGACCTGTAGGTGTAGGTGCACCTGGTGAGTCACTGGTGATATTTAATTGCATTTGGACTTTACCGTCAGGCGTGATACTTGGGGTCACATCCAAACTTAAAGTCGCATCAATGAATTCTGTAGTAGATACGGCATTGACACCACCACCTTCAGAAGATTGATACGGAATTTGCGTACCCGATGCCACTTTGGCATTTTGCTTATCTGCAGTCAGAACTTTTGGTGTCGAAATCACTTCACCGTAACCATCTGCTTGTAATGCCGACAACTCCAAATCGAGCATAAAGTCAGACAAGCTGATTAAACCAAATGCAATACGGCTGGCACCTGGACTGGTCACACCCAAATCGACATTCAGGTTTTGTGGACGTTCAATTTCGTACTTCCAACCACCCGTATCACTATCTTTTTCTGGTTCACGCAAGTTCCACAAAGTCGTATCGCTACCACCCACCAACAAGTGGTTATTATTGGTAATCCCTTGTGACAAGATGCCCCACTTCACCCCCATTTCCTTGGTGAAATCTGTGGTTGCACGAACAATACGTGCTTCAATCATCACCTGCTTCACAGATACATCTAGCAAATCAATCATTTGACGAATCTGATCAATTTTTGCCGATGTATCGTTGATGATTAAGGTATTGGTACGTGGATCTACCGACACTGTACCGCGTGGACTCAACAAGCTACCAACGCTATCGCCTAATGGATCAGTACCTGTATTGGTATTTGAACCACCACGTGATGCATTCTTGCCTTGCGTAATTAGTTTTTCAATATCTGCCGCTTTGGCATAGTTCAATTGAATATATTCAGTTTGTAGTGGCGCCAGTTTCACACTTTGCGCAATCGCTTTGGCTTCTTCTTCTTCGGCTTTAATCAATTCAGAAACAGGTGCAATCCAAATCACGTTGCCATTACGACGCTTATCTAAGTTTTTGGTTTTCAGGATAATATCTAAAGCCTGATCCCAAGGTACATCTTTTAAACGTAAGGTAATGTTGCCTTGCACAGTGTCTGCTGCCACCATGTTAATGCCTGTGAAATCAGCCAATAACTGCAATACACGACGCACTTCGATGTCTTGGAAATCCAGTGAAATCTTTTTGCCTGTATAGCTTTGCGCTGCACGCGGTTTAAACGGGTTTTTATCGACAGGGCGTTTTAAGCTGATGGTTAGCTTGTCTTCTGCTTGATACGCCATATATTCATAGCTGCCTGCAGCTTGAATGGTAATCACGCCATTGCTGCCATCATTATGTGCATCAATGGTCGACACAGGTGTTGCAAAATCATTTACATTTAAACGGCGTGCCAAATGTGTTGGTACTTTATTGCCTAAAGTACGCACCACAATTTTGCTGCCTTGCTGCTGCACATCTACAGGCGTATTGCTACCGAGTAGATCAATCACCACCTGACCTTCACCTTCACCGCCACGCTGGAAACCAATATTGGATACACCTTGCGCACTACGTTGGGCAGTCACGGCAGCCACAGGGGTTGCCGTTGTTGAGTTGATTTTTAAAATAAAGGTGTTGCCTTCAACACGCGTGGTAAATGCGCCCGCATCGGCCAAGTTCACAGTTAAACGTGAACGCTGTGCATCTGAGCTTACCTCTACAGAGCTGGCTTCTTTGGTCGCGACTGCAACGCTGTTTTGCTTCAGCGTTTGTTGCGCTTTATCAAAATCTAAAATCAAGCGGGAAGGTTGTTCCAGCTGATATGCTGCAGGTTGAGGTGGCAAACCATTAAACATGACACGAATTTCGGTGCCCTGTCCCGGAATTTGCATGGGTACGATGTTGGTAATGCTGACTTGGGCATTGGCAACTTGCATCACTGCCATTGCGACTGCGCCCATTGAAAACTGACGGAACAAATTGTTCATTGTATTACCATCCCCAAAAATAAAATCTTTCACACTGTTATTCATTTTTATTCCTTTAATTTATGGCGCAGGCCCAATTAAAACTAAACTTCTTGGACGTTCTACATAACCTTCACGACCATCTGGAATAATTTCGATTAAATCAATTTGTGTAGGTGTAATATTCACCACACGACCATGATTTACCCCCATATAGCTACCACGCTGGATACGCTCAATTTCACCATCAGGTGTTTGAATCAATGCCAAAATTTGACCATTTTGACGCATACTGCCTTTCATAGTCAGTGACTCAAGTGCGTAATTTTCCAGTGGTTGTAACTGGCGAGCAAGGTTCGGATAAACGCGCTTCCCTGCCATAATTTTAAGCTCTGCCGCCAATGAACTTGGCATAAATGGGCTTTTGAGCTGGTGTGCTGCATAGTTAAAGGTTGGTGCAGGCTCAAACACAGGTGCAGGTTCAATGGGTAGTGGTGGCTGATTACGAATTTCAGCCATTTGTGCATTGACTGCATCAATCCGTGAATCACAACCAACCATTAATACAGTTGCCAACAGGGCTAACGAAAGCTTTTCAATTTTCATTTTTTACCCCTTTTCGCAGTATTATTTACTCTTTTATTACTCTTCTCGCTATTCGCAGCAGTATCGGTTGCACTGCTTTCCATTGTAGTTTGCGCATCTGCACTGCCTACATAACGATAAGTTTTTGCATGCGCTTTATAGGTTACTTGCGGAATATCGGTTTTCTTGTCTTTATTTTCAGTCGCCACAATTTCAAAGTCGTGCATGGTCACAATACGTGGCAATGCTGCTGTACCGCTTACGAATGAACCAAAGGCATGATAATCGCCTGTCGCTTCAATTGAAATTGGCTGTTCAATAAAGAACTCTTGTTTAATTTCATTCTCTAAACGAATGTTTTTAAACTTCAAACCTGAATTCACGCCTGTCACGTTAATATCTTCAACTAAACCTGGAATTTCAGTTTCTTTTGGCAATTGTTCAAGTTGTTGGTTAAAGTTCGCTTCCATTTCTTGTAATTGCGCTTGGTATTGCTGCAAATTACGCAATTTAGAATCTTTTTCACGGAACTCATTTAACAAGTTTTGTTCTTGTGTATGTGCTGCTGCAATGGCATCTAACTTTGGCTTGATTACGACAAAGTAACCTAAAGCTAGAATCAGGAAAATAATAAAAATCCAGCAGGTAATTTTGACCGAAAGTGGCCAAGCACCATAATTGTTAGGATCTAGGGTATTGAACTGTTGAAAAAACTTTTCAACTGTCATTTTCTTTTTCGGAGCAACAGCAGCATCCTGATTTACTTCATCAAATTCATCGAGACTCATTGTGCTGCCCCCGCTGCTGATGTTGAATTAGATTCTGTTGGTGTTACTGGAATTGCAATTTCTTCTAAATCTGAAGTTACTACAAAAGTACCGTAACTTTCCTCTACACGAGGAACCACAGAGCTTGGTGCTTTATCTTTATTTTCTTCTTTGGCTAAGAATGAATTCATAAATGCATTGCGATACCACGGCGATGCTTCCAAATTACGCAAGAATTCAGCCACAGTATTTGGACTTTCAGCCTTGCCTTCAAAAGTGAATTTATTGCCTGTACGGCTCACTTTGGTTAAGTACATATTGCTTGGTGTCACACGCACCAATTCATCCACCAAACGCACGGCAATTGGACGCTGACTTTGTAAGCCCTGAATAAGCTTCATGCGCTCAACAATAGCATTACGCTGTTCTTGCAAGCCTTCTAAAGATTTTAATTGTACATCTAGGTTTTGGTTGGTACTGATCACCAATTGATTGGCTTGTTCTTGATCTTGTAACTTCGCGTTGTAGAAGAACCACGCCAAAGCCACCAATAACATCCCAACAGCAGCTGCTGCAATACAAAATACAATAAATTCTTTTTTACGTTTTTCTCTTAGCTCATCGCGCCAAGGGAGTAAGTTAATCTTTGCCATTAATCAAAACTCCTCATTGCTAAACCACATGCCACCATCAAGGATGGTGCATCACTTTCAATTCTTTTAATGTCGATTTGTGGAGAGAAGCCCATTTGCAAGAATGGATTGGCAATGGTCACACGGTAGCCCAGTTTTTGCTGCAATAATTTCGCAAGACCTGGAATATTGGCATTCCCCCCTGCCAATAAAATGTGATCAATTTCGTTAAATTGTGAAGATGAAAAGAAGAACTGCAATGAACGTGCGGCTTGTTGTACCACAGCCTCCAAGAACGGCTCCAACACCTCAACGTCGTAATCATCTGGCAAGGTACGGCTCTTTTTGGCACGTCCCGCTTCTTCATACGATAAACCATAACGGTTTTGAATTTCTTGTGTCAGCTGCTTACCGCCAAAGGTTTGCTCGCGGGTATAAATAATTTTGTTATTTTGCAGTACCGACAAGGTGGTCATGGTATGACCAATATCCAAAATACCAATGGTGTTCACACCCATTGGCAGGGTATCGGAGAACACTTTAAAGGCATTTTCGATGGCAAAACTTTCGACATCGGCAATTTTGGCTGTCAAGCCGCCCAACTCCAATGCTTCTACTCGTGCTTCTACGTTTTCTAAACGTGTTGCAACCAGTAACACATTGACTCGGTTTGGATTGGCTAAACGGTCTGGTTGGACTTCAAAGTCTAGGCTGACTTCATCTAATGGGAATGGAATATATTGCTCGGCGTCCATACGAATTTGAACTTCACGCTCATCGCTAGTCATATCTGCATCCATTTCAATGATTTTGGTAATTACCATTGATGTTGGAATTGCTAAGGCTGCAGATGTAGATTGCGTGTTTGCTAAGTTCAATGCACGTTCAAGCGCATCCCCGACTGCTTCTGGATTGAGAATGTTTTTTTCGACCACACTGCCTTCTGGAAGTGGGACCAGCGCATAGCTCTCGACCCAGTATCTACCATTCTTAACAGAGAGTTCTAATAACTTAACAGAAGTAGAACTAATATCTACACCTATTAACCCCTTACTTGGCTTACGATATAACCTACGCACAATAGTACCATTCCTATTATTTTTTTATCCCCAAAAAAATTTAACCTACTAATCCGCGCTGGTCTATAATTTTTTACGGATACAATAATTCATCTAACAATCCGTAAATCTACTCGCTATACTGACCAGCAATTAGTTTGCTATTAGCGCTTATTAAAACGCACTTGTTATGAAAAAGCTATCTTGTTCGGGTCGTGTTCATCCATTTTTTTTGATCATAATTATAATTTTGGTCGCAATACCGATGGGTTTCTATGGCATGTATCTCTATATTGCCCCATCTTTGCCAGAAATGACCACCTTAAAAAAAGCGCCATTATTAAAACCATTACAGGTTTATAGTGCCGATAATGAGCTAATTGCCGAGTATGGCGGCAAGCTTTCTGTGCCTGTCGATTATGAACATATTCCTGAAAAATTCATTTTTGCGTTCTTAGCAGCCGAAGATTCTGCCTTTTTTGAACACAGTGGGATTAGCTTCAAAGGCTTAGGGCGCGCGTTGAGCGAGGCGGTAACAGGCTCCAATGTGCAAACTGGCGGCTCAACCATTACCATGCAAGTGGCAAAAAACTATTATCTCAGCCCTGATCGTACTTTAAAGCGTAAACTCACCGAAATCTTTTTAGCGCGTAAAATTGAACAAAACCTGAGCAAAGAAGAAATTTTGACCTTATACGTCAATAAAATCTTTTTGGGTAAAAATGCCTATGGCATCGCGGCAGCTGCCAAAATTTATTACAACAAAAGCCTAGAAGAACTGTCGATTGCACAAATGGCGATGATTGCAGGCCTACCTAAAGCACCTTCGCGCTACAATCCCGTGGTAAATCCTGAGCGTGCTTTGGAGCGTCGCAACTGGATTTTGGGACGTATGCTGCAACTGGGCTATATCAACCAAAATGAATACCAAAAAGCCATTGCTGAACCGATTAATTTAGATATGCCAGACCGCAGCATCAGCAATAAACATCCGTATATTGGTGAAATGGTGCGTGCTGAACTGGTCAGTAAATTTGGTGAACAAGCGGTTGATTCGGGCTATAAAGTTTACACCACGGTAGACAGCAAACGTCAAATGTACGCAGAACAGGCGGTACAAGAAGGCTTAGAAGCCTATGACCGTCGCCACGGCTGGCGTGGTGCAGAGGCACACGACAAACCGCTGAATGAGTTTCGTGCTTATGCCAACACCTACCCTGCGCAAGTCAGCAAAGTGCTGAATAATTCTTTTGAAGCGTTAATGCAAGATGGCACAACAGTTACTGTACCATGGTCAGGTATGTCTTGGGCGCGCCCCTATCGCAATGCCAACAGTGTAGGCAATGCGCCAAGTCGTGCGGCACAGATTGTAAAAGTCAAAGATATTGTCCGTTTACGTCCAAATGAAAATAAAACCGCTTGGTCATTGGTACAAGTACCGAAAGTGCAAGGTCAATTGGTCGCAATTAACCCGAATAATGGCGCCATTGAAGCGTTGGTCGGTGGATACAACTTCTATCAATCTAAGTTCAACCGTACTTTACAAGGTTGGCGTCAACCGGGTTCCACCATCAAACCTTTTGTGTATGCTCTGGCTTTAGAGCGTGGTATGACGCCACACACCATGGTCAATGACAGTCCAATCACCATTGGTAAATGGTCACCACGTAACTCCGATGGTCGCCATTTAGGCATGATTCCGTTACGTCGTGCTCTCTATTTATCTCGTAACACGGTTTCGGTACGCTTATTACAAGAAGTCGGTATTGAGCGTACCCGCCAACTATTCATGGATTTTGGTTTGCAGGAAGATCAGATTCCACGTAACTACACTATTGCATTGGGTACACCACAAGTTTTGCCTATTCAAATGGCCACGGGCTATGCCACTTTTGCCAACGGTGGTTACCGTATTCAACCGCACTTCATTAACCGTATTGAAGATGCTTATGGCAAAGTGATTTATCAAGCTAATCCTGAATATGCGTGTATTGCTTGTATTAATGCCAAAGAACAAACGTTGGAAAGTGCCGAAGCCACTACACCAGATGATGAAGTGATTGAAGTCACCAATAAAAAACTGGCACAAGCTGAACAATATCCGAACTTATTGGCAGAGCGTAGTCAGTACAAACAGGCACAACGTATTTTAAAATCTAGCTCGGCGTATGATATGTCCAATATTTTACGTGACGTGATTCAACACGGTACTGGACGTGCTGCACTTAGAATTGGTCGTGGTGATATTGGTGGTAAAACAGGAACCACCAACGATGCCAAAGACGCTTGGTTCGCAGGTTTCAATGGTAAACTGGTGACCGTAGCTTGGGTCGGCTTTGACCAACCGACCACTTTAGGACGTCGTGAATACGGTGGTATCGCAGCGCTGCCAATTTGGACAGACTTTATGGGTAATGCACTCAAAGGCACACCTGAAGCTTGGGTCAGTTTGGACAGCAAAGCCAAAGCGCCACAGCGTGAACTCAATCAAATGAGCGCAGAACAACAGCAGGATTATCGTGCTTCACCGCCATTGGCACGACCATTGTATCGACCTGCACCTGCAGCACCAGTACGCGCGCCTGAGCGTGATTTTGACGACTTACCAGGCGAGGAAGTGTTAATTCCTGACAATGCTGCACCGCCTGCCATGCAAGCGCCAAGCAACAACCCTGCTAAACCCAATGCAGCCAAACCTGCTCCCGATGCATTAGAAAACTTAATTGATGAAGTCTTATAACCGCAGATAAGCAGTCAGAAAAAAGCCCTCATTTACAAAAATAAGGGCTTTTTTATGGGTACAACTTAAACTTTACTGACAGTCAGTTTTTCAAAAGTATGAGTTTGACAGAAGCACTCAAACTTACTTTTTCTGAAACAGATAAATTTGATGCTGTGCTGTCACATCAAATTGGGTTTGTTGTTCCAAGGTCTGACGACGCTCTGCTTTGGCTTTGTAAGCATAAGGTGTCATGGCAATTAAATGATTTAAATCGCTTTGATTGAGCTGCAACGGCGTTTCCACCACGCTAGCATCGACTAAATCAAAGGCATCTTGTAATTGAGCGATAAATTTTTCAGGTTCATGCGGCTTCACTTCTTCAAACAAAGCTTGACGCATCGCCAATAAATGCTCAGGCGCAGGCGTTACTACCAACAAATAGCCTTGTGGTTTTAAAACCCGTAAAATTTCCTGTTGCGGAATTGGGCTAAACAAGCTGGCACATAAATCAATACAATGTTCTAAAACAGGCAAAGTTGCCCCTGTCCCCACCACCCAAGTCACTGCGGGATTCAGTTTCGCCGCCACTTGTACGGCATTCTTGGCAATATCCACCCCGACACACTGCAACACTTCGCCTTGCATGGCAGCGGTGTAATAGCCTTCACCACAGCCAATATCCAACAAATTTTCGATGCGTAAGGTGCGAATTTTTTGCACCACTGCCTGTTGCAAGGGCGCATAATGCCCTGCACTTAAAAATGCGCGACGTGCCTGCACCGAAGCAGGTGTATCCCCCGGATTTTTACTGTGCTTATGCTGCACCACATGCAAATTGACGTAGCCTTGTTTCGCAACATCATAGCTGTGATTGTTGGCACAACGCCACGTTCGATCATGCAGTTGCAATACCTGACGACACACAGGACACATCAGCAAATTCATCATTTTCTCCAGAGTGAACCACATAAAAAAGTCGGCGAGTGCCGACTTTTAAAATTTTCGGTTGGATAGGCTTAACGTAATTTTAAAGTCATTAAACCTAAAACCACCAGCATAATTGTGATAATCCAGAAACGAATCACCACTTGAGTTTCACGCCAGCCTTTCTTTTCATAGTGGTGATGCAACGGCGCCATTAAGAATACCCGTTTATTGCGCATACGTAGTGAGCCAATTTGCAGGAATACCGAAATCGCTTCAACCACAAACACTCCGCCCATAATCGCAAACACGATTTCCTGACGTACCATCACGGCAATCGTACCCAGCATTGCCCCCAAAGACAGTGCACCGACATCGCCCATAAAGACTTGTGCAGGATGCGCGTTATACCACAAGAAGGCCAAGCCCGCACCAATCATCGCGGCACAGATTACCACCAACTCAGACGCATATTTCACATAAGGGATATGCAGATAATCGGCAAAACGAACATCCCCCGCTAAGTAGGCAAAGACGCCCAAACCTGCCGCAACCAACACGATTGGCATAATTGCCAAACCATCTAAACCATCAGTCAGGTTCACCGCATTTGAGGCACCGTTAATTACCAAATAGGTAAAGATAATGAAGCCAATACCGAGTGGAATCAACGACAATGGAATGCTGAAATCTTTAAAAAATGGAATCAACACATCCAGCATATCTGCGGTTTGTGCAGGATTTGGCTGTTGGGTTGCAATCACATACAACGCAATACCCGCACCCAATGATGCTACCGAAGTCCAGAAGAATTTTTTACGCGCAGGCAAACCCGCATTGTCTTTGTAGCGAATTTTAATCCAATCATCTGCCCAGCCTACAGCGCCAAAAATGACCATGACCGCCAGTACAATCCAGACGTAAGGGTTAGATAAATCTGCCCATAATAGGGTCGAAATACCAATGGAAAGCAGGATTAATACCCCGCCCATGGTTGGCGTACCCATTTTTTTGGCATGCCCTTCAGGTGCATAAGAGCTGACTGCCTGACCGTATTTTAATGCTTGCAGTTTACGAATCATCACAGGGCCTAGCACCAAACCGATGCCAAGCGCAGTCAATACACTCAGTAATGAACGTAATGTTAAATAACGAACCACCTGAAACGAGCTGTTATAGCCCGCCAGCTGCTCAAATAACCATAACAGCATTTAAATTTTCTCCATCAATGCAGCCATCAACGTTTCCATATGGGTATAACGAGAACCTTTAAATAGGAAACTCATGGACTGAGGTTGATGTGTTTTTACCAGATCAATTAAAAACGGCAAGGCTTGTTCTTGAGTGACAAAAGCCTGTAATTTTTTTCCATATTGGGTACTACGTGCACCTTCTTGGGTCGCTGGTGCAAATTCACCGACTGCCACCACAAAGTTGATGCCACGAATAGACACCAAATCACGCCCCAACATATAGTGCTGTTGTGCTGCGCTATTGCCCAGCTCACCAATATCACCAATTACCATAACTCGCACACCTGTTTGCTGTGCAAGGACTTCACCTGCAGCACGCATAGAGGTTGGATTGGCATTATAGGTGTCATCAATGAATAAATGTGTGCCTTGCTGAATAAAGTTCAAACGGCCTTTTGCCCCCTGTGCCTGTTCCAAGCCTGCGACAATATCATCTAAACTTACGCCAATTGCCAGTGCAAAAGTAGCAGCAGCCGTAGCATTCTGAACATTGTGTTCACCCGCGAATGGCAAGTGAATCTGACGCACACCTTGGGCAGTATTTAAACAAAAACTTGCCGATTGTGGCTGCAACTGAATGTCTGTCGCAAACACATCACCGCCTGCACCAAAACTTAGACGCTGTTCTGACTGAACCGCTTGCTGAATCTGTTCGGCAAAATCATCTGCAGCAGGGACAATCGCTGTACCTTGCGAGGCAATATGTGCATAAATTTCAGACTTGGCCCGACAAATACCATCACGCCCACCAAACTCACCCAAATGCGCAGTACCAATATTGATAATGCCTGCCACCTGCGGCTGCACCAAGTTTGAGGTGTAATCGATTTCACCTTGATGACTGGCGCCCAATTCCATCACTGCATATTGATGGCTAGCATTCAACTCCAATAACATCATCGGCACACCCAAGTCATTATTCAGGTTGCCACGGGTAATTAAAGTCGGTGCCAAACGTGACAAAATACTACCGAGCATTTCTTTAGTGGTGGTTTTACCGCTACTGCCTGTTAACGCAATCACTTTTAAGTGTGGATGTTGCTGACGACGAAATGCGCCCAAGTGTCCTAAGGCTAAACGGGTATCAGGCACGACCAATTGGCAAATATCTGCGTCTACAGGCTGGCTGACAATTGCCATAGAACAGCCCTGAGTCGCTACTTGTGCCACAAAATCATGCGCATCAAAACGCTCACCTTTTAAAGCCAAAAAGGCATCGCCTGCTTCAGCATGGCGTGAATCGGTTAAAATACGTTTAATCTCGCCTTGCGGTGCTTGCCCATTGAACCAATAACCCTGTGTTGCCTGTTTGAGTTGTTCGGCAGTCCAAGGTTCTAAAATTGCGGTACTGGTGGTGGAAGTGTGCATACAAATTCCTTATTGGGCAGGATAAGCAGAAGGTGAACAATGTTGTGCATCAATCGCAGATTGCACTTCAACCACATCATCAAACCAGTGTCTTACCCCATCTATTTCTTGATAATTTTCATGACCTTTGCCTGCAATCAAGACAATATCGCCTGACTGTGCATGTTTGACTGCATATTTAATCGCTTCACGACGATCATGAATTTCATGGCTCTGCGCTACCGACAAATCGACACCTGTCTGCATATCGGCAAAAATTTGCAAAGGATCTTCTGTACGCGGGTTATCAGAAGTCAAAAGCACAACATTGGCATAGTCCAATGCCGCTTGGGTCATCAGTGGGCGTTTACCACGATCCCGATCTCCACCGCAGCCAAACACCGCCCAAAGCTGTGCACTGACATGGCGTTTTAAGGTTTGCAACACTTGAATTAGGGCATCTGGCGTGTGGGCATAATCCACCACAAATAAACGCTCTGCATCACGCAACACTTGCATACGCCCCGGTGCGCCTTTGAGTTGTGCAGTCGTGTGTATTAAGTCCTGCAATGCAAAACCTGCTTGCTCTGCTGCGATTAAACTCGCCAGCAAATTTTCAACATTAAAATGTCCGAGCAACGGACTTTGCACCATATATTCTGCCGTAGCAGTTTGTAGATGGAAACGTACACCATTCAGACTGTATTCAATCTGCTGCACTTGATAATCTGCCGCCTGCTGCGTGGAATAAGTCAAAATTTTCGGTTGCGCAGGGTTCTGTTGCGCCGCTTGCAACATGATCCCAGCATATTCATCATCTAAATTGACAATTGCAACTTTTAAACTGGCAAACTGAAACAGCATGGCTTTGGCTGCAGCATACGCCTCTAAAGTACCGTGATAATCCAAATGATCACGGCTCAGGTTGCTATATACCGCAATTTCAATATCGCAGCCATTTAAGCGCCCTTGCTCCAAACCATGTGAACTGGCTTCAATTGCGGCAAATTTTGCCCCCTGTTGTGCATAGCTGTATAAAGCATTTTGCAGTTGCAAGGCATCTAAAGTGGTATGTGTTGAAGCTTCCAAATTAGGCAAAATTCCGTTGCCTGTGGTGCCCATTACCGCACAGCGTTGGGCTTGTAACATTAACAACTCAGCAATTAAGCGGGAAATCGTGGTTTTACCATTGGTGCCCGTGACTGCAAGCATACGCGCTAAAGGTACAGGCTGTCGTGCTTGTAAATATTGTTTTTGCCACTGTCCCATGCGCTGACGCACATCTGGCACCACCAAATTATTGGCAACTGCCAGTTCAGTTTCCGAAATCACCGCCAAAGCACCTTGATCTAAAGCGGCTTGTGCAAATTGTGCGGTTTTTTCAGGCTGCGACAAACTGGTCAGGGCAATAAAAATTTGCCCTGCTGTCACATGGCGGCTGTCAAGTTGAAAGCCCTGAAAGTCTTGTGTCATCCAATCTGCAACGCGAGAACTGCGATAAATATGTTGAAAGCTGATAGACATGCGTCACCTGTTATTGGATGTTGGGAGTTTCTAAAGGTTTATCTAAAGGTACGTTCATTAAACGTAAAGATTCTTGCATCACACGAGCAAATACAGGCGCTGCCACCAAACCACCATAATACTGTCCTGTTGGATTTTCCACCACGACCACCATGGCTAAACGCGGATCACTGACCGGTGCAACCCCAGCAAACAAGGCACGATATTCAGTCTGTGAATAGCCTTTGCGGTCTGCGCGAAGTTTATGCGCTGTTCCCGTTTTACCTGCAACCCGATAGCCTGGAATATTGGCTTGACGTGCCGTACCACCGGGTAACGTTACGGCTTCCATCATCAGTAGAACTTGATCGGCAATTTTAGCATCAACAATTTGTTCGCCTTTAGGCTGTTCTTCTAATTTGTATAAACTCAGCGGCATTTTTACGCCTTTATTGGCAAGCATGGCATAGGCATCTGCCAATTGCAGCACAGTGGCGTTCAAACCATAACCATAAGACATGGTCGCCACTTCCGACACATTCCACTTGCTTGGCGGCAAAATTAAACCTGCACTTTCACCCGGAAATTTCACTGCAGAACGCGCACCAAACCCTAAACGCTTATAAAAAGTCGGTAAGGTTGCATACGGTAAAGATAAAGCAATTTTCGCCACACCCACGTTTGACGATTTTTGGATAATTCCCGCCAAAGTCAGTGAGCCATAATTGTGGGTATCACGAATGGTGTGATTACCCACCCGCATTGAACCACCACTTAAATTGACCACGGTATTCGGTGAATATTTGCCACTTTCCAGTGCCATTGCCACCGTCATAGGCTTCATGGTCGAACCCGGTTCAAAGGAATCCACCGCACCACGGTTACGCATGGCATCTTTATTGGACAAACTTTTTTTGTCATTCGGGTTATACGACGGCCAACTGGTCATCGCCAAAATTTCACCCGTTTTCACATCTACCGCAATTGCTGTGGCTGAACGGGCATTATTTGCCACCCCTGCTGCAGTCAATTCACGATACATAATGTATTGCAAACGTGAGTCGATACTCAGGGTAATATTTTCGCCCGGTTCAACCTCTCTCACCACTTCTGGGTCTTTGACACGGTTACCCTTTTTATCGCGCACGATTTGCTGTTCGCCATCCACGCCTGCCAAGCGGGTATTTAGCTGCATTTCCAAGCCTTCAATGCCTGTGCCTTCACTATTGGTCAAACCAATAATTTGTGCATTCGGCTGTGGCTGCGGGTAATAACGCTTATAGTTTTTCTCGGTATATACCCCTTGGAAATTACGTTTTAGAATCAGCTCTGCCTGTTGCGGCGGCACTTCTTTTTGTAAAACCAAATAACGTGAACGCGGACGCTCGTTCATTTTATTTTTCAGTTCTTGGCGATCCATCCCAACTGCATCGGCAAGTTCATCTAAATTCAAGTTTTTATCTGGCAATTGACGCTGCAATTTACGACTGGTCGGATTTTTTTCCAGCTCTGCGGTAATTTCATCAAACAGCTTTTTATTGTCAAAATAATCACGTGGATCAATCACCACTTTCATTACAGGGGTACTAATTGCCAAAGGCACACCGTGGCGATCATAAATCACCCCGCGCATAGCTTTGAGCTTTTCTGTTCTTAAAATATTGGCATTGGCTTTGTTTTGTAAAAAGTCATGGTTCACAATTTGCACATAAAAAGCACGTCCCACCAGTGCCACGAACACCAGCAGTACCACAGCCCACATTAAGTAAAAACGCCACATTTCTACATGAATGGCATTTTTTCCAGTTACCGATTGCTGTTTCTTTCGGGTTTGCTTTTTACGCGTATCGACCATGTGCAACTCGCCTTATTGTTGTTCTGAGGTTGTAGGCAAAGAAATCACCACAGTTTGCGGTGCGGGCGGTGAATACATACGCAGTTGCGTCACCGCACGGGTGCCAATTTGTGCAGTTGCACCAAAGGTCTGCTGTTCAATTAACAAACGCCCCCATTCGGCATTTAAGTCATCTCGCTCGCGCATATAAGAACTCAGCTCACGATAATCATGGCGATATTCAAACACTTGAAACACCACCATAATCGCGCTGATAAATACCAGCGCCAATAAAATAAAATAGGCGACCATTTTTTTCAGTCGCACTTGAGATTGATTTTTTTTAACGGTTTCAGTTTTCATTATTGGCCTTTTCAAGCTAATCGTTCTGCAACACGTAGCCATGCGCTGCGTGAGCGTGGATTGGCTTTGACTTCTTCATCACTGGCACGCACACGTGAGATTTTTTTCAATCGACGTGTATCTTGTTGCTGTTGTGGCAAGCCCCAACCTGAATCTTCAGGCAGGCTCGATTCTTTTTGAATAAACTGTTTAATTAAACGATCTTCCAAAGAGTGGAAGCTAATTACAGCCAAACGACCTTCGGGTTTTAATACCTCAACCGCCTGCGGTAAGAAGTTTTCAATATCTTCTAATTCTTTATTAATCGCAATACGAATTGCCTGAAAAGTACGCGTTGCAGCGTGTTTGTTTTTTTCCCACTTCGGATGGGCAACTTTTACAATTTCAGCCAATTGTGCGGTAGTTTCAATATAACCCGCCTGTTTAATGGCTTTGGCAATACGGCGGCTATAACGCTCTTCACCATATTGAAAAATCACATTGGCTAAGGCTTCTTCTTCAATATCCACCAGCCATTCTGCCGCAGTCGGGCCTTGTGAGTTGTCCATACGCATATCAAGCGGGCCATCTTTCATAAAGCTAAAACCGCGTTCTGCCTGATCTAGCTGTGGTGACGACACGCCTAAATCGGCCATCACACCATCGACCTGAGTGACGCCCAAATCATTCAACGCTTGCTGCATATCGGCAAAACTGGCATGAATAATCTGAAAGCGCGAATCTTGCTGCGCCAATTCTGCTGCCACGGCCAAAGCTTGTGGATCTTTATCAAAGGCATAGACTCGTGCCTGCGCATCCAATTTGGATAACAACAAACGCGTGTGTCCACCTCGTCCAAAGGTGGCATCGACATAAATTCCTGTATTGCGATCTGCCAACACGGCATCAACAGTTTCATGAAGTAATACAGAAATATGCGACATAAGGTTCAATCAATACAGCTAAAATGTAACTGCACATTATTACCTTGTTTTGGCAAAGCTCCAAACGTCTTTTTGTAGATAAATATTACTTTCCATAGGGAAAACCGTTTTTGACTTTTTTAAAGCACAAAAAAATCTCCGTAGAGATTTTTTTGTGTGCCAATCCAATAAAAGATTAGCCGAAAATGGATATCTGTTTAACGCTTAGTATTATAAATTTGGTCGAAAATTGCACCATTCACAAAATGGGTTTTTTGTGCATTTTCCCAACCACCGAACACTTCATCAATGGTGAAAGTTTTTAATTTCGGGAATTGTGCTGCATATTTTGCAAGGACTTTTTCATTACGTGGACGGTAGAAATGCTTAGCCGCCATTTCCTGACCTAAAGGTGAATATAAATAGTTGATATAGCCTGTCGCTAACCATTTATTGCCATTTTTTTCTACTGTGCGGTCTACGATTGCCACCGAAGGTTCAGTCAAAATAGAAATAGATGGATAAACAATATCAAACTTGTCTTTGCCTAAGGTTTTTAAAGTTACAAGGGCTTCATTTTCCCAAGTCAACAACACATCACCAATGCCACGTTCAGCAAATGTAGTCATCGACGCACGTGCTGCCGAATCCATCACTTTTACATTGTGGTACATCTTGCCCACAAATTCTTGCGCTTTGGCCTTAGAGCCGCCCGGCTGCTTTTCTGCATAACCCCAAGCCGATAAATACACCCAACGTGGCAAACCACCTGTTTTCGGGTTAGGGGTAATAATTTGTACGCCTGGTTTGGTTAAGTCATTCCAGTCTTTAATGTTTTTCGGATTGCCTTTACGCACCATAAAGACGATGGTCGAGGTATAAGGCGCAGAGTTATGAGGAAATTCTTTTTGCCAACCTGCTTGGATTTGACCTGACTTTACAATTTCTTCAATGTCATTCGCCAATGCCAAAGTTACGACATCGCCCTTTAAACCATCGACCACAGAACGCGCTTGCTTGCCTGAACCACCATGTGATTGTTTAAAGTTGACGTCTAAACCTGTACGTTTTTTCCAGTACTGACCAAACGACTTGTTAAATTCATCATAAAATTCGCGGGTCGCATCATACGATACATTTAAAAACTGACGATCTGCAGCCTGAGCAGTCGTTGCAGCAAAACCTGTTGCCAATAGCGCAGCAGCCAATAAAGCTTTCAATTGAGTTTTCATTACAGCACACATCACCTTTAATCTGTCGCTCAATATATGCAATGCTCAGGCGCTGCGCAATTTGTAAAAAACATGCAAAAAATGATTAAATTCAAATAATTTAGCTTTAATTAATTGTTTTTAATCAATTTAATTCAAGATGCGGCGTTTATTCCAAATTTATACCTTTTTATGGATTAGATATATGAAAAGTGAATAAAACTTTGATCCGTTTTTAGACTCAACGGTAAAATAAGCGACATCACAGCAATCAAACCCGCTTCAAAACTATTTTATTGTGACTTTTGTAACAATCTTCACGATATCTCCACAGTTGTTTGTTACAACATGTTCTAAATCAAAGATCATCTGAAAAATCGGTATATAGTGAGTAAATGATGATAAAGATCTTATTAAGAGTGTGACGCAAATCTACTTTTGTTATGATTTTTGTGATTAAATATTAAAGTGATTAAAACAATTTATAAATTGTGAGTTCACTCATAAAGGAAAGGGGGAATCAAAATGAAATCTAAACTCATGTTCGCAGTATTACTCAGCTTAAGTACAGTCGGTCACAGTGCAGTGATCCAATCTGCTGAAAGCAAAACCAATTTAACTGAGGCAAAAGGCTCTTTAATTGAAAAAGCCATTACCCAGCAAAAACAGGCAGACAAGCAAAAGTTTGAATCGAATAATGATTTAAAAGTGCTGACTTCAATTAATCTTGCCCCAACTCAAAATTTCTTTGCCTTGCAAAATCAGCGTTTTAGCCGTTTCGTACAAGCCTTATTCCCGCAAGGTAACTCATAAGTCTGCATCAAACTCACTGCCTTTAATCCCCTTTTCAAATGCAGTTGAAACGCCCAAGTACAGAATGTTGAATTTAACATTAAGTACTTGGGCTTTTTCGTTATAATGGTTGCAATTTACATTTTGAATTAATTTTTGCTTATGACTGTTCGTACTCGTATCGCGCCTTCTCCTACTGGTTTCCCGCACGTGGGAACAGCGTATATCGCCTTGTTTAACTTATGTTTTGCCAAACAACACGGTGGTGAATTTATTCTTCGTATTGAAGATACTGACCAACTGCGCTCAACCCCTGAATCTGAAAAAATGATTTTGGATTCATTGCGTTGGTTAGGCTTAAATTGGGCAGAAGGTCCAGATATCGGCGGCCCACATGCACCGTATCGCCAATCTGAACGTATGGATATTTATAAGCAATACGCCTTGCAATTGGTTGAACAAGGGCATGCTTTCTATTGCTTCGCTACTAGCGAAGAACTAGATCAAATGCGTGCAGAACAACAAGCACGTGGTGAAAGCCCGCGCTACGATGGTCGTGGTTTAAACTTGTCTGCAGATGAAGTGCAGCGTCGTTTAGCGGCAGGCGAAGCGCATGTTATTCGTATGAAAGTGCCAACCGAAGGCGTATGTAAATTTAATGACATGCTGCGCGGTGAAGTGGAAATTCCATGGGCGCAAGTCGATATGCAAATTTTGCTGAAAACAGATGGCTTGCCAACTTACCATTTGGCCAACGTGGTCGATGACCATTTGATGCAAATCACTCACGTGATTCGTGGTGAAGAATGGATTCCATCGGCACCGAAACACCAATTGCTTTATCAATATTTTGGTTGGGATATGCCTGTGTTATGCCACATGCCATTGTTGCGTAACCCAGACAAATCAAAATTATCTAAACGTAAAAACCCAACTTCAATCAACTACTACAAAGACATTGGCGTATTACCTGAAGCTTTGCTGAACTATTTAGGTCGCATGGGTTGGTCAATGCCAGATGAAAGTGAAAAATTCACCTTAGCCGAAATGATTGAACACTTTGATATTCAACGTGTTTCACTAGGCGGCCCTATCTTTGATGTGGAAAAACTCAATTGGCTGAATGGTCAATGGATTAAAGCGCTTTCACCTGCTGAGCTGTTAGATACCTTATTGGCTTGGAAAGCAGATCGTGCCAAATTGGAAGAGATTGCTGCCGCGATTCAACCGCGTATTAATTTACTCTCAGAAGCGGTCAATTGGTCTGCACATTACTTCAACCATTTCCCAAGCTTGAGCAAGGAACAGTTTGAAAGTAAAAAACTGTCTGAAGAACAAGTGCGTCAAAGCCTACAATTTGCAATTTGGCGTTTAGAAAGTCTATTTACTTGGAACAACGACACGGTGAGCCAAACCCTAATGGATTTAGCCAACCAAATGGAAATCAAATTGCGTGATTTCATGCCTGCGTTCTTTATTGCAATTGCAGGTTCAACCGCATCTACACCTGTGATGCAAACCATGGTCACCATTGGTCCTGACCTGACCTTTGCGCGTTTGCGTCATGCCTTAGAAGTGGTTGGCGGACCAAGCAAAAAAGAAGTAAAAGTCTGGGAAAAACTGAATGAAAGCATCAAATTGCCGAAAAATGATGCAATTGATCCAGCTTAATTCATTTTTTTGTTGACGTGTGCGCGCAATAGCCCTAATATTGCGCTCACACAGACTGGGGTCATAGCTCAGTTGGTAGAGCGCTACAATGGCATTGTAGAGGTCAGCGGTTCGATCCCGCTTGACTCCACCAAGTTTAAATAAGGCTTTACCTGTGTTGCCTCATCAAGTCCCTATCGTCTAGAGGCCTAGGACATCGCCCTTTCACGGCGGTAACCGGGGTTCGAATCCCCGTAGGGACGCCATATTCAAGATGAATATAAATTCACTTATCTTCATCTTATAAAGAAGCTCAAGCAATGACTTGGGCTTTTTTATTGCCCTGTTTTCTGACAGACTGTTTTTGATTTGCCGTACATTTGGTTAGAATAACGATCAGATTAGAATTTTGGAGTTGTAATGCAATACCGATGCCCTAAATGTCAAAGCCCAAAAATCATGCCTGTTGCGCAGGCAGGTCAAACAACACCGCGTCCTGTGGTGCCAAAAAGCTTGGTGATGCTTATTCCAGCGGTATTTGTCTTATTACTTCTTGTCTTGATCAGTATCGCCATGTGGATTTTTGGTGATGGTGCAGGCACAACCTTACAAAGCATTACTGTGGCGGTATTTGTGCTGTGTGTAATTGCAGGTTTCTTGTTTTATCGTGATTTGCCTGATTTCAAAATTTCTATGCAAGCCTTTATGCAGTCACAAAAAAAATGGAAGTGCCGTGAATGTGCACATGAGTGGGAAGTTTAAACCTCACTGGTCTACATCTAGATTAAGAAAAATGTTGCTAGGTTGATCACAAGACCACATCATCGAGCAAATATAAAAAAACCAGCCTTCTCGGCTGGTTTTTTTAATGAGAACTCAAGTTTTTAGACTTAAGCGCCAATTTTACGGTATTTGCTACGTTTGGTTGCCAGATCATCACCATATTTCTTACGGCGATATTCTTCAAACTCAGTATAGTTACCTGTAAAGAATTCTGGTTGCTCATCTTCGAATGACAAGATGTGCGTTGCAATACGGTCTAGGAACCAACGGTCGTGCGATACCACCATCACTGTACCTGGGAAGACTAAAATTGCATCTTCCAGTGCACGTAAAGTTTCAATATCCAAGTCGTTTGATGGCTCATCCAGCAAGATCACGTTTGCGCCCTGCTGTAGAATTTTTGCCAGTTGTAAACGGTTACGCTCACCACCCGACAATTCACCAACGCGTTTTTGCTGATCCTGACCTTTAAAGTTAAAGCGACCAATATAAGCACGCGATGCAATTTCATAATCGCCCACTTTCAAAATGTCTAAACCGCCAGAAACTTCTTCCCAAACAGTTTTGTCATCATCTAGAGTGTCACGAATCTGACCGACATAAGCCACTTTTACCGAGTCACCTAAAGTCACGCTGCCCGTATCAGGTTGCTGCTCGCCAGTCATCATACGGAATAAAGTCGTTTTACCCGCACCGTTTGGACCGACAATCCCCACAATCGCTGCAGGCGGCACAGTAAAGGAAAGGTTTTCGTAAAGTAAGCGATCACCAAATGACTTGCTGATGTTTTCCACTTCCACCACTTTGTTCCCTAAACGTGGGCCAGGTGGAATATAAATTTCAGAAGTTTCGTTACGCTGTTGGAATTCACGCGAGTTAAGCTCTTCAAAACGCTCCATACGCGCTTTGTTTTTCTTTTGCTGGCCTTTCGCATTGGAACGTACCCATTCCAATTCTTTTTTCAAGGCTTTAGCAAAAGATTCTTCTTGCTTCTGTTCTTGCTCTAAACGGTTATTTTTCTGCTCTAACCATGAAGAGTAGTTACCTTGATATGGAATACCATGTCCACGGTCAAGTTCTAAAATCCATTCTGCAACGTTATCCAAGAAGTAACGGTCGTGGGTAATTGCCACAATCGTACCCGGGAAGTCTTTTAAGAAACGCTCTAACCAAGATACAGATTCTGCATCCAAGTGGTTCGTCGGCTCGTCTAGAAGCAGCATGTCTGGTTTAGACAATAACAAACGGCATAAAGCCACACGACGACGCTCACCACCCGATAATTTGTTAACATCAGCATCCCAAGCTGGCAAATTTAATGCTGCCGCTGCTTGTTCAAGCTGATTGTTCAGGTTGTGTGCATCCCAAGTTTGGATAATCGCTTCTAACTTCTCTTGCTCTTTTGCAAGTTTGTCGAAATCTGCATCTGGATCTGCATATTCTGCAAAAACTTGGTCTAAACGCTCTAAAGCATCTAAAGCTTCACGCACACCATCTTCCACGTTGCCGCGTACATCTTTGCTCGGGTCTAGTGGTGGTTCTTGCTCAAGATAACCAATTTTGATGCCTGGCTGTGCACGAGCTTCACCAGAGAAATCTTTATCTACGCCCGCCATAATACGGAGCAAAGTCGATTTACCTGCACCGTTTAAACCAAGCACACCAATTTTCGCACCTGGGAAAAATGATAAGGAGATGTCTTTCAAGATTTCGCGCTTAGGCGGAACCATTTTCGACACTCGGTTCATCGTATAAATATATTGGGCCACGTAGGACTCCTCAATAGAAAACCAAATCTGGGGCTCAGATGAGCAGCCCCTGCTCTAATGAGCGAAAAAATAATCGGGTATTATACCTGAATACGGAGAAAAAATAAGACACCACAAACATCTTGCATGCTTTGTTACAACTCTAGCGATCAGCGGATAAGCACAGGACTTTTTGCCTGCTATATCAAATTTACAGCTAAATATTGCAGCATTTTTACACTTTCTTTCATATTTAAAAGTGCTAGACTCAAACCAATTTAACTCACGAAGATGAAGTAAACATGACCTATAAAGACGAAACTTTGGCCATTCATGCAGGCTATAGCCCAGAACCAACCACCAAAGCCGTGGCTGTGCCTATTTACCAAACCACTTCTTATGCCTTTGATAATACGCAACATGGTGCCGATTTATTTGATTTAAAAGTACAAGGCAATATTTACACCCGTATTATGAACCCAACCACTGCAGTATTGGAGCAACGTGTTGCAGCACTTGAAGGCGGGATTGGCGCATTGGCTTTAGCATCGGGTATGGCTGCAATTACCTACGCAATTCAGACCATTACCGAAGCAGGCGATAACATTGCTTCAGTATCAACTTTATACGGCGGTACTTACAACTTATTTGCCCACACCTTGCCTAAACAAGGCATTGAAGTACGTTTCTTCGATTATCAACAGCCTGAAAGCTTACGCGACCTGATTGATGACAAAACCAAACTGGTCTTTGTAGAATCCATTGGTAACCCATTGGGCAATATTATTGACCTTGAAGCGATTGCGAAAATTGCGCACGAATACGGCATTCCAGTGGTGGTGGATAACACTGTAGCCACGCCTGTCTTGCAAAAATCATTTGATTTTGGCGCAGACATCATCATTCACTCACTGACCAAATATATTGGTGGTCACGGTACGTCTATTGGCGGCATTATTGTCGATAGCGGTAAATTCCCTTGGGGCAAATATCCTGAGCGTTTTAAAGCCTTAAATACACCTGACCCAAGTTACCATGGTGTGAACTATGTAGAAGCCTTAGGCGCTGCAGCATTTATTGCACGTGCACGTGTAGTACCACTACGCAATACAGGTGCAGCGATTAGCCCGCATAACGTATTCCTAATTTTACAAGGTTTAGAAACCTTAAGCCTGCGTATGGAACGCCATACTGAAAACGCGCAAAAAGTAGCGGAATATTTACAGGCACATCCAAAAGTGAAATGGGTCAATTACGCCGGTTTAAAAGATCACCCACAACATGCGTTGGCACAAAAATATGTGAAAGGCAAACCTTCTGCAATTCTGTCTTTTGGCGTGCAAGATGGTCGAGAGGGCGGAACTCGCTTTATTGATGCGCTGCAATTATTCACCCGCTTGGTCAATATTGGCGATGCTAAGAGTCTGGCTTGCCACCCTGCGACCACCACTCACCGTCAGTTGAGTGCAGATGAACTCAAGGCTGCAGGTGTAAGTGAAGATATGGTGCGCTTGTCCATCGGGATTGAACATGCCGATGACTTAATTGCCGATTTAGAGCAAGCTTTAGCAGCCGTATAAAAACTCATCAGTTCAAGCTTTGTACTGGCATCCTGCAGATTAATTTCAACAGGATGCTTTTTTATTTTAATTTTTCTTTGTATGTCTTTGCATTAGCTTTATTTCATGGTAAAAATAAAGATATACAGCTCACAAAAATAGAGCAATTACTCTAAATTCATTTTTAAATTCAACCACTTATTCCATAGCTTTTTTTATGCAATCGGCTATCATAAAGCCAAGTAAAACAGTTCAAATTCAGTCTGAAATTTGAATCGTCAATCTCAATAAAAATGACAACTCAGGAATCTAAATCAGGAATATTAGCGTGAAGCCAAAATTAGAGAAACTTTTTCAACAGCGTGTAAATGGTAAAGTTGCCCTTATTACAGGTGCATCGAGTGGTATTGGTTTAACCGTGGCACATAAGCTAGCCGATGCAGGTGCGCATGTGCTTTTGGTGGCACGTACTCAGGAAACGCTCGAACAAGTCAAAGCTGAAATTGAAGCACGTGGTGGCAAGGCTTCAGTTTTCCCTTGTGATCTAAACGATATGGACTCTATTGATGCTGTATCGCAACAAATTCTTGCCTCTGTCGATCATATTGATATTTTAATTAACAACGCAGGCCGCTCAATCCGTCGTGCAGTACATGAGTCGGTTGATCGTTTCCACGACTTTGAACGTACCATGCAGCTCAACTATTTTGGTGCTGTGCGTTTGGTACTCAATATTTTGCCGCAGATGATGCACCGTAAAGATGGTCACATCATCAACATCAGCTCGATTGGTGTATTAGCCAACGCAACGCGTTTCTCGGCTTATGTGGCATCTAAAGCCGCATTGGATGCGTTTAGTCGCTGTCTATCTGCAGAAGCGCATACACACAAAATTGCGATTACTTCGGTGTATATGCCATTGGTTCGTACCCCAATGATCGCACCAACCAAAATTTATAAGTACGTGCCCACCCTTTCACCTGAGCAAGCGGCAGATTTAATTGCTTATGCGATTGTGAAACGTCCGAAGAAAATTGCGACACATTTGGGTCGTTTGGCTTCAATCACTTATGCGATTGCACCAGACATTAACAACAAACTCATGTCGATTGGTTATAACTTATTCCCAAGCTCTACCGCGTCTGTGGGCGAGCAGCAAAAACTGAACTGGGTACAAAAAGCGTATGCGCGCTTGTTCCCAGGTGAACACTGGTAATTTATACACAATTCAAGTTTTGCTTTAGGCGACCTACGGGTCGCCTATTTGTTTTTACAGCTTAGGTTGAACAGCGCACAACAATACAACATCACTTCAACAATTTTTAAATTGTGCAGCCGCAACTTTTCATGTGATTTTAATATTGGTTTAAGAAATAGCATTCAAAATGACATTACAATAATGAAAGGTACAACACATGAAAACTCTGTATCTGTTTAAGCTATTTTGTTTTTCTGCTGCGGGCTTAAGTTTTTATCACTTATATACTGAGCTTACGCGCAATCATGTAGACACATTTCAAGTGATGACACTGACAGGCCTGGTGGTCTTGTTAGTCGAATTGGGCTATCGCAGCCAACTTGCCGTGTCCATGTCGCATTCATCTGGTGCGATGTCCGAAGTTTCTGCCTCTTCTAATTACAGTTATTTCATGTCTAAATTGGCAGCAGGCAGTATTGCCACAAGTTTTGTTCTGCAAGGCTTAATCCGTTAATTGCTTATTTAAGATCCACAATCTCAACCATAACAAAACATTCAATTGCACCGCATTTTTATGCTATAACACAGCTGTTTTAAGTATTTTGAATGGATTATGCGAGCACTGGCCCTCATTTTACAGTATGGCTGTTTTGCCTTTGCCTTGTTTCTGAGTTATCAGGTTGCAACGGCGCTTTATCAGCAAGAATATGAACTTTTAGAGGTTGTTGCCGATGTCGGCACGATTTTAATTTGTATTGATTTGGGCGTATTTTTATTTAGCAGCAAAGCCTCACAAGGTTTAAATCTTCAGGAATATGCTGGCCAACTTGAAGCACCACCGTCAAAACTAGTCGCAGTGACTCGTAAACTTGGACATTTGGGAATTATGCTGATTTTGGTGAGTTGGATTGTACCGTTGATTTAAAATCCATCAAAAAATCTGTATATAAAAATGTTCCTGCAAAACAAAAAGCTCCCGAATTTCGGGAGCTTTTTGTTAGAGCAATTCAAAATTACTTCGAACCTTTAATCCCTGCTTGTAACAACAATGCACCTAAACCACCAATTTTATTTTCTTGTGGTTTAGCGGCTTGTAGTTTTTTCGCTTGTGGACGCTCAGTCTGAGGACGTGACTGCTGTGGACGTTTCGCTTGTGGCTTACGCTCTGTACGCTGTTCTTGATCACGACGTGGTGCACGCGCTGCTTTTGCAGGTGCAGCCGAACCTTCAGGACGCATCGATAAATTCACACGGTTACGCTCTACATCAACCTGCAACACACGCACTTGAACAATTTGACCTGGTTTCACCACTTTATGCGGATCAGCCACAAATTCATTGGCCAACTCAGAAATATGCACCAAACCATCCTGATGTACGCCCACATCCACGAAAGCACCAAAGTTGGTCACGTTGGTTACAACACCTTCAAGCTGCATGCCTTCAGTCAACTGCGCCACTTCAGTAATATCTTCACGGAATTTAGCCGTACGGAATTCAGGACGTGGGTCACGACCTGGTTTTTCCAATTCAGACAAAACATCCTGAATCGTTGGTAAGCCGACTTGCTCATCCACAAATTCTTCAGCATTCACCGAACGGATAATTTCAGTATTACCAATAATATCTTTAACCGTGGTCGCTTTGGCAGCCACAATTTTTTCTACTAAACCATAAGATTCAGGGTGCACTGCAGAAGCATCCAAAGGCTCAGAACCTGCCTGAATACGTAAGAAACCTGCTGCTTGTTCAAAAGTACGTTCGCCTAAACGCGGTACGTTTTTCAAAGCTTGGCGATTGTCAAAACGGCCATGTTCTTTACGGTATTCAACAATTTGCTGTGCAATGGCTTTATTCAAACCTGCGATATAACCCAAAATTGCTGAAGATGCCGTGTTGACATCAACACCGACCGAGTTCACACAGTCTTCTACCACAGCTTCTAAGGTTTTTGCTAAACCTGCCTGATTCACGTCATGTTGATACTGACCCACACCGATTGATTTTGGATCAATTTTTACCAATTCTGCCAATGGGTCTTGCAAACGACGTGCAATCGACACTGCACCACGAATCGACACATCTAGTTCTGGCAACTCTTGCGATGCCAATTCAGAAGCTGAATACACAGATGCACCCGCTTCAGATACAGACACACGTGTTAATTTCAAGTCACTGTGCGCCGCCATCATTTCTGCCACAACCGCTTCAGTTTCACGGCTTGCAGTCCCGTTACCAATCGCGATTAAATCAACATTGTGCTCACGGCATAAACGTGCAAGTTCTTCAATCGCGCCTGCTTTGTCTTCTTTAGGTGCAAATGGATAAACCGTGCTATGTGCAACCACATCGCCAGATTGGTTCACCACAGCCAGTTTGACACCTGTACGGATGCCAGGGTCTACGCCCAGCGTACAACGCGCACCTGCAGGTGCAGAGAGCAATAAATGACGCAAGTTTTCTGCAAAGACATCCATCGCTTCAGCTTCGGCAGCCAAACGCTTTTCAGTCAATAATGAATGTTCGATTTGTGGACGCACTTTGCCCAACCAGAACAATTTTGCCGTTTGCTTTAAAAAGTCCTGACGTGCTTGCGGCTGAATTTGATCTAAATTGTATTCAGTTTCAATACGTGCCAAAGGTGCACTGTCTTCACCATCAACTTTTAAACCCAAGACGTTTTCTTGGCGACCACGCAACATCGCCAATAGGCGATGTGAAGGCACTTTGTTGAGGTTTTCTGAAAAATCGAAGTAATCACGGAATTTTTTGCCCACTTCTTTTTTCTCTTCAGAAGCAACCAAGCTTTTTAATACCGCTGTTTTGGCAAAAATTTCTTTTAATTCTGTGGTTAAGGCAATATTTTGTGCCCATTCATCAATCAGAATGTGTTGTACCGCATCTAGCTGACTGTCTGCATCAGGATAGTCTGCATGACTAAAGCCTGCTAAAGCTTCACTTGGCTCAACCTGTTCTGCAAAAATTTGCGCTGCAATTGGGCCTAAACCTGCTTCTTTAGCTTTAAACGATTTACTGGTGCGTTTTGGACGGTAAGGCGCGTAAATTTCTTCTAAAGCATTTTTGGTTTCAGCAGCGTTAACCCGTGCCAATAAATCATCAGATAATTTATCTTGTTCTTTGAGTGATTCTATTACTTTTTCGCGACGCTCATATAAATCACGTAAATACGATAAACGTGTATCGAGCTGACGTAGCTGCGTGTCATCTAAACCTTGCGTCACTTCTTTACGGTAACGTGCAATAAATGGAACGCTAGCACCTTCATCAATAAGTTTGATGGCAGCTTCTACTTGATTTGGTCGTACGGCAAGTTCTTTTGCTAACTGCTGAACTAAGTCAGTCATCGTGTGTGATCCTACAAGGATAAGTACTAAAAGCCATGATTATAAAGACCAAGACTATAAAATCCACAATTGTTTTATGAATTTTATAAATGGTGGTTTTTTGGCGATTTTTGCCAATTCGGCTAAATTTTATAAATCTAAATAAAATTCAGGCTTATGTTAGACTCAAACGGACAAATATGTCAGTTTTTCGCATGGGAATGCTGTATATATTTGGTATCTATGTCTTGATTTTATCTGCAATATTTGTTGCTTTAGAGCATAGGCAATAGATACCAATGAATCGTATACTCAAAGCCAACTCAACTTTTTGTTTACGATGACAATAAAGAATAAAGGAGCACATCATGAGTTTAGTTGTACCTGCTGAAAAAACAGATGCCGTACACAGCGAAACTGACCGCGTTGAACGCATTCTCGTTGTCGATGATGATGTGCGTTTACGTACCCTGTTACAGCGTTTCTTGGAAGATAAGGGCTTTGTGGTCAAAACTGCCCACGATGCGACACAAATGGATCGTTTGTTACAGCGTGAACTGTTCTCTTTAATCGTGCTTGATTTTATGCTGCCTGTTGAAGATGGTTTAAGTATTTGCCGTCGTTTACGTCAATCTAACATCGACACGCCAATTATTATGCTGACGGCTCGCGGCAGTGACTCTGACCGTATTGCAGGACTTGAAGCAGGTGCAGATGATTATTTACCAAAACCGTTTAATCCAAATGAGCTGTTAGCGCGTATTCGTGCTGTATTGCGTCGTCAAGTGCGCGAGGTACCAGGTGCACCAAGTCAGCAAATGGAAGTGGTTGGTTTTGGCCCATGGTCACTAGATTTATCGACCCGTACTTTGACACGTGAAGGTCAGGTCGTGACCCTAACTACAGGTGAATTTGCAGTACTCAAAGCGTTGGTACAACATCCTCGTGAGCCTTTAACCCGTGACAAGTTAATGAATTTGGCGCGTGGTCGTGAATGGGGTGCGATGGAGCGTTCGATTGATGTTCAGGTTTCACGTTTACGTCGTTTAATTGAAGAAAACCCTGCCCGTGCACGTTATATTCAAACGGTTTGGGGTGTCGGTTATGTATTTGTTCCAGATGGTGCGGAATAAGTTGAAAATGATGTGAGGCTTCAGCCTCACATCTTCATGCAATGATCAACATTTATGCACACCGATCATTGTGCTAGATTTAAAGAACAGACATTCCAATAACAAGTATATTCATCATAAAATTTCACTCACTAAATTCGCTTTACAACCTCTGCCACAGGACAAGATGTGAAACTCGAACCCATCGACCCACAAGAATTTACCGACTATGTGGCGTATTCTGAAAAGAAACGTACCCGCTGGGAGCGTTTTCTGGACAAAATCAAACCACGCTCTGCAGCCATGCGCACCACGGTACTGGTGGTTTTTGTGGTGTTGTTTAGCCTGTTTATGTCGTTGTGGTTCTTTTGGCGCACCTTGTATTTACCTGAAATTCAACAACACGCCCGCTATTTAGCGGTTGAACTGGAAATTTTAAACAATCCAGATTTGCGCATTTTTCACAATGAAGCCGAAGTCGATGTCGATGCGTGGCTTAAAAATCGGGTCGGCATTGAATATGTAACCGATCCACGTGAGTTTCCTAATGTACGGGAAAAAGTCATTGCAGAGTTTTTTACCCAACAAATAGAAAAGAAACTGGCAACTGAATTAAAAATGCAGGATGTCACGGTCTATTTCCAGTTCAAACCAAGCCCGCGTATTTGGATTCAAACCCCAGAAATGAATGGCAACTGGGTACGTGAACCCCTTAAAACCTATGCCAACTACAGCCCTGAACTGGTGTTTGGCTGGCTTTTGGGTATTCCACTGTTAGCTGCAGCAATTATTTTAACTCTAGTACGTCAGCTGAATCGTCCTTTGCGTCGTCTGCAAAATGCCGCCAATAGCTACAGTAAAACAGGCAAAGCACCTTATTTAGAAACCAATCACGGTCCGCAGGAAATTCGTGAGGTCAACCAAGCCTTTAATCACATGATTTATACCTTGGAACAGACTGAACGTGACCGTCGTATCATGTTGGCAGGTATTTCACACGACCTGCGCACGCCACTGACACGGATTCGTTTAAGTGCCGAAATGATGCCCGATGATGATTTTTTAAAAGAAGGCTTAATTTACGATGTAGAAGATATGGATGCGATTTTAAATCAATTCATTTCTTATATGCGTGATGGTTCCGATGAAGAATTACAAGAAACCGATTTAAATGTTTTGCTGCAGGAATTGATTATTCAATTTAAACCGTTGGATATTCGCTTTAACGCACAAGAATTACCTTTAATTCAGGCGCGCAGTTTGTCGCTGAAACGTCTGATTGGCAACCTGATTAATAACTCGAAACGCTATGGTGCAGAGCCAATTGAGTTGTCTGCAGAAGTGCTGGATGAACACATTCGGATTAGCGTGGCAGACAACGGTACAGGCATTCCAGAAGACCAAATTGCCGATTTAATGCAGCCTTTTGTACGCGGCAATGAAGCACGTACTGTACAAGGCAGTGGCTTAGGTTTGGCAATTGTAAAACGTATTGTCGATATTCATCAGGGCGAGCTCACCATTCAAAACCGTGAACACGGTGGTCTTGAAGCCATCATTACCCTGCCGTTACAACCTGAAATCGTTGAAGAAAAAAATAATGTTGGCACGCTGGAAAAAATCAAACAAAGTTTGAGTGAACACTTCTAAACGGCTGACGCTTTTGATCTCTATCTGGCTTGCTATATACCAATTTCAGACCAACAGCAAATCGGATGGACGATCAAAGTAAAAAATTCAGATGGTGCATATCAAAATTGTATAAAAATATATCAAACAAATTATAATATTTACCTTTTGATATATAAATAAACGATTAAATTCAATTATTTATGTATTATTTTATATTTTTATACCACCATTTAGGCAAAAAATTAGACCTTAGCCTAACACCTATGCAAAATACCTTTTTTGATCGGTACAATCGGTATCAGTCTAGTATTTTACGAGAGTTCGCCATGTCTTTAGATCGCATCCGTTTAGCCTCCCTCCACGACAAAGTAATCAGCGCAGAACAAGCTGCTGAATTCGTTCAAGATGGTATGACCGTAGGTATGAGTGGCTTTACTCGTGCGGGTGAAGCAAAAGCTGTTCCACTTGCATTGGTGGCACGCGCTAAAACCAACCCTTTAAAAATTGACTTAATTACTGGCGCAAGTCTTGGTAATGATTTAGACAAGCAATTGACTGAAGCAGGTGTTTTGGCTCGTCGTATGCCGTTCCAAGTAGACAACACCTTGCGTAAAGCAATTAACCAAGGTCAAGTTATGTTCATTGACCAACACTTGTCTGAAACTGTTGAGCAAATGCGTAACAACACGCTAAAACGCCCAGACATCGCGATTGTTGAAGCAGTTGCAATTACTGAAGACAGCTTAATTATTCCAACAACTTCTGTAGGTAACTCTGCAAGCTTTGTTGAATATGCAGATAAAGTCATTATCGAAATCAACACCACTGTAAGCACAGAATTTGAAGGCCTACACGACATTTATATTCCTGAAGCACGTCCAACACGTGGTCCAGTGCCATTAACTCACGTTGAACAACGTATTGGAACCAAAGGTATTCAGTTAGACCCTGCAAAAGTTGTGGGTATTGTATTTAACGATACCTTGCTTGACTCTCCATCTAACGTGACCGATCCAGATGACGAAACTCAAGCCATTGCAGATCACTTGATCGCATTCTTTGAAAACGAAGTAGCACAAGGTCGTTTACCGAAAAACTTGGCACCTTTACAAGCAGGTATCGGTTCAATTGCAAATGCAGTATTAACAGGCTTCAAACACTCTAACTTTGAAGACTTGGTGATGTACTCAGAAGTACTCCAAGACTGTACGTTTGAATTGATTGATGCAGGCAAAATGAAGTTCGCTTCTGGCTGTTCAATGACTTTGTCTGAAAAATGTGGCGATCGCGTATTTGGTAATCTTGCACACTACAAAGACAAATTCATTTTACGTCCACAAGAAATTTCTAACTTCCCTGAGTTAGTACGTCGTTTAGGCATCATTGGTATTAACACTGCACTTGAGTTTGATATTTACGGTAACGTGAACTCAACCCACGTATGCGGTACCAAAATGATGAACGGTATTGGTGGTTCAGGTGACTTCGCGCGTAACGCACACTTGGCGATTTTCGTGACTAAATCGATTGCGAAAGGCGGTGACATTTCATCTATCGTTCCAATGGCTGCGCATGTAGACCACAACGAACACGACGTTGACATCTTAGTCACTGAGCAAGGTTTAGCAGATTTACGCGGTCTTGCACCACGTGAACGCGCTCGTGCGATTATCGACAACTGTGTACACCCAATGTACCGCAATGCATTGAATGATTACTTTGAGCGTGCATGTGCAAAAGGTGGTCACACTCCTCACCTACTTCGTGAAGCATTATCTTGGCATGCAAACTTCGAAGAACACGGTCACATGTTGACTCCTGCACAACAAGAATCTGCGCAACCAGCATAATTCGCGTGCAATAAAAAACGCCCTGATTTTTCAGGGCGTTTTTTTATGTCTTAAGTTTTTATGTCTTAGATTGTCACAAGGTCATTTGCGACAACGCACTCCATTTTACTCAAATGCCAAAGCTTTAAATTCATCTATAAAATGCTGCCCTAACTGGCGTAAACCATCCACACTGAGTGTGGTTTCAATCACACCCAAAGACACCACATCACGTTGAATTTGCAGCACAGTTTGACCTTGCGGGTTGATATAAAAACGAGAACCCAAAGTTGCAAATTTGCTTGCTAAGTCTAGGTTTTGTTCAGCTCGAACTTGATTCACCACATCTTGCGCGGTAAAACGGTATTGATCATGCAGCAAATTTAAGCTGTTGGATTGCCCATATTCTGCACTTAATGCACAATCATCCAAGACCTGTAAAGGCTGATCAAGATTGGCAAAAGCAGTCGCAGGGAGACTCAGCGCAAGACTGAATAAAATAGGGAGAGAAAATTTTAACATTGGACACCTCGCACATAGGTAAATTACACCTGTGGAGAAACATCCTTTTTTCACCAACTTATATTTTAAGTTCAAAAATCACTCAATACATTGACTTTTTATACCAAGCGACCTAAACGCAGCAAAACTGGAAACTGAATTTCCAAGCCCTGAGCAGGTTGCTGCTGCAACAATTGTTGTAATTCAAGCAAGGGCGTATCAGTATGTTGCTTTAAATAATGCTGCAGTCCCGACCAAGTGTTTAAATAATTCAGCAATTGTGCTGCCGACCAACGATATTTCAGGCAAAGTTCGGGTGTCACGATTTCTTGAAATGGGAAAGGAATCGTGCGATATAAGTCATCAATATAACGACGTTCAGCATCCCAACAACCTTTTAAGGTCTGAAAATACAAGCGTTGAATTGCGGTATTCACCTCAGGATCTACAGCTTGAATCAGACCGTAGCCCACCGCAGCAAATATTCCACTCGGTTTTAGCACCCGATGCACTTCGGCATAAAAGGCATCAAAATTGAACCAGTGAATCGCTTGTGCAACGGTAATTAAATCCACACTCGCATCTGCCAATCCGCTGTCTTGCGCCAAGCAGATACGATAACTCACATTTGCCCACTGCGGTGCCAAATCCAACTGTGCTTGACTTAAATCTGTGGCTAAAATCTGCTGAAAATGTGGTACCAATAACTGGGTAAACTGCCCCGAACCGGCACCACAATCCCAGGCAAAAGTTCGTTCAGGTACATGCTTTAAAATTTCCTGGACAATTTCTGCAGAATAAGCCGGACGGGCCTGTTTATAGCGCAAGCTGTCATCAGAAAACAGATCTTTCATTTAACGATGCTCATAATATTTATAAATTTAATCAATGACCTGATCAATTCTAAAACTGGTCTGGGCAATGAGCACCCGCTGATCATTCAATTGATAATATTTAACATCGTATGGAGCCAATTTCCAGCTCTGGGCAGGATTAAAACTGACCCGGTGGTTCCCGACTGGCTGAGCATATAACGGAGTAATGATCTCTGAAGAACATGACTAGCTCACAGGCTGAAAACAGCCCCAATTTTCAACTGCGCAGGCATTTGCCACTTTCTCGCGGCGGCAAATATAGGCTTCGCTGGCAAAGCTAAGGATTTTTTCAAAAGAAAAATGATTACTTTTTCGGTGTCGGTAGCTCAGGTACAGAAAAATTATTTATAGAATGTTCAATCGTACCAATGCTGACATTTTTCATGTCGAGCTGTATATGCATATCACGATCGATGGGCTGCATACTGTTGCTATTGCTACGATCAATATGCTGCATACTGTTGCTACGGTTTATACCAAAGGGTTGCAACATAATATACAAGCCTTGTGTAGGATCACTCGACTGTAAACCCTGAGCAATACTCAATACATACTGTTGTAGAAAGGGCGATAACGAATTTAGGTCGGGTTGTGCTTGTAAGGGCTGAATTTCCAGATTGGCAACCACATGGCTGTCGATCATAAAGTTTTGTGCTTCACGTGAATTACGAATAACTTGATGCTGTAAAGCACGGAGATTTTTTTCATCATTCTGATACGGCACAATCCCGGTTTCTGTACGTAACTCAGGCTCGGCCAGTACGTGCAGGGTGGGTAAGGTCACCGCGTCATCCGCGTGGACCATCATGCTCCATGGACAGCCCAATATCAGCAGCAAAGGATATATTTTTATAAATTTCATAAACTTGTCTCGCAACGTAATTTCAGGACAATGCAGTTTTACACCATCCAAGAAAAAAATTTTTCACTGCAACCGTATACGTTTTATAGCCTACCTGAAAATCAATTTTGGCTCACCTTGACTCGGATAAACGGTCTTTTTCACTTTCTTAAATCTATTATGGGTATGCAATTTTTCTTGGAATTTTAATGCGCTTTGCATGTAATTATAATTCTCTATGACCAACCTAGAGGCGAAAAAAAAACCTCAAACAGTGTTTGAGGCTTTTTGAATATGGTGGCGAGACCCAGGATCGAACTGGGGACACACGGATTTTCAATCCGTTGCTCTACCGACTGAGCTATCACGCCAATGCCGTGTATTAAGCCGTATCTCGGCTGAATAGTCAATAAAAATCATCACTTTTTTATTTGATCGCATAAATTTTATGCAAAAAAAATCCCTGATGGGATCAGGGATTGAAAACGTTTAACCGTTTTGAATATGGTGGCGAGACCCAGGATCGAACTGGGGACACACGGATTTTCAATCCGTTGCTCTACCGACTGAGCTATCACGCCAATGACGCGTATTAAACAGTTTCAGCTGTAAATCGTCAATAGTCTTTTTCGCTTTTCAGTGCAAATGTTTACTTTTACAGCAACCTCATTCTATTTCTGCTGAAATATCACCCAAAAATTTAAAAATGAGTTCTTTTCCAATTAAATTTTGACAAACTTCCGATACGCGAATGTGGGGCACGGATGCCCCACGTTACCCATCACGACAAGGATGTCGTGTATGGGTAACAAAAGACTTTTGCCTACTTTGGGTCTTGCCAAAGTAGGAAGATGCCTACGCAAAGCTATTTAAACCTTAGCTAAAAATTGTGGCTGTGCAAGCACAAAAAACAATATAGGATTTAGTTGACATCCTCCCCGACCTAAAGGACGGAGATTCCTACTGCTAGACGCTCATGCCCGAGCGCAAGAATATTCAGTGCGGAATTTACATCCCGATCATGGAGCGTACCACACTCCACACACTGCCATTCTCTTATTCCAAGTCCTGCTCTACCTTCCGGACTACTGGAGCGTGAGCCACAGCACGAACAAGTTTGGGTGGTATAGGCTTCATTGACTTCTTCATAACATACCCCTG